>JAOAHD010000016.1 GCA_026415395.1 Candidatus Binatia bacterium | reverse complement strand
TTTCATGGGGCTTCAATTGGGCGGCAGCGAATCGCTGCGGAACACCCCCGGGCAGCGCGCGCACGACTGCCTGGAGCGTCCGGCTTCAATTGGGCCGCAGCGAATCGCTGCGGAACACGCGATCAAGCAGGACGCAGGACTCATGACAGCATACCGCTTCAATTGGGCCGCAGCGAATCGCTGCGGAACACAGTCTGCCTGTAGGTGCCGAGTTGCACAAGAGAAATTGCGGAGTTTGCGAGCGCTGAACGCTCGCGGGCGTCGAGCCGCCATCTTGAGGAGTGGGATCGAACGAAGTCGGGCGGTTAAGTCCTTGAAAATTCAAAGATCGTGCGCGTGCGAGCGCTCTCCAGCGAATCGCGCATGATCTCAGCGCTCGCAAGCCCCGCGGCAAAAAAATCAGATCACGGTTGGCCCCTTGTCTAGAGTTTGAACCGGCCTGCCGAGGCTGACGACTCTCGGGCGCACCCCGTCCGCTCGACCCAAATCGAGCACGAGGACGTGATCGGCGCCGTGGAGGATGATTCCATCCAGTGCTGCAATCAGCTCTGCCAAACGCATTTTCGTCAGCCGGCATTGGAATACAGAAAGCTGCAGCCATTCGCCGTAACCCCGCATCTTGCGAAAGACTTTACGCCAGCGACTCGGGTCGCGGATGTCGTAACAAACAATGTACAGGTGTTCTTCGTTCATTGCTAGCGGGTGGTGAAATTGGGATATTCGTCGATCTCTCCAAGCAGGTGCCGGGCTAACAGGCGAGCCTGCAACTCCAACAAGCGGCGGTAACTCACGCGGTAACCGAACACGGGGTGGAGCACTTCCTGACTTAAGCGGCGTTCGTACGCAGCGATGAACTTTTTGCGGCCCTCGTCGGTCATAGCCACGCCGGCACTCGTGCGAACCAAATCGCTGGCCTTCACCTCACCGTTGTTGATGGCTTGCAACACGCTCGAGTCCACTAGAAGCGGGCGAAAGGGTTCCATCATGTCGAGGGCAAGCGCCGGTCGGCCGTAGCGCGGTTGGTGGAAGAAGCCGCGATACGGGTCGAAACCCACTGCGGACAACACCACCGTCCACGTGCGCACGAGCAGGGCATAGCCGAAAGAGAGGAGGGCGTTGACCGGATCGGTGGGAGGACGGCGATTACGCTTGGTGAAGTCGAAACGAAAGGCTGCGGTCGCTTCTTCTTGCCGGAGCATGGCGGTGAAGTGGCGGAAGTAGCGTGCCGCGGCTTGCCCCTCGGCTCCGAGGAGTTCCTCCAAAGAGCGCGCCGCCTGGGCTGCGCGCAAGTCGCTTTCGAAGGGAGCGAGGATAGGTTCGGGATCGTCGTCCCGCTTCCAGTTGCGCCGCAGCAAGGTGCGTTGATTGCGAATCTTGGCCTGCACGAACCCTTGCGCCAACCGGAGGCAAACCGCCTCATCGAAACTCGCGCTGTACTGCGCGGTTCGGAGCTCCACGTTGTTATGACCGGTTCCCACCGTGTGGCCGAGAAACCAGCCGCTGTAGGAATGCCAGCTAACGGGAATGCCCCGCCGGAACAGCTCATGAAGGGCAGGCGCGCTGACGGAGACGTTCCCCATGGCCACCAACTGCGAGACATCGATCAGCCGCGCCGTGTGAACTGGCTCTCCGTCGAGATAAACTACCAACGTTTCGCCATCTTTCCGGACCCGCGCATCGTGCGCTTGAACGTACAAGGGCAGGGCGGCATCCCGCGCCACTGCTAGCGGACGCACGGCGTCCTCTCGGTGGGCGAGGAAATTCACCTCGTCCGGCAGGCAAATGCTAACCAGCGAGCAGCGCGGGCACTTGGGGCTATCCTCGAGCGGCGGCGGAATTTGCCCACTCCGAGCAAGCTCCCGCAAGCCCGCAATGGCTTGCAACGTCAGGCTGCGCAGCTCGTCGTCGAATACCACGCGTACGCGTTCTCGGCTCCCCGTGTAGTACAACACCCCCTCTGAGCAGCGGTAGCCGTGCTCTTCCAGTAATAGTCCCTGGCAGCACAGTTGCACTCTCTCCGGGTCGTAGGCGCCTTGGGCAACGTGCGGTCGCTTGCCGCGCTTGTACTCGACGGGGATCACCTCCCCGCCTTCGCTTTCGATTAAATCGATCCGCGCCACTAACCCGAGCCGCTCGGAGGACAGCGTGACCGACCGGGCATGCACACGCCGCTCTGCCGTTTCCGCACCCGGCTCGGGCAATCGGCCACCTCCGAGCTCGATCCGCCGGTGGACGTAGCGCCCTTGCACCGTGTCGGCCGAATCTGCCCACTCGCCCTGCACCCACTCGAGATACGCTAGCCGCGGGCAGTACACGAACTCGTTCACCATGCGCGCCGGGACAAAGGTCGGTTCGACGCGAGAATCAGCGACAGCCGCTGTGCTTTTCGGACCCGTTTCGTTGCTCATCGCCGTACCCCCTGTGAGCAGGCTGCGGGAACCGGTGACCGCAAAAGCCGTGCCGCCACCCAACCGGTGACTAAAGCGAGTGCGGGATAAAGGCACTTACGCAAGCGTGTCGGTGGAACCTCGCCAGCTCGGCGGCTTTTCGACGAAGGACGCCGAACATTGCCGAGGCCCTTGCCGAAGGGCGAAGCGCCGGAGCCTGTGACACAGCATTTGCGGGCCCCGGCATGCTCGGCACCAAGGGCCGCAGGCCAAACACTTGACTCGTTCGTCCTGAACATGGCATGTGGCGGCGCATGGCCAGGCTGCGTTTCATCGGGGGTGGTTGCCGTGGGATCACGACTCGCGAGCTGAAGTTCGTGCGTGCAGCTTCCCGTTGGCGTGGCTGTCGTGCCACTGTTGGTTCCGCTCGCGACGGGCGACGTTGCCGCACGCCCGCGCACGCATCACGCTGCGCGCAAACTAACGCGCCCGCTCCACCGGCCGCGGTGCGCCCTACCGTTCCTCTACCGCTGCCGCGAGGTTGCTGCGGTTCCCTGGGGAACGGAAGGAAGGGTGCGCGGACAGCGTCTCCGCTGGCGCAAAGCAGTAGAGGATGCACGGCACATCGTTTTCTGAATTTTTCGAACGGCTGACCGGTTTTCCTTCGTACCGTTGGCAGGCCCATGTGGCAGAGGAGGGGTTTCCCGACCTGCTCCATGTGCCCACTGGGCTCGGCAAGACCGAGGGAGCCGCGCTGGCGTGGGCGTGGCGCCGCTTGCACGGATACGGGGAGCCTCGGCACCTGGTGTACTGCCTGCCCATGCGGGTGTTAGTCCGGCAAACCGTGGAACGACTGCGCAGTTACTTCGCGAAGTTGCCGCACCCGATTCCCGTCTATTCGCTGCTGGGCGGAGACATAGAAGAGGAGTGGGCGGGCGAGCCGGAGCACTTATGGGTGCTGGTCGGCACCCAAGATCAGTTGTTGTCCCGTGCACTCAATCGCGGTTACGCGATGAGCCGCTTCGAGTGGCCGGTGCACTTTGGCTTCCTGAACAATGACTGCCGCTGGATCATCGATGAGGTGCAGCTCATGGGTCCCGGCCTTTGGACCACTGCCCAGCTCGACTGGATGCGGCGGAAGCGCTTCTCCACCGTGTTCGC
Organism: Candidatus Binatia bacterium; assembly: GCA_026415395.1. Taxonomy (NCBI): domain Bacteria; phylum Candidatus Binatota; class Binatia (SeqCode); species Binatia bacterium. Next base: position 312,778 of record JAOAHD010000016.1, on the reverse strand, counting down.
TTGCCCGACTACGTGGATGAGCGCAACCGTGGGAACAGCGTTCCTTGCCACGGTGGATCGTACGCAAGACGGGTGTGCCGAACCCAACGTACTTCCGCTGGACTTGATTGCCAACGATGGCAACCCGGAGTTCCAACGGCGACAGGGAGCGAGAAAGTCGATCCGCATATGGAAACCGCAAGCGGCTCGGTCAAAAAACACCGGGGAGGCGGACTTTTACGCTACCCTGGTCCGCGCGATCGCAGCCGAGCACGTGCGCGGCACGCTCTCGCTGGTGGTTTGCAACACAGTGGAAGCGGCGCGGCGGATTTTCCAACTCTTGCCCCGAGACGATGTCCCGAAGGTCTTGCTCACGGCACGTTTTCGGCGACAAGATCGAGATGCTCACGAACAGCGCTTGCTGGAATTCGAACGCAAAAGAAGGTTGAAAGATGCAGAGCGCGCCGGATCTGGCCGCGAGCAGGATTGTGGCAAACCGTTGCCCGAGGACCCCGGCCTGATTTGTGTGTCCACGCAAGTGGTGGAAGCGGGTCTCGACATTTCGGCGCACCATCTCTGGTCGGAAATGGCGCCCTGGGCATCGACAATCCAGCGGCTCGGACGACTGAATCGCGACGGGCGGGACCCGGATGCAAAAGCATGGTTTTGGAAACCGTCATCCGACCGGGGAAGCGAGAAACAAGGGCGCCTTGGAACTCCCGGCCCGTACGACCCAGAAGACATCGCGCTCGCCGAGAAGCTCCTCAGTGCCCTTGCCCGACAAAGTGGAGAAAAGCCATTCGTGGAGGCGCTGCGCGAGCTGGAAAAACAACTGGGCGCTGAGCTGCGCTTGGCTCTGGAGCCAAAACCTGAACCGATGCCGCGGGCGGTGGACGTGCACGGGTTGTTTTCCACGGAACGTGACGTTCATGGCGGCTTTACGGACATCAGCCCCTTTGTGCGCGGCGATGACATCGATGCCGACGTCACCGTCGTGTGGCGCGATTGGCCGGGTGGTCCGAACAAAAATCCCCCAGTCGGCGAGGAGCTGGACGGGCCTCCGCTGGACATCGGAAGTGAGGGTTGCCCGGTGCCGTTCTTTCGACTGAGAGCGGCGCTCGAGGCCTGGAGGGTCGGGGCTTGGGTTTGGAATGACGAGGAGGAGAGGTGGGAAACGGTGGCACCGGATGGAATTCGGCCGGGCATGGTCGTGATGCTGCACCGTGAGGCCGGGGGCTATGACGCGGATTTGGGCTGGACAGGGGAGCGGGCGCACCAGCTACCCCGCGTGCCGCGGGCTGGTCGCGGCCAAGCGTTACGCGACGAGGAACGGTCGGAAACCGGGTACTGGGCCCGGCTGGATGTTCACTTGGGGGATGCGCGGCGAGAGGCCGAATCGCTGTGCGACAGTTTGGGACTGCAGGGCCAAATCCGGACTGCGGTGGTTGTGGCGGCCGGGCTGCACGATCTCGGCAAGGCCCACCCGCAATGGCAAGGCGCCCTGCAAGCTGACGGCATCGAGGGCGCGGGCCCGTGGGCCAAGTGCCCGCGGGTCCTCGCTGTCGAGGTCAACGATGTTGTCCGGGTACCGATCGTGGCGGCAAAGGTGCGGGAGCTTCGCTGCGACAGCTTGCAGTTATCGCCGGAGAGTCGGCTGCGGAATCAGCAGAAGGTCTTGCGTCTTCGTTTTGCGGTGGACGAGCCGGTGACGAGAGAGGAGTTGGAGCAGATTCATGCCCTGCCAGGTGTGGTGTGGGCTGGCCACGCATTTTTTCGGCCAAACATGCGCCACGAGGCGGCGTCGGCCTTGGCCATGTGGCAGCGCTACCGAGCTGGCCTGGCGGACTATCCGGCGCTGGCGGTTTACCTGGCGGCTGCGCATCATGGCAAGGTGCGTACGGTGTTCCGTTCCCTCACCGAATTGGGGGACGACGCCTTTGGTGTTCCTGTGGAGAGTGCGCCGCTCTCTCTGAACGGGGAGGCGTGGTTGTTGGATTTTTCGGTGGTGAAGGATGGCGCCGAAGGCGATTGGTTACCCGACGGTTTTGCATTGCACGGACATGGCTGGACTGGCTTGGTGAGCGACCTACTGGGCCCCTGGCATCCCGATGATCGGGCTGTTGCGGGCGTTGTCCCAAAGGACGAACCGAGGAAACTCGGGCCGTTTCAGCTCGCGTACCTGGAGGCGCTGGTTCGCGTGGCGGATCGGCGTGCGAGCGCCCGGCCCTCGCAGTGCACGAGGCCCTCGGAGGTGGCACATGGCTAGCCATGAGGGGGTGTTGCCGGCGGTGGCACTACCGGGCCTTCGCCTGGAGGTGCTCGGGAATTACCTGGCGTCGCTCGGGATTTTGCGTGTGCTCGCTCGCCAGTGGCCAGGCGTGCGCATTGGTTGGTATGAGGGAATCCCGCGAGTGGTCGGCGGCCCGCAGAACGTCGACGAGCTCGTTGCAGCGCTCGACTCGGTTGCCGCGAACAGTCAGTGGACTGCTTACGAACGAGCCTGGCTGAAGGCACAGAGCGAGGCCACGACGAAGAAAAGCGCGCGGCCTCTCGCCCTTTGGCAAAGCAGCGCCCCGGAACTGCTGCTCGAGATGTTTCTCGCGCACGAAGTCCCGTTAAATCGGGTGGCGTTCAATCCATTGCTCGGCAGCGGGGGAAACGCTGGCCGACGAGAGTTCGCCAAAGGATGGAAGCTCGCAGTCGATCGCCTCAAGAGGCCACCGAAGGGAGTTTGCCGGCGCGCGGAGCTGAGAAATTGGCTGTGCGGGATGCCGACGCAGTGGTTGCTGAGGGGCATCGTTGCCGCCTCTTGGTTCAGCAACGCAAACAAACTGTACAACAGCGGGCAATCACCGTTTCGAGAAGAGCCACTGTCGCCTTGGGCGATGGCGCTGGCGTGCGAGGGCCTGCCGTTTTTTGCGGGTGGTTCCTCCCGGCGGTTGGGTGCTCGCACGCGTGCGCAGGCAGCGTTCCCGTTTGTCTGCCGACCGGCCGCCCCAGCAATCGCGGGCGAAGCCGGCCGTGACCGCGGTGAGGTTTGGGCACCGATTTGGGAACGGCCGATGACGTTGCCTGAGGTCCGTGCGCTGTTTCAGCGCGGCCGCGCGGAAACCCGTGGGCGCGGGGCGACAACCCCAGCGGCGTTCGCCGCGGCCATCGTCCGCCGCGGCGTTGACGCGGGGGTCTTAGGGTTCGCTCGCTTTGTCTTAGGCGCCACCACCAGCGCGAATACCTTTGAACCACGGTACCAGGGACTTACCGTCGTTCCGCGCCGCAGTGGTGATCCGAGGCTGCACCGGACGCGAGCGCAAGTTGCTGAGCGGATCCTCGGATTGGTGGAACGGTTGCCCGCGGACCGCAAGGAAGGAAACCGCTGGCGGTTTCACGGCCTGCGGGGACCTGTGGAGGCGGCGTTGATCCGGGCGGCACAGGCCGCGGACGATCCCGAGGCGCTGTGCGCGGTCTTGGATGCTGTGGTGCAGGCGCTGGACCGTGTAGATCGCAACGCGAGCTACAGAAAAGCGGGTGTGCGCTGGCGACCTCTTCCGGTCGAAGCGGTGCCTCTCCTGTTTCCGAATTCCGCTCCGCCGTTGGAGGCGCGGCTGGCCTTGGCCTTTGTGTCCGCCTTCCCGCGAGCCCTGCCGTTTGCGTTGTACCGTTTCGGAGTCCTAGGCGCGCCTGGGCGCTTCGAGCATCCGGAGCAGCCTCCGGCTCGGTGGGTGTACGGTCCCGGGTTGCTGGCGAGAACGCTCGCCGATGTGTTGTTGAGATTGATCTTGGATTGGCAGGAGAGCAAGGCTGGAAACAGTGGGCAGCTTTGGCGCCCGCGACACTGGCCCGCCGCTGCGGCGCGAGACGACGTGGACGCATGGCTTCGGGGAGATCTCGACGAGGAGCTTCTTGCGCGGTGGCTTGCCCGTTTTGCCTTGTTCGACTGGCAGAGGATTCCTGACGAAGTGCGCAAACTCCCCCAAACAACAAACGCCAGCGCGGCGGCAGCCGACGGTTCCTTGTTGTTCCTGGCGCTGTTGCAGCCCTTGTTCGATGGCCGCCCCCTCTGGCGCTTTGTTGCCGGCGGCCGTGTCGAGGTTCCGCTGGACCGCACCGGCGCCCGCACTGCAGGTGCGGCGCGGGCGATTGCGGCACGGATTCGAACCGGCCAGATCGCCGCTGCGGTGGAACTGGCCCGGAGCCGCTATGCGCTGGCAGATGTGGCCTTGTTGCGCCTGAGTGCAGAGTTTCGCCTCGTCGATCCGGAGCGACTGCTGGCAGGTTTGTTGTTTCCCCTCAACGATCGCGACCGCAGCGCCCTGTTCGAGCGCTGGGTTCGGTTAGAGCGAGAGAAAGGAGGACATGTCCGTGTCTAAGGCAACGAGAGTGAACCCAGGGGCCGTGTTGCGGGGAGAGTCCCCGTTCGTTCTGGTGGCCACACTGCGGCCCGTGGCCGGGTTGGATCGCTTCCAGCCCGCTGGCTTCCCCGAGGTAGGACACGTCATCTACAAGGCACCGCGAACGAGCGGGGAGCAAGTTTGGGAGGAAAGTGTTTGTATCGTGGATAGCGCGGCCAGCATGGCCAACCACCTCGAGGCGGTGTGCTTGCGCGGCCCCCATGACTACGAACTCGTGGACGATCTAGCGGGCATGCCCTACCTGCGCTGCGTGACCGGTGCATCCGAAAACGGCCGGCTAGACCTAGATAAACGTGAAGTCGTGGTGACAAGCTTAACGGAAGGCCACCGCATCGCTTCGACGTACTTTCTCGAAGGTCAAGTGATCGATGAACGCGGTGCCCTTTGCACTAAGCCGCATGGGCAAGCACAGGGGAAGAAGAAAGGGCAAGCCAACCAGGCGAGTGCATTGGAGTTTCAGGAGGTTCTCATTGAGAAATTCGGCATCGAACTCCCCGGGAGTAAGAAAGCCCATCCGCCGGCGGAAAAGTGGTGGAACGTGTTCCAGACCATCTTCCGGTACGACCCGAACGCCCTCGTACACGGTGTTCTCTTTCCGCAGTGGCAAATTAAGATCCCGCGAGTCTTGACCGCTCATCTTGAAGCCTTCGGTGCGGGCCGTGTGGACCGCTCCGGGGTGAAGTTCGACCGCCTGGGAATGACCACCTCAGGGCAACCGATTTTTGCGGTCGACGATGCCACGGCGAGGGAAATCCGCGCCACGTTCATCCTCGACACCGCGCTCGTGCGGTCATTCGGCCGCGGAAACGGCGACGGATGGCTCGGTCTTCGCGAGAATCAACAGGAGTTTTTGGTCGCGCTGGCGTTGTGGAAGATCAAGCGCCTCTTGGAGAAACCTTTCCGTTTCCGCTCCGGCTGCCACCTCGAATGTGTGGGTTTGAAGAGCAACGGCGAAGAGGCGGAGATCGACGTGAATATTCGCGAGGCCATTGAGAAGGCAGGGTTCGAGGAGCCGCGAGTGACCGACCTCTATTGGCCACGGGAGGCACTCTACCGTGTCGGCGCTGAGGAACCGGCAGAGGCGGGCTCGGCCGGCGAGGAAGAAGAGGACGCTGCGGAGTGACGCTGAGCCATGAGGATCGTCCTCCGACAAGTGTTCCCCCTGGGCCGTTTTCACGCCACACCGTGGCGGGTGAATCCTTTCGACGACCCCCATGGCGAGTGGCCGCCGAGCCCGTGGCGCTTTGCTCGTGCTGTGGTCGCACGGTGGTACCAATGGGCGCGAGAATCCAAGGATCCACGCTCGGATGGCGAGCTCGACAAGCTTGTGCGGGCCCTTTGCACGAGCTCGTATGCATTTTGGCTTTCTCCGGCTGCCCGTAGAGGTGCTCCCCTGCGCCAATATTTTCCAGCGGACTTTGACTGGGATCCGGCGGTAAAAGGTAAGCCGGGGATGCGCTCGTATCGCCGCAGCTTGGCGCAAGACAATTATTGGTGCACGCTCCGAGGGGATGAAGGCGCCGTGTGGTGGTTCATCGATGGGCCGGATTGGAGCGACGAGCTGGCGACCGTGCTAGACCGCTGCCTCGAGCGCATGATTTACTTTGGTAGGGCGGAGTCGTTCTCGCGCATGTATCGCGAGTCCGTCAGTTTTCCCCAGCCTAACTGCGAGCTCTTCGAGGAACCGCGAGGGGACAGAGTGCCGGTTTTGGTACCTTCTCCGGAGGCTAGACGCTCGGACCTCGAACGAACGACCGAGGATCCCAGTGTGGCCGGGCGCTCGCTGCCCCCTGGTGCGCGGTACCTTTACGCCGCCCGTCCGCCGCGCCCGTTCACTTCCGAAAAACGGCAGTTACGTTCCATGCACTCGAGCCGAAACTTGATTCAGTTCGCCATAGGCTGGACCGTGCAACCGGAACTCCGCGCGGTAGCGCGTTTGACGTCGCGCTTCCGCGGCAGGGTGCTGCGCGAGCTCCTGAAGGAGAAGGCGAATGGTCGCGCGGTAACATGGTCTCGCGCTTCCAGGGAACTTCGCAACGCGGTTGCCTTGATCGCCGGGAAAGACGCTGACGGCAAGCCACTGCAAGGACACCGGCACGCAGAGTTTTTTGTTTGGTGCGAGGACGGCTGCCCCACGCGCCTCATGGTTTGGCGCAGCAGCACCTTCGAAAGGGAGGAAGAACAAGCCATCTTAGCTGCTGCCGCGCAGCCAGTTTCCTGGGCAGCGCCGGGCGACGACAGCGATGCGTGGAAGGTGCGGCTGGTGCCGCTGGATCGCAGTGTTCCTCCGCCACCGGGGTTTGGCGATGGAGCGTGGCAGGTATGGGAGTCCATGGTTCCGTACGTGCCGGCGCGCCGATACTTGCGGGGCGGGAAGCTACGCGCGCGGGAAGCGGTAGAACATCAAGTGCGGCGCGAGCTCGCGTTGCGGGGCGTTGCCGGTGCCGAACAAACGAATGTGGAGGTGCTCGGCTCGTCGTGGGTCGCGGTGCATTTGCCGCGGGTCGAGGCAAGAGCGCGCACATCGTGGGGCGACCGCCGCGGGTACCGGCTGCGCTTGGAGTTTCCAGAGCCCGTCCCCGGGCCCCTGCGGTTGGGGCACTCCGCCAGCTTTGGGGTCGGCTTGTTCAAACCGGTCGCGTAGCATTCTGCAGCTCCGACGCTTCGGATGCTCGGGGGACGCTGCAACCACCCCCGCGCCGTGTCGAAACGTCGCCGGCGGGGCGTGGTGCGCGAGGCAAATATTTCGCTGCCCGTAGTTTGTTGCACTCCTTGAGAGGAGGGTGTATAAGGCCGAGAGGAGGGTGTATAAGGCCTTTTATCCACCGAGTTCCGCCAATGTGGCTACTCGAAAGGCGGCGTTTGAGAAAGGCGATCCCCATGAACCGACGAGCGTTGCGACCGACTGGAATTGGCGGAATTCTATGGGTCGCCCCACGCAACTTGGTTTGCAAGTTTGTGCTCCTCACATTTCTAGCAGGGGCGGCATTCTTTAAGCCGCAATCTCTTTGGGCCCAGACGTGCCCGGGCGACTGTCGCGGAGATGGCGCCGTCACCGTCGATGAAGTTGTCACCCTGGTACGCTTGGCACTGGAGGGGGCGGATGCCGGCGCCTGTGCGGCCGGCGACAGCGATGGCGACAGGCGCATCACCGTGGAAGAGATCGTGCGTGCCGTGCGTGGGGTGCTGGAGGGCTGCCCGCCAGTCAATGGCTTTACCCCGACCCGCACTCCAACGGCAACAGCTATCGTCGTCACCCCCACAGGGACGAATTCGCCTACCGCTACACCGGGGATCACGCAGCCTCCCGTGGTGTTCCTCGGACCGTGCTCTCCGCCCGCAGTGCCCGGACAAACGTTGGTGGCGAACATCAGTACCGGACAAGGCGTGAGCGTTGCCGGTGCGCCGGACCCGTTTTGGCGCTTTGCGCTACCCACACCGCCGGTCGGCCCCATCCCCTTTACGACGACGCCGGCGACAGCATGGGTCGCACCACCTGCTGGGGTCTGGTGGCTTCAGCCGAGCACGTCTGGAAGCCCGAGCCCGGGACCGAACGCTAGCTACGTGGTGGACGTCTTCATTTGGCCGCCACTCAGTCAGTACACCGCCCTCCGCATCGTGGGGCAGTATGCTGCGGACAACATCGTCTCGAGCATCTTACTGAACAACACTGTGATTGGGTCGTGCACGCCGCCGACGAGTAATTGCTTTTCCGCTCTGCAGAACTTGAACCTTGTGGCGAGCCCGCCTGCATTCAACCCGTTTGTCGGAGGGCTGAACACATTGCGATTTAACGTGAGCAACTTGTCGAACGTGACGGGCTTCTTGGTCAATGCCCGCGCGGAGGCGGACTGCCCGTCGGCTACGCCCACCCACAAGGCAATGCCCACTCGCACCGCCACCCGCACGAGAACCGCGACGCGCACGTCCTCTGCCACCTCAACTGCGTCGTCCACCCGTACACCACCGCTGAGCGTGACCGCGACCCGCACGCGCACACTAACCCGCACGCAGACAGCCACAGTCACTCCGACCGCGTCGCGAACGTTGACCTTGTCACCTAGCGCGACGGCGAGCGCGACGGCCTCAGCCACATCAATCCCGAGTGCGTCACCCACTCCGCACCCGAGTCCGAGCCCGACGAGGTCCGTGACCCAGACGCCTTCGGCCACCCCGACACCGAGCTCGACTCCATCAGGGGCGACAGCGAGCGCCACGCCCACACCCACGTGTGTGGGGATCCCCACGAACGCAATTGCGTGGTGGCCACTCGACGACCCGAGCGGCGCGACTTCAGTGCTCGACATCGGAGGGCTGGCTTTGAACGGACAGCCGCAGCCGGGGTCGGTGAACAGCACGTTCGCCAATGGCCCGGTGACGATTGCAGGGCAAGTGGCCACGGCGCTTTACTTCTTCTCCGGCGCGGAGTTGGTCGAAGTCCCTCATTCTCCGCTGCTGGATCTTGCTCAGAAGGATCTCACCATCGACGCGTGGTTCGCTGCTTTCTTGCCCAACGCCCCGGGCTTTGGTGGGGTGCCGGACTGGTCGCCCGGCCAGGCACGCTTTTATGCCATTGTCGACAAGGCCGATGCCGCGGGAAACGCCGGCTACGCTTTGTTCCTGCGCACCATGGCGACCTCCGCGCCACCGAATCCGCCGCAGAATTTTCCGGTGAATGTGTTCGTCGACTTGTGCTTCCAACAAGGCAGCAGTGGCGTGTGCGCCCCGATTTACAGCGGCACTGCGCTTTACGATGTGCCTACCATGAGCTTTTTGCCGCCCGTTCCGCCGTGGCCCTTTGGCGGACAGTGGCTGCATGTGGCCGTTACCGTCGACCGTGGCGCTAGCCTTGGCGTCTTTTACCTCAACGGCAACGTGCTTGGCAGCTTTGCTCCGGCCGCAGGGGTGAGCGATAGCACTGTGCCCCTATGGATCGGAAAGTCGCGCCTTCCGAACAATGGGTTCGAGTTCGGCCTCGACGAAGTCGAAATCTTCAATCGCGCCCTGACCTCGCCGGAAATTGCCAGCATCGCTGGCTTCGGGGGTAAGTGCAAAACCCCAACGGCCAGTAGCGCATCACCCAGCCTCACGGCGACCCCGACACCCACGAGCACTTTATCGGCCTCAACGACGTCCACCCACACGCGCACTGCGAGCTCGACCGCTACGGCTACGGTTTCTCCGCCTCTGACCCGGACACCCACCCAGACAATCACGCCGACCTTCGAGGGCGAATGCCGCTTTGTGGGACCGCGCATGTGTGGCGGGACGTGCCCGAACCCCAACGAGGTGTGCCGACCGAAGCCGGACGATTCAGGTTGCGAGTGTATGCCCGGCGAGCCACTGTCGCCGACGGCAACACCGACCTCGGGATGCCCGGGTGCAGTGTGCACGGCCACTCCGACACACACGGCAACACTGCCCATTGCCACACCGTCGCTGACGATCACCCCTACCCCCACCGCTTCGTCGTCGCCTACCCGGATTCCTTCCCCCACGGGAACGGCAACATCCCGACCCACTGCCACGGCAACGAATTCTCCCACCGCGACGCCGCGGGCGAGCAATACACCAACGGCAACGGTGAGTGCGACTCCGACAAGTCGGCCTTCGTTGACGCCGAGCCGCACGCCGTGCTTTGCCGAGGTGTGTGTGACGAAGTTTTGGGACCTCAACGGTAACGGTCAAAACGATGGAGAGCCTGGGCTCGGTGGCTGGACGATCCAATTTCTCGACGCCAACAACAACGTGGTGAGCTCGGTGGTGACTTTGGCAGGTGGCACGATTTGCACGGGGATACCAGCGGCTGCGCCGTACACGGTGCAGGAAGTGCTGCAAGGCAGTTGCGTGCAAACCTTCCCTTCGCCGCCGGGCACGCATTCCGTCTTCATCGAATGCGGGCAAGTACTGAACCTGCAGTTTGGTAATCGCTGCCCGTTGCCAACGCTCCCTGCCACGCCTTCACGAACTGCGACGGGCACAGCGACGGTCACGCGCACACCTACGGCCTCGGCCAGTGCGACCCGCACGTCGACGCGTTCGCCCACGTCGATTGTTCCGCCCATCGATTGAGAGAGGCGAAGGAGGTTGCCGGTAGGCGAGGGGTCGCCTTGGCCGGAGGAGTGAAGGCTGCAAGCGGCCCGCGGCACGGTCTCCTTTTGTGTTACGGCCTGGAGGTACCGGCAGGCACCGGTGGCGGCTCCCGGCGCGCGGCCGCGACCCCTCGCGGGCTGCTGCTGCGCGGCGTATTGAGAACTGGTCCCTAGTGGCGAAGCGAGCGTTGCGCTTGCCGAAAGGCGGTTGCGGGCGCCTTGACTTGGTCCAGCCCCTGGGGCAAGCAAGTGCTTTAATCAATTGATTCAATGCGCGCGTGGTGAGCGATGGGAACGTTGCGAGGAAAGTATGCGATTGCCGGAGTCGCGTTGTCGCGCTTTGGCAAGGTGCCCGGAGTGAGCCCGATGGGCTTCACGCTGGAGGCGAGTAAGCGAGCCGTAGAAGATGCGGGTGTGCGCATGGCCGACATCGACGGACTGCTGGTAGTGATGCCGGCCGCGCTCGGGGAGCAGCATGGTTGGGCCGCACGGGTGGCTGCCTATCTGGGGCTCGATCCGTCGTTTTGCAGCACTGTGGACATGGGCGGTGCCACGGCATGCGGGGCGGTGCACATGGCCATGGCAGCGATCGAGGCTGGGTATTGTTCCACCGTACTGTGTGCCTTTGGCACGCAAACCTGGCCGCAAGGCGTGGCGCTGCAACTGTTCGGTTCCGAGTTTCACCTTGCGTATGGCGATGTGGGGGCAATTTGCTTCAGCGGCTTTCTCAAGCGCCGGCAGCAGGTGGAGTACGGGCTGCCGGACGAGCTGTATGGACGCGTGGCGGTGACTTGCCGCAGCCATGCGCAGCTTAACGAAGAAGCACAGATGCAGAAGCCGATGACCCTCGAGGATTATTTCGCCTCGCGATGGGTGGCCGAGCCGCTGCGCTTGTTCGATTGTTGCCCGAACACGGACGGCGGCGGTGCCATCGTCGTCACCTCAGTGGAGCGGGCGCGGGATCTCCGTCAGCCGGTCGTGCGCGTCATCGGGGTTGGCCAGGAGCATCGAGCGGAGCTGGTGGAACCGAAGGGCAACGGGCAAGCGTTGTGGGGCGGCATGAAGGCGGCAGCGCGGGCGTATGCAATGGCGGGGATTCGCGCCAGCGACTTGAGCTGCGTTCAGTTCTACGATGCCTTCACCCCGCGGGTCGTGAACGATCTCGTGGCGTATGGCCTTGCCGCGCCTGAAGAGCTGGATGCCGCCTTTGCGCGAGGGGATTTCGCGCTGGGCGGGCGCGTGCCGTGCAATACCGCGGGCGGGCTGTTGTCCGAAGGCCATCTGTGGGGTTTCGGTCATGTACGCGAAGGGGTACGCCAACTGCGCGGAGAGTGCGGAAAGCGGCAAGTGGCCGGTGCACGGATTTGCTTGGTGACTGGTTACGGCGGGGCGCCGCACGAATCGCCTCCGACGGTCAGCTACTCCGCCCTGGTGTTGGCGCGCGACTGAAAGGAGATTGTCATGTTCACTCTCGAGAAGCCCTTGCCGCGCGGCACCGAGGATACAGCGCCGTTTTGGGAAGCAGCGCTGCGCGGCCAGCTTTGCATGCAACAGTGCCACGCCTGCGGGCACATCCGTTTTCCGCCGGCGTTCCTCTGCCCGCGTTGTCAGAGCGAGAATTTTTCTTGGGTGCCACTTTCCGGCAAGGGGCGCGTGTACAGTTGGGTGATTGTGCACCAGTCGCAGTATCCGGCCTTCAATGCCGACGTGCCTTACAACGTCGCGTTAGTCGAGTTGGACGAGGGTCCGCGTTTGCACACGCAACTGGTGGAGTGCTCCGCGGAAGAGATTTACGTGGGGATGCCTGTGGAAGTCGTGTTCGACAAGGTGCGTGACGACGTTGCCCTGCCCAAGTTTCGCCCGAGCCGAGAGGCATCACCCGCTTCGGGGTCTTGAAATCGGGGAAGGAGGAACCCATGCGAACTCATGGCAAAGTGGTTTCTCGTGACAAACCGCGCCGGCTAGCGGCAAGCCGGATGAAGTCACCCAAGGCCAAGACAACGGTGGATCCGGTTACCGCCGAAATCATTCGCGGAGCGATGGAAACCATTTGCTACGAGATGGCCACCCATGTCAGCCTGACGGCCACGACTCCCATCTTGAACCAATCGAACGAGCGCAACGCCACAATTTTGGATGCACGCGGCTCGCTGGCAGCGCTGAGCGTGGGGATTCCGCAGTTCATGTTGAGCTCCACCTTGCCGGTGCGATTCGCCCTCGAATTTTTCGGACCCGACGGTTTGTACGATGGCGACGTTTTGGTGGCTAACGATCCGTACCACGGTGGTGGCCACCTTCCCGATTACAACGTGTTTGCCCCCGTGTTTCATGACGGGGAAATGGTGCTCATTGCCTCGATCCAGTGCCACCATGCCGACACGGGCGGGGCGATGCCCGGCGGCTACAACGTGGATGCGCGCGACATTTGGGCCGAGGGCGTGCGCTTTCCCGCCGTGAAGGTGTTCGAGCGCGGAGTGGAGCGCCGCGATGTAGTGTACATGATGAAAATCAACAACCGCACGCCCACCTTCATAGGCGACCTGCGGGCGCAAATTGGCGCTGCGCAGCTCGGTGTGCGCCGGTTGAAGGAACTCCTCCAGCGCTATGGCACGGCCACCGTGCGGGCCGCCGTGGAGTACATGATCGAATACGCCGCGCGCCGCTTCCGAGAAGAAGTCGCGAAGTGGCCGGATGGCGAGTACGAGTCGGACGTGTATGTCGACCACGACCCGAAGGGGAACCCCGATATTCACATCCATTGCAAGGTCACGATTCGCGGTAGCGATCTGACCGTCGACTTCACCGGCTCCGACATGCGCGACAACTTGCAAGCCTACTCCACCTTCGGCAACACGCGGGGGTACGTCGTCGCCCAGCTCGCCAGCATGATGGACCCTTCGATTCCGAAGAACGAGGGCTTCTTCAACTCCATCCGCCTGATCGTTCCGCCTGGCTGCTGCTTAAATCCACCGCCGGAACGGTCGGTCGCTGCCGGCACGCACCACCCCGGCACCGAGGTGGGCGAGGCCATCGCCAAGGCGCTCGAGCAAGTCATTCCTGAGCGTTGTTGCCCGCAAATTTACAAAATGGGAATGCCGACGGTGATCTTCGGCAAGCACCCAAAGACCGGGCAGCTCTTCATCGATCACTCTGTGGACACTTTTGCCGCTTACTGCGGGGCGGTGTACGGGCAAGACGGCTGGGGGGCGATGAATGTAAGCTTCGGGAACTTGATTCGCGCCACTGCGGAAATCAACGAATCCATTTTTCCCGTCCGGCACATCTCGCGTGACTACGCCACCGACACGGGTGGACCCGGCAAGTGGCGCGGTTGCCCGGGCTCGCTTTATGTCAAGGAAATTTGCGCCCCCGCGCAAATTTACACCTATGTCGTCGGGCGGAAATACCCCATGCCTGGCATTGCCGGCGGTAAGCCAGGAGCACCGAACCGGCTGATTGTGCGCGCCGGGGGACCACATGCACATGAGGTGACTACCACCGCGTTTTATGTCGAGCACCTGCCTGGAGAACGGTACGAGTATCGATATGGGGGTGGTGGTGGCTGGGGGGATCCGCTCGAACGCGACCCGCAAAGGGTACTCGAGGACGTACTCGACGAGTACGTTTCTATCGAAGCGGCGCGAAGCGACTACGGCGTTGTGCTGCGCGGTTCGCTTGAGGACTTGACCCTGGAGGTCGACTGGGAAGCAACCCGAGCTCTCCGCGCCGAGCTGCGGCAGCAAAGCGGTGAGAGGGCGAGTTGATCCTGGCCATGTGAGGGTCTCCATGCGTGGGTACGCCGTTGGCATCGATGTGGGTGGAACGTTCACGGACTTTGTCGTCGTCCGCCCCGACGGCACGATCCGCCTAGCGAAACACCCTACCACCCCGAGCGATCAATCCGAAGGAGTGCTCGCGGGCCTTGCGCAAATTGCCGGGGAGGAGGGCGAGTCGGTGGCGAGCTTTCTGCGCAAAACGCTCCGCATCGTACACGGCACGACCACCGCGGACAACACGATGATCGAAATGAACGGCGCAGTGACCGGACTCGTCACCAGCGCCGGACATCGCGACGAAATCGAACTCCGGCGCGGCTTTAAGGAAGACATTTGGGATCCTGCACTCCCCCCGCCCCCGCCGATTGCGCCGCGCCGCCGCCGCATTGGCGTGCCGGAGCGGCTCGACTACGAGGGTAACGTCCTCGTGCCGCTCGACGAAGAGGCAGTGCGCGCTGCCCTGCGCCGACTGCGCAAACAAGGCACCGAATCCCTGGCCGTGGTGTTCTTGTTCTCTTTCATCAACCCACGACACGAGCAGCGGGTGCGCGAAATCGCGCGCGAAGAGTGTCCGGAGATGGCGGTGTGGCTATCGCACGAAGTCCTGCCCGCCGCACCGGAGTTCGAGCGGACCAGTACGACGTTGGTCAACGCGTACGTCGGCCCGAAGATCGATCGCTACGTGCGCCGCTTGGCGGACCGCCTCCACATCAGTGGCTATCGCGGTGAGTTGCTGCTCATGCAGTCCAATGGGGGAATGATGGGGCCGCAGTACATCCTGCAGCGCCCGGTCACCCTGCTCGCCTCCGGCCCCACGGGTGGGGTGATGGCCGCCTGTCGCCTCGGTCGAGAGGCTGGAGTGATGGATTTCATTTGCGCCGACATGGGCGGTACGAGCTACGACGTTTGTCTTGTCCGTGGCGCCGAAGCGGAGATTAGATCCGGCTGGAACTGGCATCACCGGTATCTCATCGCCCTGCCGATGGTGCAGGTGCACTCCATCGGAGCAGGCGGGGGCTCGCTCGCGCGGGTGGTCAGCGGGAGCTTGCAGGTAGGCCCGCAGAGCGCAGGAGCTGACCCTGGGCCCATTTGTTACGGCCGCGGCGGTCGCGTGCCGACGGTCACCGATGCCAATTTGCTCCTCGGCTATCTCAACCCCGAAGCCTTTTGCGCGGGCACCATGCGCTTGCAGCGAGAGGGCGTAGCCGAAGCGATCGAGGAGCAGATTGCCCGACCGCTCGGCCTTTCCGTGGAAGAGGCCGCATACGGGATTTATCGCCTCGTCAACGCCAACATGGCGAACGCCATCCGCCGGATTTCTGCTCAACGCGGAGTCGATCCGCGAGAGTTCGCGCTGGTGATGTATGGAGGGAACGGACCGGTCCACGCCACCGCACAAGCGCGCGAGCTGGGCATTCGGCAGGTCATCGTGCCGAAAACCTCGCCGGCGTTTTCTGCCCTCGGGCTGCTGCTTGCCGATCGCATTGTCGACGAAATGCGGTCGTACATCACGCCCGCCGCGGCGGCGGACCTGGCGCGGGTCGAGGCGCTGTTTGCCGACATGGCGGGGCGCGCGCGCGAGGTGCTCGGGGGCGGGCGACAAAAGGTCGAGTTTCGCTGCTTTGCGCAACTGTGCTACCCGGGACAAACCTTCGATTTGACAGTGCCGATGGGCAATGGACTGCGGCCGCTGACCCCGAAACGCTGGGCGCAAACCATCGAGCGCTTTCACGATCTCCACGAGGAACTCCACACGTATGCCGTGCGCGAAGAGCAACCGATTTTGCGGGGTGTGCGCCTCACCGTGGTGCAGCACACGGCCAAACCGGCCCTTCCGGTGCTGGCCGCGACGCGTGTGCCGGCACAGCCGGTATCACGCCGACGCGCCTACTTCGGCGGGCGCTTTGTGGCCGTGCCAGTGTTTGCCGGTCCGAGTTTGCGCGCCGGGCAGAAAATTGCCGGCCCGGCAATTATCGAGGAGCCCTTTACCACGATTGTGTTGCACCCAGGCGACCGAGCCACGATCGATCGCTTAGGCAATTACCGCATCGAGATCGGGACGTAGCGTCGACTTTGAAAGGGCGCGAGTGTGCGCGCATGGTAGGGAGGAGCCGACAAGTAGATTCAGACGAGGGAAAGGAAACTGGCGATGGGACAACCGATTTCTAGTGCACTTGTAGGCATGACCTTTCCACCGGTCACGTTCCGGTGGGATGCGAAAGACGTAATGCTTTACGCTGTAGGGGTGGGAGCCCAACCCGAGGGCGAGCTGGCGTTCGTGTACGAAGGCAAAGGGCCGAAGGTGTTGCCGACGTACGCGGTGATTCCCGGGATGTTTTCCATGGGCGGACTGGTGTCGAACGTCGACATCAACTTGGCGATGCTGCTGCATGGCGAGCAGTCGATCACCCTCCACCGCGAGCTCCCGCCAGAGGCAGAGGTAACCATCACCGGCCGCGTGGCTGAAGTGTGGGACAAAGGAAAGGCAGCGGTGATTGGCTGTGAGGGCATCGTCGAAGATCGGCAGGGGCTGCTGTGCACGACCAAGGCAACGTTGTTCATTCGCGGGGCCGGTGGTTTTGGCGGCGAGCGAGGCCCGTCGACGCAGGATCGCAACCGCCCGCCGGACCGCGCCCCGGATCACGTGGTCGAGTTGGTGACCCGGCCGGAACAAGGCGCAATTTACCGCCTTTCCGGGGATCGCAACCCGATTCACATCGATCCGGACTTTGCCCGTATGGCGGGGTTCGAAAGGCCGTTCATGCATGGGCTCTGCACGTACGGCTTTGCGGGGCGAGCGATCTTGCGCGCGCTCTGCAACGGTAACCCCGCGCGGTTCTTGCACTTCGAGGCCCGTTTTGCGGACCAAGTGTATTTCGGCGACACCATCGTCACCAAGCTGTGGCGCACCGCGCCGGGCGAGGCCATCGTGCAATGCGAGACTCAGCGCGGTAACGTCGTGCTTTCCCAAGGGCTCACGCGCTACCGCGAGTAGAGCAAGTTCGTGAATGCCTTCGACTTCGCCATCCTACGCTGGCTCACGTCTTGGGCGAATCGCTGGCCATGGTTTGATGGACTGGTTGCGTTTTCCACGAACTGGGAACTGGTCAAAGGCGGCTTTGCGCTGAGTCTCTATTGGTGGGCTTGGTTTCGGAAAGGATCGCAGCAACGGGAGCAGCGAGCCCGGCTGCTGGCTGCCCTGGCCGCTGCCATGGGCGCATTGGCGATCGCGTCGGTGCTCGCGCTCGCACTTCCCTACCGGCCGCGCCCGCGAATCTTGGTCGGCATGGATGCGGAGTTGTCACCCGGATGGGCCGAATGGAGCGCCTTCCCGAGCGACCACGCCACGCTGTTTTTTGCGCTGGCAACCGGACTGTGGATGGTCGCGCGCCCTCTTGGCTTGATCGCTTTAGTGCACACCGTCGCGGTGGTGTGCTTTCCGCGCGTGTACCTCGGCCTGCACTACCCCACCGACATTTTGGGCGGCACCGTCATCGGAGTTGCCAGCGTGCTGCTCGTGGACAGGAGCCGCTTCGTCCTGCGCAACATGTGCAGAGTCGCAGCGGCGGCCGGTCGGCATCCCTCAGTATTTTACGCGCTCGGGTTCCTCGCGACCTACCTACTTGCGACGTTGTTCGGCGACTTGCGCCGCGCGGGGAACACCTTCGTCACTTGGTGGCTGCGGTAGCGCAGGGAGGAGCCGAAAGAGGGAAGTGGCCGGCAGGACCGTCTACGGCATCGCCGGCATTTTCGAAGCCTCTCGCGCGTTGAGGCTTCGAACGTGGTTCCGCGTCGGGCCTGCACGTCGTGGGGCGCTCTACCGCCAACCGAGGAGCCGCAGCGAGAGAGCGACCACGGTGACCGCCAGGAACACGCGAACGACAGGCTCACCGCCCGCCACTGCTAAGCGAACGCCAATTGCCCCGCCCACGCCGTAGCCCGCTGCGAGCACGAGCCCGGGCCCCCACCATACCAGCCCTTGGATAAGGAAGATGGCCAGCGCAGCCGCAGTTTGCACGGCATTCAAGACGACCTTGATGCTGTTCGCGCGCAGCAAATCGTGCCCGGCATGAGCCAAGGCGGCGATGAGCAGCAAACCAACACCTGCTTGAAAAGCACCTCCGAACGTGCCGACCAAGAAGAAAACGGCTGCGGTGACCGCCTGTGGCCACTTGGAGCGCCGGCTGGCCGGTTGAATGCGAATCACGATAGGAACAACGAGGGCCAGCATCAGAACCGCGAACATGCGTTGAAACATGGCGGGCGAAACGAGCGAGATCGTGTAGGCACCCGCGACCGAGCCCGCGATCGTGGGGACCATCAGCGGCGCTGCCTGCCGAAGCCCGGGGACACCCTCGGCATGGAACCGCCAAGTGGCCACGACATTGTGGACCAGAACGCCGAGGCGGTTGGTGCCATTGGCAATATCAGCCGGCACACCCAGCAGCACGAGGGCGGGCACCGTGAGGAGCGAACCCGCCCCAGCCAAGGTGTTGACGATGCCCGCGGCCAGGCCGGTGGCCAAGAGCAAAACAACGCCGGAGAGATCGAGTTGCATGGGCAGTGAGGCGCTTGTAGTCACGAGGTGCCGCTGCAGGCAACGTAGACCCGCAGAAAAAGTGATTTCACTGAGCAGTCGCACGGTGGGTTGCGCCAGCGCCATCGGCCTTCCCTTCGAGTGGATCCCGTTCGTGGATGGGTGCGCGGAACCGGGGCCAACGATGCACTGATGGTTTGCCCCTCGCCCCGCTTGCCTCGGCGGTGGCAGGCGCGTACGAGAAGGCGGAAAACTTCTCAGTGAGGTGGAGCCATGGTTCGTGGAGCAGTGTTGTACAACTTTTTCGAGCCTCTCAAGATCGAGCAGGTGCGCCTGCGCGATCCGCGTCCGGATGAAGTGGTGGTGAAAATGGCTGCGAGTGGGGTGTGCCACTCCGATTTGTCGGTCCAACAAGCCAAACTGCCGTTCCCGCCGCCGGTGATTCTCGGCCACGAAGGCGCCGGCATCGTGGAAGAGGTAGGGAAAGATGTTGTCGGGCTCAAACCTGGCGACCACGTGGTGTTGGCTTGGGTACAAAGTTGTGGGCGCTGTGCGTACTGCATCGATGGCGAGGAGCACCTCTGCGACGCAGCCATCAAAGCCATGATGGCGGGCGAGGAAACCGCTTTTGAGAAGGATGGCCAGGCAATTTCCCGCATGGCGGGCGTCGCCTCGTTTGCCGAACGCACGCTGGTGCGGGCTTCGGCTTGCATCAAGATCCCTGAGAATGTGCCACTCGATCGGGCTTGCTTGGTGGGTTGCGGGGTGATGACCGGAGTGGGTGCGGTGACGAACACGGCCAAGTTGCGGCCCGGACAAACCGTGGCTGTGTTCGGTTGCGGAGGCGTTGGACTGAATGTGGTTCAAGGAGCCGTGCTGTGCGGTGCCGCGCGCATCATTGCTGTTGACCTCGTGGACAAAAAGCTTCAGTGGGCTCGCGAGTTCGGCGCTACGGACACGATTAACGCCACACAAACCAGCGATGTGCCCGATGCGATTCGCTCGCTAACCGAGGGCCGCGGCGTGGACTTTGCCTTCGAAGTGATCGGCATGCCGGAAATCATCACCCAGGCATTTTTGTCCGTGCGCCGCGGCGGCAAAGTGATTGTGGTGGGTGTTCCCGGCTTCGACCAGACGGTGAGCCTGCCGGCGTCGGCGATTCCGCTGGAAGAGAAGTCGGTGGTGGGCTCGCTGTATGGCTCGGCGCACATGCGGCGCGACATGCCGAAGCTGCTCGAGTTGTACGTGCAGAAGCGGCTGAAGCTCGACGAGCTGATTTCGCGCCGCATTTCCTTGGATCAAGTCAACGATGCCTTTGCCGCGATGGAGTCTGGCGAGGTGGCGCGCAGCGTCATCGTGTATTCGTGAGCTCGCCGCTGCGAACGCACGGATCCTCAAGGGAAAAGGCACGCGAACATGGCAGCGTTGTCCGAAGACCGCATTCCGGTTCTGATTGGTGGGGGGCAAATCACCCAACGCGACGTGGACCCGCTCCGTGCGGAGGAGCCTCTCGGGCTCATGACCATCGCCGCCCAGCGCGCTGCGGAGCATGCGGGCCTAGCGCCCGCCGCTCTGGCAAAGATCGATCTGGCCGCAGTCGTGAACATTCTCGGCTGGTCTTATGCGAACCCGCCGGGAGCCTTGGCGGCACGGTTCGATGCCAAGCCGGCGCAACTCTGGTACTCGACCCTGGGCGGTAACACCCCTCAGTGGTTGGTGAACGAGATTGCTGCTCGCATTGCTAAAGGAGAGGTGCGCTTTGCCTTGCTTGCTGGGGCCGAGGCGTTTGCCACGCGGCGGCGCGCCCGGGTGGCAAAGGTGCAGTTGCAATGGTCGAAGGGTGAAGCGCCCGGATTTCCGCCCGCGACGGTGGTTGGTTCCGAGCGCCCCGGTGTGAACGACGTCGAGATGGCCCACGGGATGACGTTGCCGGTGGTGGTCTACCCGCTGTTCGAGAACGCGCTGCGGGTTCACTACCGGCATTCCCTGGAGCAGCACCGGCGGTACCTGGGGGAGCTTTGTGCCCGGATGACCGCTGTGGCTGCGCAAAACCCGCATGCGTGGTTTCCGCTGCGCCGCACGGCAGAGGAAATTGCCACGCCCAGTGCGGAAAACCGCATGGTGTCGTTCCCGTACACGAAGTACATGAACGCGATCATGGAGGTCGATCAAGGCGCCGCCTTGCTGATCACCTCGGCCGCGTATGCCAAAGAACTCGGGGTGCCGCGGGACCGCTGCGTGTATTTGTGGGGTTGCGCGGATACGCAGGACCACTGGTTCGTCTCCGAGCGGGTGAATTACTGGTCGTCACCCGCCATCCGCGTCGCAGGTCGGGAGGCAATGCGGATGGCGGGTTGGTCGTTGGAGGAAATCGATTTCTTCGACCTGTACAGTTGCTTTCCCAGCGCGGTGCAAATCGGCCGCGATGCTCTCGGCATCTGCGCCGACGACGCCCGGCCTCTCACCGTGACTGGCGGCCTACCGTACTTTGGGGGCCCGGGAAATAACTACGTCACCCACTCGATCGCGACGATGCTCGAACTGCTGCGCCAGCATCCTGGCAAGCGCGGGTTGGTGACCGGACTCGGTTGGTACATCACCAAGCACAGTGTCGGCCTGTACAGCACCGAGCCCCCACCTCGCCCGTTCGTGCGTCGCGACCCGGCCGAGTATCAGCAAGAAATCGATTGCATGGCTCGCCCGGAGCTGGTGTTGCGGCCGTGCGGTCGGGGCACGGTGGAAACCTACACGATCGTGCACGATCGCGATGGCACGCCGGTACGAGGCATTGTCGTCGGCCGCTTGGCCGACGGCCACCGATTTCTCGCCAACTTGCCCGCGGAGCCTGCGGAACTTCTTCGTTGGGAAGAGCGCGAGTTGGTGGGTGTGCAGGGTGAAGTCGTGCACAGTGACAGCGGAAACACCTTTCGCCCTGATTGAGCAAGCAAGGAAAGCGGTGCAGGGTAGATGAAGCGCGAGTAGAAGTGCTTTCCAAGTGGCGGACGCCGCGGCAAACAATTGCGCGTGCCGGGCGGAGCTCGTCACTGAAGGGAGGAACCATGGAGTTCTACTTCTTCCATTTAATGCCGTGGCCCTACTTACCGCCCGATTATCACGGTCCAGCGTGGATTCGTTGCCCCAACGAGTTGTACGACCCGGAGCGCGGGGTGGCCGTGTACAATCGCTACATCGACGAGCTCGTGTACGCCGAAGAGCTCGGATTCGACGGCGTGTGTGTCAACGAGCACCACGCCAACGCTTACGGCAACATGCCCTCGCCGAATCTCATCGGCTCGATCCTCGCGCGACAAACCCGACGCTGTAAAATCGCCATCGTGGGCAATGCTCTGCCGCTTTACAACCCGCCCGTACGGGTGGCGGAAGAGTTTGCCATGATCGATGTGATCTCCGGCGGCCGACTCATTGCCGGGATGGTCGTGGGAGGCGGGCCGGAATATTACTCGAACGGACTCAACCCTGCGCAGGCGCGCGAACGGTTTTACGAAGCGCACGACCTGATCGTGCAGGCCTGGACCCGTCCGGGCCCCTTCGTGTTTAACGGCAAGTACTACAAGCTTCGCTACGTAAACCCCTGGCCGCGCCCGCTGCAGAAGCCGCATCCGCCGATTTGGATCCCAGGCGCAGGGAGCCTGGAAACCATGGAGTTCGTGGCCCGCCGCCGTTACGCGTACATGGGCATCCCGTATTTCCATCGCCGCGTGTTCGAGAGAAATTTCGCCTTCTTCCGCGAGACCTGCGAGAAAGAAGGTTATCAGGCGCGCCCGGATCAAATGGGCTGGCTCTGTCCGATTTACGTCGCGGAAACCGACGAAGCCGCCCGCCGCGAGTACGAGCCGCACTTTTGGTACTTCGCTAAGCGCTTACTGCCAGGAATCGAGACCAGTCCGCCGGGGTACACCTCGGCACGCTCGGCAGTGAAGCTTGTTACGGCGCGAAGCGATTTCCTGCTGTACGTCGATTCCTGGGAGCAAGTGGTCGCAGGGCGATACGCCGTCGTGGGCAGCCCGGATACAGTGGTGGAGCAAATGACCGAGATGATTTCTAGCTTGGGCGTGGGCAACATTCTGGCCCTGCTGCAAGTTGGCACGTTGCCCGCGGATTTAACCCGGCGGAACATGGAATTGTTTGCTCGTGAGGTGATGCCGCGGCTCCAGGCGTGGGACAAGGAGCGCCGGGCCCAAGCAGCGTGAACGGCAAGGAGGGCAAGGACGTGGCGGAAACGATCGTCATTGGCCGCGAAACGGTTGAGTTCCGGCGAAAAGGTCGTGGTCCTTCGCTTCTCTATCTGCACGGGGGAATCGGCGACACCGATTGGCTCCCCGTGTTCGACGAGTGGGCGCAGCAGTTTACCGTTGTGCAAACGCTCCATCCGGGTTTCGGCGGTTCCACTGGAGGGGAGCGCCTCGATGGCATCGAGGATTTGGTGTTCCACTACCTGGATGTGTTGGCGGCACTGGAACTCGAGCGCGGTCCGTTGACTGTTGTTGGTGCTTCCTTCGGTGGCTGGGTAGCTGCCGAACTTGCAGCGCGATATCCCGCGCTCGTCAGTCGCTTGTTGCTCGTCGCGCCGGCGGGGCTGTGGATCGACGAGCACCCGCCCGAGGAGGTGTTCGGGCGCGAGCCGCGTGATCTCGCCGCGTTGCTCTTCCACAACCTCAAGCACCCTGTGGCGGCGATGATGGCAGCGGTTTCGGACATTGCCTCGCTTCCAGAGGAGCTGATCTTGCAGCAGTTCAAGGCCATGGAGGCGCTCGCCCGCGTGGCCTGGAATCCTTACTTTCACAATCCCAAGTTGGAGCGCTTGCTCGCCCGCGTGCGGGCGCAAACGGCGATTGTTTGGGGAGCTGAGGACCGTTTCTTCCCTCCGCTTTACGGTGAGCGCTTTGCTACCGCGATTCCCCGAGCGACGCTGCGCACGGTGCCGGGTGCGGGCCACCTGGTCATGCTCGAACGGCCGGACGAGGTGACGGCTCAGTTGCGTTCCCTCGCCGGCTGAGGCTTCAATGCGCGGTGGTCGCGCGTGGGCAAGGCCCGGCTCGCTACGGCGCACCCAGCAAGGAACGCGAGGATGCCGACGCTGGAGTACATGGCGCGGTAGCCAAAGTGCTCGGCAATCGCACCCAGGGCTGGATTGCTGAGCGTGTGCCCTAAGTCGAACATCGCCGTGAACCAGCTCACCGCGCGCCCGCGGCGGCTGCCTGCCAGGTCGACAACCAAAGCAGCCAAGATCGGAAACGCGTAGCCGTGCCCCATGCCGGCCAACGAGCCGGCAGCGTGGAGCCACACACGATCCCCAGCACGGGGCAAAAGGAACAAGGCGGTGCCGTAAACGACGAATGCGAACGCCAGCATGGGGTAGCGTCCGATGCGATCGGGTAAATGCCCGCTCACGATCCGCACGAAAACAGCGGTGCCTGCATAGGCGAAAAAGAGAGTGCCCGCCGGGGCGAGATTGGCTGCGGTTACGTAAGGGGCGAGAAAGGTAAACACACTCGCCTCCGCTGCGCCGAACAGAAACGTCAGTGCCATGAGCGGCCAGAAGGCGGGAGGAACCGGTGCCGGGGCGAGCGTGGCAGGCGTGTGGGGATGTGCGGCGCGTGGACGCCCGCGCTCGTCGAGTAGGGCAATGACCCCCAGACATGCGAGTGCCAGGGTCGCTGCCGCGAGGAAGTAGGCGGCAAACCCCCAGCTCCGGATCAGCCATTCGCCCAGAAGCGGACTTAACCCGTTGCTCGCCATGCCCCACAAGCCGAACCAAGCAAGTCCTTGCGCGCGGCGGGTGACCGGAATCACGTCGCTTGCGTAAGTGACAAAACTGGTAAACATCGCCCCGGCTGCGACCGAGGCGGCAACGACGAGGAGTGCACACAAAGCGCCGAGCTCGGTCACGCCGAGGAAGCCAAACGACGCCGCCGCATGCACGCCTGTGGCCGCTAGCATGATGCGTTTGCGTCCGAGCCGGTCGAGCAGGAAGCCCAACGGCCAGCGGATCCCCACCGCCGCCGCCGCGCCAATGCCGGCGTAGACGCCGATGGTGAGCTCCGTGCCACCGAGGGAACGCACGAAGAGCGGAAATAAGATGTACAAGGCTCCAGCCATGGAGCCAAAGAGCTGCATGGCACAAGCGAGCAAGAAGTTGCGGGTAAGCAGGCGATCGGAGCTGGGCACGGCGGGTGTGGAACTTGAGGTCGGGTCGGGCACCGCCGCAGTCAAGCGAAGAGCCCAACGACGCAGCTCCGCCTGCACCGGTTCATGCCGCGCTGTTCTCCACTTTGGCCGGGGTCATCTGCGGCGGCGCGGGCTGAGCCGCGCTGGCAGCTTTGGACTCGCTTTGCGCCCAGTGGATCCGGCGGTAGTCGAAGCCCACAGCGGTGGCGTGGTGGACTTTCACGATGTCGAAGTAGGGCGACAAATCGAAGTCGCGCGGTGTGACGAGGGCCGGATCCTCCTTTTCATACAGCGCTTCGTACTCCGGCCGCCTGAGCCAGCTGAACCACCTGAACCAGCGGCGTCGTGGGGGCTCGGGGTTCAGGGTGACGCGCGGAATGATCGGGAACCCCACAGAGGCAAAGGCGCGCGCCAACATGGTTGTGCAAATCACTTGCGTGGCCTCTCCACCGTAGCGCAAGGCGGCACGGCGGTAGCGGCGGGGAATGAGGCTCACGGGGAAGAAATAGCGTGCAAGCTCCAGCACGTGGCGGACGTTGTAGGGTTTACCCAGTTGCGCCGTGACCTCGGCAAGGATGCGGTCGAGATCCTCCCGCCGCAACCCCCGCGGCCTGCACACACGGATATTGTGGCGCGCATACTTGGTGACTGGATTGCACACCACCCCGTCTTCCAACGCTTCGACGAGCAAGTAACTGGCGTCGCTGCCAAAGCGCTGCCGCAGCTCGGGAACGAGCTCGGGACGAAACCGACGCAGCTCGTCCCCGATGTACAGGGCGGCGTGCGACCATGAACTTTGCGTGAGATAGCGAATCACTTGGCTAATCCGCTGGTCCCCTTCGACCAAGATGACATCACCGGGACGGAGCTGGCTGCGCAACGCGGCGAGATCGTTTGGAATACGGTGCTCATAAACTTTGCGCGGTTTCGTGAGCACGCCCATCATCCACTTCACGACGCGACGGCGGATCGGTTCCGTCAGCCGTTGCCACCAACGCATAGCCCCTAGCTAGCCCGTGCAATGCCGTTATGGCAAGGGAAATTTTGTCGAGCGCGGGCACATTGAGCCGCCGGCGACGGCGACAAGCGGTGCACGACCGCGCCAAAAACAATTTGCAGAGGAGGAACGGCATGGAGCTCGGACGGATTGGCATTTGGACCTTCGCCTTCGATTTGCAGCCAGGCCAGAAGGCGCGTGAGCTCGCTGCCCAAGTGGAGGAACTCGGTTACAGCGCCATTTGGATTCCCGAGGCCATGGGGCGGGAGGCCATGACCAACGCTGCCTTGCTGCTTTCGGGAACCAAATCCGCCGTGGTGGCTACCGGCATCGCCTCGATTTGGGCGCGCGATGCCATGGCCTGTGCGGCAGCGCAGAAAACGCTTTGCGAAGCTTTCGGGGGGCGCTTCCTGTTGGGACTGGGCGTGAGCCATGCGCCAATGGTGGCCGTGCGCGGGCAGGAGTACGACAAGCCCTTGACCGCCATGCGCAAGTACTTGGATGCGATGGACTCCGCACCCTTCATGTCGGTGCCCCCTCCGGAACCGCCGAAGCGGGTTCTCGCCGCTTTGCATCCGAAGATGCTGGAGCTTGCGCGCGAGCGGGCACATGGGTCGCACACTTACTTCGTACCCCCGGAGCATACCGCGTGGGCGCGCGAGCGGCTCGGTGCTGAGGCCATCCTGGCGGTGGAACAGACGGTCGCTCTCGAAACCGATCCCCAACAGGCGCGCGACATGGCGCGGCGCTTCATGTCGGTTTACTTGGGGCTGCCCAACTACGTGCGAAACCTGAAGCGCTTGGGCTTCAGCGACGATGACATCGCAAACGGCGGGAGCGACCGACTTGTCGACGCAATCGTCGCGTGGGGCGATGAAGAAGCAATTCGCCGCCGGGTGCAGGCACACCTCGATGCCGGCGCCTCGCACGTGTGCATTCAAGTGCTCGATCAAGATCCCCGTGCTGTGCCCATGCCACAATGGCAGCGCTTGGCCTCGGCCCTGCTGTAGTGCCAGGAAGCAAGGAACCAGGGCAAACACGCTGCGCGGCGAGTGTATGCCAGAGGAAAGTCGCCTGCCGATGATGCATCGCGGCGAGCGCGACCGGTTTTGGCGGAGAGATCCCGGTCGGCCGCCCGCGATTGGATGACCCAGCGGCGTAGTCGCGCCTAGCGGATGGTGCCAGGCCAACCATTTTCGTTCTTGACAAAGCGGGTTCCCGCTCGCGATGCTAACGAGCCGTTGCGCAAACAGTGGACGGCGCAGAATTCTGGAGGAAAGGATACTGAATGACTCGGAAGCCCGAACGCGTGGCACTGATTGCCATGTTGCTTGCATCGGCTGCGGCAGCCCGTGCAGCCACATTGCAAGTGTCGAACCTGGGGAGCGACAGCTTGAGCTGTGGGCCGAGCAGCGCCCCGTGCCGCTCGATCTCGCAAGCGATCTCGAATGCGAACCCGGGCGACACGATTGTCGTCGGGCCGGGCCTGTATGGCGATATCAACGGCGACGGCGACCTTGCTGATGCCGGCGAAGAGAACTCCGGCGTGGCCGGCAAAACCATCCTGGTTTCGAAGCCGCTCACGATTCTCTCTCGCGATGGCGCGGGCGCCACGCTGATCCGCAATGTCGCGAGCGCGGACGCTGTGGCCATCGGCGCAAATGGCGTGAGCTTCGGGAAAAAGGCCAAGGGATTTACCGTTCGGGGTGGGGCTCCGGGAAGCGTTGGTGTGCGGGTGGATCCGGGTGTAAGCGCCGTCAGCCTCATGGGCAACGTGTTCGACAACCACGCGGGCGGACTCGGGATCGTGTCCGGCAGCAATCACAGTATTCGCAACAATTGGTGGCTCAACGGCACGCTGACGGTGGATGCGAGCACCGTCCTCGTGCGCGACAACCTCTTCGTCGCCGCAACCTTGGCCACGGGCGCGAGCTCCAATGCGGTGACGATCGACCGTAACCAAGTGAACCGCAGCACTGGAGTGGGGATCGACTTGCAGGGGACCGGCCACAATGTGCGGCGCAACGTGGTAGTTGCTGGACTTTCCGGGGCCGGGTTTCGCTGTACCGGAACCTGCTCCGGGGTCACCTTCCAAGACAATGTGGCCCGACGCAACAACGGGCATGGCTTTGAGATTTTGGCCGGTAGCGGACATAGCCTCACCGGCAACTTGGCCACCGGGAACGGAAGCTCGGGCTTCTACATCAATTTCTCCACGCCCACGGCAATTCCTTTGCTGCGCAATACCGCGACGAACAACGGTGCCGCGGGCTTTACCTTCCCGGGGATGACGGATTCGAGCAACTATCCGACTCTGACCAACTGCGTGGCGGTTGGGAATCAAGGAGATGGTATTCAAGTGAATGGCCACCTCGTGGTCACCAAGAGCAACCTTTACGGGAACATCGGCTCGGGTTTTAACTGCGGCATCAATAAACTCTCGAGCCTCGGATCGATCTCCGCAGTGCAAAATTTCTGGGGGAGTGCTACCGGCCCAGGCCCGGATCCGGCCGACCAACTCTGTGGTATCACGATGGCGATCGACGCCTCGTCGCCGCTGGCGAGCGAGGCGAAGGTGGCATCGCAGCGCGTACCGTGAACACCGACGGCGGGGAGAAGTAGTCTCTTCCCGGACCAGCGCGGCTGCATCGGCTAAGGGAGCTCGGATCCGACCCTGCCCGTCGGCGACGGTGCTGTGTGCCCGGCCGTTCCGGCGCAACCGTGCTTGCTTAAAAACCATCAACGGAGAGGGAAGAGCCGGCGCGTGCCAGTGAAAATATGCCCCGGCCGCGGCCTTGAACTGGAGCGACCCTGAATCACCGCGCTCGTGCACTGGCGGTGCGGTTACGGAAAGCGATGTCGGCGCGGACCCGTGTCTCGTCGCTCGAGCGCAAGGGTTTTCCGCATTGCAGAGTGAGCATCCTTTGGATTACACTTCGAGCAATGCTTCGCGGCCCGAGCGGGTGAAGGCGGCGAGAAGTGTGTCCAGGTCCGCGGCGCTGAACCGGCGGTAGCTGAGCTCGCGCCCGGGGCGCCAATACAGCGGATCGCGGCAGCGCTCAGGTAAAAACTTTTGGCGCCGGAGTTCGTTCTTGAGCACCTTGGTGCTTGCGGTTTGGGGCAATTCTGCAGCGATGCGCACAAATTTGGGCACCCATTTGGGAGATAGGTCTGGCTGCGCCTGCAGGAATGCAGCGAAGCGATCCGGGTCGAAGCTTGCGCCTTCCCGCAGCACGAGTGCAGCCATCACCTGGTCACCCCCGTCCGGGTCGGGGACGCCGTAAACTGCGGCGAGGGTTACGTCGGGATGGCGGAGGAGAATTTCTTCCACCGGACGGGCCAGGAAATTTTCGCCGTCCACCCGGAGCCACTCGGTTGTACGCCCCGCAAAGTAAAGGTATCCGCGCTCGTCCTTGTACCCCAGATCGCCGCTCCAGTACCAGCCAAAGCGGGTTCGCTCGGCGGTGGCGCTTTCGTTCTTGTAGTAGCCTTCGAACCAGGCCACACCTTGGGTGTTCACGATCTCCCCGATGCACTCCTCGGGATTGAGCAGCCGGCCGTGCTCGTCGAACCGTGCCGGTGGCCGCTCGCGCCCATGCTCGTCGACCACCGCGATGCCAGGCGCGGGAAAGCCGATGCTGCCGGGTGGGTCGTCGGGCTGGCGGGTGACGCCGAGTCCGCCTTCGCTCGATCCGAACACGTCGACAACGCGGCAGCCGAATCGCTCTTCGAACTCGCGCACAACTCGGTGCGATCCTTCATTGCCGAAGCAAATGCGCAGGGGGTTGTCCGCATCGTCCTCGCGTCGAGGGGTCGAGAGGATGTAAGCGAGCGGCTTGCCCGTGTAGTTGAAGTACGTCGCACGGTAGAGTCGAATGTCGGCCAGCCAGTGTTGTTTGGAAAACTTGCGCGCGAGGCCCACAGGAACACCCGCAGCCAGCGCAGGCAGGAAACCGCACATCACCGCATTGGCGTGGAACAGGGGCATGGCGATGTAGCCGGCGTCGCCCGCGCCGAGGCCATACACGTTCCGCGCCAGGTTCTCGCCCGTTTCCATCAGGCGGCGGTGGCTACACTGCACCGCCTTCGGCGCTGTCACGGTGCCACTGGTGAAAATCAACATGGCGAGATCCTGCTCCGCGCAAGCCACATGTGGGTCTGGCCTCCCGCGCAAGGCCCGCAAAAGTTCTTCCGCATCTTGCATTGGAGCTGTGGGATGCGCTGGTGGCTGCGCCATGCTCGGGTCGCGCCCTAAGCCTTGCCAGCGCCGCGACACCACAACCTGTTCAGGAACCAGGCGAGCTCGTTCGAGAACTGGCAGTAGAAACTCCAAGTAGTGGGGCTCGGTGATCAGCAACCCGCAATCCGTATACTCGATGTCGCGTGCCAAATGTTGCCCACGTTTGGTGTTGTTGATCCCGACGGCGACCGCTCCGGCAAGCCACGCACCGCCGAGGGCGAAGAGGTAGTCGGGAGTGTTGTCGAGCAAGATGCCGATGTGAAACGCTTCGCGGGCGGATGAATTCTTGCTGCGCAAGGCCAAAAACAAATGCGCCCAAGCCACGCACTCCTGGTAGTACGCGGAGAACGAACACTCCCAACCGAAAAAGCGGACGAAGGGCTTGGAGGCGGTTACTGGGTCCGTTCCTCTTTGGCGGATCAACGCGCCGAGGGTCATACGCCCGCGGGGGAGTTTCGTTTCAGGACGCCGCCTTCCTCTCCACCACAGCGAGTTTCACCCGAGCTTCCTTGCGGCGGCGGCTGCGGCTCTCGCTACGCTTGCGTTGTGCTTCGGCTGCTTGCTTGAGTTCCGCGAAGGCGTGCTCGATGTCCAGGATGAAGTCGTGCAGGTCGGGGAAGTGTTCCCAATCCGCGTTGACTCCCCAGTACAACCCGCCGTTGTACGAAAACAGTCCCACCACGACCCCGATGTTTTCGAACAGGGGCACCACCGGGTACGCGGTGCGCATTTGGGCCCCGAGCAGGTAGAGGGGAACTTGCGGACCGGGAACATTCGTGACGATGAGGTTGTACGGGCGCGTGCGCGCAGCCAGGCGCACGGCTTGCACGAGCAGGTTCGGCACGGTCCACTCGCTAATCGCCGTGAGCACCTCACCGCCTAACGCTTGCTTCGATTCTTTGAGGTCCTTGGTGGTCTCGGTCACGGCATGGAGACGCGCCACGGGATCGGCGATGTGGACCGGCAGCGGAGCGGCAATCTGCGTGACTCGGTTCCCCAGCGTGCCGCGCTGATCGTGTGTACGCACGCTCACCGGTACCATGGCTCGGATTTCCAGCTCATCCGGGTTGAGGCCGCGGCGTTCGAAGAAGCGACGCAGCGCGCCACTGACGGTTGCCAGGACAACGTCGTTAACCGTTCCCCCGAGCACGCGCTTGACTTCCTTCACTTCGATAAGGGGCATGTCTGTCCAATCGAACCGCCGGTGCGGTCCCACTTCCACCTGCAAGGGGGTTTGGGACACCGGGCTCAACGCTGGAGCTAGGGTTTCGATGATCCCCTCGATCGCGTCGGCAATTTCGTGGACTCGTTGCTCGGGGTGGCGGAGAGTTTCGATGATTGCCTTGGCTGCAGTGAGCGGTTGCTCCGCGCGGCGAAGCAACTCGTCCAGGAGCAACTGGCGTGGTGTCGGCTGCGGCCGCGGGTTCCAGGGCTCCGGCACGCCCGGATCTTCCTCGGGAAATGGGCTCAGAATTACGGACATGAGATCCGCGCCGGAAATGCCGTCCACCATGCAATGATGGGTTTTGCTCACCAGCGCAAAGCGGCCCCCCTCCAAGCCTTCGACAACCCACATTTCCCACAAGGGACGTTTACGGTCGAGCGGCTGCGACATGATCCGGCCCACCAAGCGCTTGAGGGTGCGTTCGTCGCCCGGGCGCGGGAGGGCAGTGTGGCGTACGTGGTAGGCGAGGCGAAAACGGTTGTCGTCGACCCACACCGGATGTTTCTCGTAGGGAATGTAGGCAATCCGCTGACGAAAACGGGGCACGAGGTGTAGGCGCGCGGCAATCGCCGCGCGGATTTTTTCGATGTCGATTCCACCTTCCGGCGTTTGCACCGGTGCGGCATCGAAAATACTCACTGCTCCCACGTGCATGTGGAAGTTCGAATCTTCGAGCCCGAGAAACGACGCATCCAAAGCGCTCAAGCGTTCGTAGTAGTACTGCTTTGTCATTGGCCCTTGTCCTCCGCGCACAGCAGCCGTAGCATGCCAGCCCTGACGGCGGAAAGCCAGGGGCAGAAAACTCCCCCGGTTGTCGCGGGGTGGTTAGGCTGATAGCGGCTTCGCAGGCAGCACGCGCACGGTTCCGGTGCCGCTGCGCGAGCACCAGCCCGCGTCGCCCCCGTGCGCACGGCGCGTTGCTCGCCTACAGGACGGAAATGCACGTTCACAGGCCGCTCCGCAGCGAGCGCTCTAATGCGCAATCTGAGTTCGCATTCTTCGTCACCGCCGCGCGTGGCACCGAGGTGTGGGTGCAGCGGGAGGCGTTGGCACTCGGGGCGCGCGAGGCAAAGGCGGTTCCCGGTGGCGTACACGTTGTTGGTCCGTTTGCGACCGGTTACCGGCTTTGCTTATGGTCGCGTGTCGGGCAGCGGGTGCTCCTGCCGCTAGCCACGGTGGCGGCTGCCGACGCTCAGGCCCTGTACGAAGGTGCCATGACGATCGACTGGGGCGCGCACATGACGCTGGACACTCGCTTTGAAGTCGAGTGTACGGCGGCCACCGATACCTCCATTCGGCACACCCACTTCGCTGCCTTGAAGGTGAAGGATGCGATTGCCGACTCCTTTCGCCACCGTTACGGCGGCCGGCCCTCGGTGGGACGGCAAGGGGTGCGGCTTACGGTTCACGTTTACCTTCACGGGAGTTCGGCTTCGTTGGCGATCGATCTTTCCGGGGAGCCGCTTTACAAGCGCGGCTACCGCGGCGAGCAGACCGAGGCGCCGCTCAAGGAGACGTTAGCGGCAGCGTTGCTTTACGCGGCCGACTGGCCCGAGCGTTTGCGGCGCGGAGACCTGCTCGTCGATCCCTTCTGTGGCTCGGGTACGATCGTCATCGAGGCGGCACTCATGGCTGGCAACCGGGCACCAGGACTGACTCGCACGCATTTCGGCTTCCTCGCTTGGAAACGACACGACGCTGAGCTGTGGCACCTATTGGTGGAGGAAGCGCGGCAGCAAGATCGCACTGCGCAGATGAGCCAACCGTTGGTGTACGGATCCGACATTTCACAACGCGCCCTTGCGCTGGCACAGGAAGGAGCAAAGCGAGCCGGCGTCGGTCGCCTGATCCGCTTTGCCCGTTGCGACGCCCGCAGCCTGGCTCCGCCGGGGCGTAACGGCATCGTCGTGACCAACCCACCCTACGGGGTGCGTTTAGCGAAAGGTGACTTGGACGAACTGTATGCGTCGCTGGGCGACACCTTGCGGCGGCGTTTTCTCGGTTGGACGGCCTTTATCTTTACCGGCAACCCAGCAGCGGCCAAGCGCATCGGCCTCCGGCCCGACCGTCGCTTCGAGCTGTGGAACGGGCCCATAGAGTGCCGCCTGTTGCGCTTTCCGATCTCCGCCGCCCCAGTGGCTGGCGAGGGACCCCACTGGCGCCGCTCCGGTAAATAGCGAGCGATGGCCTGGCAAATCGCGAATGGGGAACACGTGGATTGGCGACGGCGTCGTTACCGGTGTCACGCGCATTGCCATCTTAGCACCCTGCGCCAGCGCGATCGTAGGGGCAGCCCTTGTGGCTGCCCTCGTTGCCGGCACCACGCCGCGACGGAATGTTTCCGACGAGACGCAACCCGTAGGGGCGACGCATGCGTCGCCCCTGCTGCCGGTGTGGCACAACGCTACCACGGTCCGACGGCATCTTTCGATCGAGACGCAAGGCGTAGGGGCAGCCGACCGGTCGGCCGTGGGCAATGTGGCGCCGCGCGCACGTGGGTTGCGTGCCTCGACATGCGGTGTTAGCGAGCCTGGGCCTGCTGTACGGCGGACGCGAGCCGTTAGCTCAGGAGGTAGAGCACCTGCCTTTTAAGCAGGGGGTCGCTGGTTCGAATCCAGCACGGCTCATCATTCCGAGTGGCGTTACTCGGGCGCTCTGCCGGCGGTGTTTGTCCCTCAGGGTCGTGCCCGTCGTCCAACTCTGTTCGCTTACGCCTTTCCGGTTCATCGCCGTTTGTGGGCTACGGCGAGGATCTCGCCCGCCACGATCCACGGCGAGATGCGCCACAACGTTCGCAACAGTGGCTGCCAGCGTCGCTCCACAGTCCAGCCCCGATGCGAAGGCAGCGCCAGATCCCAATCGCCCTGACCCTTAGGAACGAAGCGAATGGAGAGCATGTTGTGATCGGCCACCCAGCCCATGTTGCGCGGCGGAAAGAACTCATGAGGAACGAAGCGTTCCACAGTCAATCCTTGCTCGGCCAGGAAGCGGCGGAGTTCCCGCGCGCCGAAACGGTATTCGACGAAATAGTGGCCGCGGCCTGCCCAGCGGTTGTTGTAGCGGCGGTAAAGGCGATTAAACACCGTCCGCCGCAGCCAGTTGTTGTAAGGCACGGACAGCAGCAACGTGCCCCCAGGTTCGAGCACGCGGGCGAGCTCGTGCAGCATTGCTGCGGGGCCGGCGGGATCGTGCTCGACAACGCCGAGGGAAATGGCTCCAGCGAGCACGCCGTCGCGAAAGGGTAGGCGACCGGCATCGGCCGCCACCAACAGTGCTTGGGGCGCGCGCGAGCGCACCGCGTGGAGCACGGGGCGGTGCCAGTCGACGGCCACGACCCGGCAGCCGCACGCCAGCGCAAAATGCGTCCAGCGCCCACCTCCACATCCCGCATCGAGCACCAAGCCGTGGCGCGGCAGCGCTGCGGCAAAGGTTGCGGCCGACACCATGTGGTGGGCCTCCTCGAGGTACGACGCTTCGCTTTCCGGCGTGGCTTCGCGGCTCAGCAGTCGATGCGGCTCGGCGTTGGGGAAGAAGGGTACGTAGACGGGAAAGGGCATAACGGTGGCGCCGTCAACGCGAGGGCCCACCTGGGCGAGCGTTCTTGGCCGCTGCGAGCAGGGCCGACCGCAACCTCCCCAACGAGGGGCGAGTGGGTAGGGTCGTAACCTCCACTTCGAGTTGCTTGGCTGCCGCATCGGTGGCCACACGGCAGACGTTGTGGCGGAACTTGTCCAGCACTTCGTCACGAGTGAGCGGTAGTTCCGGATGGCCCCGGTTGATCGCTTGGCGATGCTCCCACACGCTACCGTCGCGGAAGCGAATTCGCAGCGTGCCATCGAAGTAACGCGGGTATCGGCTGGTTTCATCCTGCCGGTAGCGAACGAGGCGGGCGACGGCGAGCACGGCCTCGTCGCTGATGGCGGCAGGCGTAAAGTCGTCGACGTTCACGTGTCCCCGCACGAGCATCGCTGCCACGGTGTAGGGCAGACTGAACTTGGCCTCGTAATCGGTGCGTGGCATCCATTTATTGGCGAGCGGCTCGCACACCACCGGCACGGCGCGCGGATGGATGTCAGCTTCGATTGCAGCGATGCGGTCCAACGCAAACCCGGGCCGCTCGCGCAGCACACGGGCAGCGTCGATAAACGCGTGCACCATGTGGCACGCCGGGTAGGGCTTCAAGCTGACTTCGAGAAGACGCCAGCGCGTGCCGAGCCCATCGGTGAGAACACCCACGTCCCACCCCCTGTCGCCGAGATGGGTACGATACAAGCCGAAGCGTCCTTCGAACGTTGCGCGGGGGCCGAGGAAGCCGGCGGAACCTAGCCGCGCGGCAAGCACGCCAGCATGTGCAGCCCAGCCGGCGTGGAGGCGCTTCGACCAACTCCCGTCTCCCAAAAATTCCAGCGTGCCGGCGGCTTGGCTTCCAGCGATCCCGAGCGCGTCGGCCATGGCCCGCGCATCCAAGCCAAAGGCCTTGCTCGCCGCGACGCTTGCGGCGTAGGCCCCGCAAATGCCGGTGGGATGAAAACCGCGATCGTGAAACGCCCCGGGGGCCGCCAAGCCGATGCGCGCGTTGACTTCCATTCCCACAGCAACTGCAGCCAGGAAATCGCTGCCTGCAAGCTCTCTCTCCTCAGCCACGGCAAGTGCGGCCGGCACGACGGTCGTGCTTACATGGAGCACGGCCTCGGCATGGGTGTCGTCGTAATCGAGCCCGTGGGCGAGCATGCCGTTGTAGAGGGCTGCCCACGCAGCCGGCCAGCGCCGCGCATGGCCGAGCACGCTCGCCCGACCCCGCCCGGCCACGGGCTCCAGTGCCGCCATCGCTTTGCGAGCAAATTGCTCGGGGCACGCCGCCAGGGCCACTCCCAGCGTGTCCAGTACGTGCAGCGCGACCTTCTCCCGCACCGCTTCGGGCAGTTGGCCGAACGTGGTCCGGGCGGCAAACTGTGCGAGCTGCTCGCTCGCCGAAGCGGCTCGCGCCTCGGCGCTTGCTTGCTCAGGGTGCTGTTCAGCCGTGTCTCTCATGGCCGAGGCACCGTAGGGCCGGCCACTTCTTTCGTGGCCTGAGTCTGGCTGTCGACCAGTACGGCGCGCACGCCCGTGTACTTACCCGCCGGGTAAAACACAAAGCCACTGACCGGAATCCCTGGCTTCACCTCCCGCTCGCCGAAATACAAGCCGTGGAGTTGGTCGATAATTTCCTGCTCGGTTTTCGATTTCGACTCATGGTATCCACCGATGGCGCCCACAGCCACGCCAATTCCGGCACCGATGGCGGCACCCTTGCCCGCTCCTTCCGCTCCACCTTGCGCGGCGCCGATAATTGCGCCGGGAATGGCACCGAGGAGTCCGGTGAGAAAAGCCCCGGCGCCTGCGCCTTCCAGTCCCGCAGCCAGCGCCGTCGCCCCGCCCGCCTGGCGCGCAGCCTCTTCGACAGAGAGCGGCGCAATGCGGTGCCCGGCTTCATCGATCGCGAAAATGCGATCGGCAGAAGCAATGTAGGTCCGTCCCTGCTCCCCGTTTGCAATGCCGATCCCTAGAGCCACCATGCTACCAAAATTTTTGCCTTCGGAGCCAACAATGCGGACTTGATCGCTGACCGTCTCGGGCACAACCGCGCGAGGTGCAGTGACGGGCTTCTTTACGCACGCGGACACGAAACCCAGGGACAATCCGAGGGCCAAACCAAAGAGTCGTTTCTTCATTTTGTCTTCCTCCTTTGCTTGCTCTTGGCCGCCGTCGAGCGGTCTTGCCGTGTTCGTTTGGTCTTCTCGGTTGAAGCCTTGCGCGGCGGCGCAGTCGCGGCTGTTGGCGTCGGCGTGATCAAGGAGAACGCCTCGGGAGATAGCCGCGGTGTGGGCGTGGCGGGCCAAAACTCCGGCGGTCGTAAGTGCAACACTCGCCGTGTGCCAGCAAAAGCATCGACCGGTGTGCGCACGATCCCGGCATTGAGCGTCGAGGAGACCACCACGTCTTCGCTTTCCAGCACGCCCACATGGTACGGAGTGTCCTCGTCGAGGTAAAGCACGACATCGCCTGCTGTTGCTTTCTCCGTGCGGCGAAACACTTGTGTGCGTGTGAGGGCGAGGGTGTGTTCGAAGGGAATTTCCCAGCCATTGCGCCGATAGAGCTCCCACACAAACAAAGAGTTCGGCAGAAAATTCACACCGCCCCGCTGGAGCGACTGTTGCATGGCTGGGATGTCGACGTCGTGAGAGAATATGTGTGGCGGGGGTGGCGGAGCAGCGATCCTCCAGGTGCCGTCGTCGCTCGGTTCCACGCGGTACCGCCGTGCTTCCACCGTGGGGGCTTGTTCGAAGCCGGTCGCGGTTACTGTGCCCTGTACCGCGTAACGCACCTCGATCGCGAAGACGTCGTCCGCCTCGGCAACGGGCCAGCCCACGGTGTAGCTGGTGATGAGCACGACCCGGTCCCACGCCGGCTCGAGTTGCCAGGCGACCAGCGGCGCCACTTGTGGCCAGCCTTGGAGCGTGGCACGTGCACCGAGGGCGTCGAGGCGGCAAAACTCCCGCACCACGTTTTGCGGCCCGAGCTGCGCGGCGCTGCTGTTGGCGAGCAACACCGCCACCGCCGACAGGGCCCAGGCCTGGGCGCGGCTGTGGGTTCGCAAGCGAGTCACGGCGGCGAGTTTTCCACCCATGGGCGCAATCGCGGAATCAGTAGCAGCGCGGGCAAGGCTAGAACAAAGGTGAGTGCGAAAAAGGTTGGATAGCCGAGAATCTGCGTAAGCCAGCCGCTGGTAGCACCGACCACTTGCCGGGGAACGGCAAACAAGGCAGAGAGCAGCGCATATTCCGTGGCAGCACGCTCGCGCTCGCACGCGCGCATGAGGAAAGCGAGAAACGCTGCGCTGCCGAGACCGCCGGTAAAGCTTTCCGTAAGGGACGCGGCATAAATGCCGTACCGCCCCCAACCGGCTGCGGCGACTAGAGCGTACCCCAAGTTCGACAACGCCTGCGCTAGCCCGAGCACGAACAACGCCCGCGAGATGCCAGCGCGGCTCGTGTACCAGCCACCGACGAGCGCCCCGGCAATGGTGGCGAGCGCCCCCGCAGTCGTGGACACCATGCCGATTTCCGCCGGGCTTAAGCCGCGGTCGACCCAAAACGGCTTGATCATCGGCCCCATGCTGGCGTCGCCGAGCTTGTAAGTGAGCGCGAACAGGAACAACGCCGCAGCCCGCGGCCGCTTGAGCCAACGCCCCAGTGCGCGCGCCCATTCGGCGGCAGGCCCGGGTACCACCGCCGCGCGGGGACTTAGCCACAACACCCCCGCCAACACGAGAGCGGTAACGGCAATCGTATGAAACACCGCCGGCCACCCGAACGGAGCCACCAGGAGGAGCGAAGCTCCGCCCACAATCATCAACGCAATGCGATAGGCAGCTTGCCGCACGCCATTGGCTACTCCTTCGTCGCCCCGGCGGACCAACTGGATGGAGTAGGCATCGATGGCGATGTCTTGCGTGGCACCCGCGAAGCAAACCACAAACAACGCAAGCAACCAGACGCGAGAGGTTTCCGCCGCTCCCAGCCGAGCGAGCACAGCGAGCGCGGTAGCGACAACCGCCAAGCAGGCAGCAATCCACCATTGATAGCGCGGCCAGCGGTCCACCAGCGGAGACCAAAACACTTTCAGACTCCACGGGGTGCCCAGCGCGGAGAGCAGGCCGATGCTCGCAAGATTCACCCCGTGTTGCCGCAGGAACACCGGCACGACGTCCACGAACACTGCGAGCGGGATTCCCGATGCAAAGTAGAGCACGGCAAGCCACGCCAGGGTGGCTCGCCGGGTTGGCCTCAACCGCCGCTCTGCCTCTCCCGACACGCTCCGGCCTGCCTTTCTGCTCGCCCCTCTCCCATACACCTCGAGCAAGCGCGTGCAACGGCCTGTCGCTTCAGCGAGAACCCTGCCGCGCTCAGGCCTCGGGGGCGACGCATGCGTTGCCCCCGAGGCCCGTCCCCAGTCGTAATCACCATTTCCCCAAAGCTACCGCTTGTCAGCCCGGGGGCGCGTGCACGAAGGTTGGCGCAGCAAGGTGTTAGAATGGCTGGCGATCGTCGCGGAGTTTGGCCAGGCGGCGCGGCTCGAAAATGGAAAGGGCGCCGAGGTCGAGCACGTGCTGGGCGTGGCGCGCGAACATGGTGAGGAACATGCGATCCCCGCGAGTGGTGCGTTCCACGAGCATCGCCGCCGCAACCGCCATCGTGATGCCGCTGAAGGCAAACACAGAATGGTCTTCGACGCAGCGCAAAAACGACAAGCTGCGTACTCCACGGCGGCGCAAGCGTTCAAAGTAGAACTGTAGAAGGTCTCCCTCGTAGCGGCGCCGCTCCTCGGGTTCGAATGCGCCCCCGATGAAGTACGCCACGTCGGCAAACGGCGGGCCCCAGGAGCACGTTTGCCAATCGATCACCAAGGTGCGGTAGGGCGCGGCACGGTGGCGCAAGAACAAGAGGTTGTCCGGACGAAAATCACCGTGCACCAAAGCAAACGGCCCGCGTGGGAGCTCGACCCATTCGGCAAAGCGCGGCGCGAACTCCTCGAGCACCCGTAGGTGGCGCGCGGCGAGCTCCCCGCCGTAACGCTCTAGGAAACCCGGCACCGCGGCTTGGAAGAAGGCAACGAGTTGGGCATTTTGCTCGGGGGTACGGCGCGGAAGCCAGTCGAGTGCGGCCAGCGACGGCTGCGCCCAGGTGGCGGCGTGAATCGCCGCTAAGGCGTCGAGCGCGCTGCGCGCTTGTTGCAGCGTGCACGACGCGAGTTGATCTCCAGCCTCCCCTTTCCTGATGTCTTCCAGGACGATGAGGAAATCGCCGTTCGTAGGGTCGAAGGCGGCAAAGAAGCAGCGCGGCACCGGTAGTGGAAAGTGAGCAGCGACCTGGCGGTAGAAGTTGGTTTCGATTTCATAACTGCGCAGCGCCAGCCCGGTGGCTCGGCTGGTGGGATCGGGCGAGGCAAACTTGCAGACCAAGCTCGGCGGACCGCACGCCTGTTGCGGGCACTCGTAGTCGAGCGCCACGCGGACGTTACACCCCATTTGTCCGGTGCCGATTCGTTCCCAAGCCAACGCGCGAACCTGCCCTAAATCGCGGAAGAAGGGCAGCAGCACCCGAGTGAACCACTGCGGATCAAGCTGCTCCGGGGAGCGGGGAAAGTCGCTATCGGCGTTTGCGTTCATCGGCACCAACGTTCCACCGTGTCCTCGTCGAAGCCGCGCTGTTGGATGACCTCGCGGAAGAAGAACGCGCTCCGGCGCGGCCTGCGCTCTAACGTTTGCCGGTCCACCTCGATCAGTCCGAACTTCGGGCCGTAGCCGAAGTTCCACTCGAAGTTGTCCATGGCCGACCAGTAGAAATACCCGCGCACATCCGCGCCGCGGCGGCGTGCTTGGTCGACTTGCGCCAGGTGGTCGGCGATGTAGCGGATGCGCACACGATCGTCGTCGTGGGCGAGCCCGTTTTCGGTGACCACCACCGGCAATCCGGTGGCCGCGGCGCGCTCCAAGAGCGGACCAAACCCTTCGGGGTACACTTCCCAGCCCATGTGGCTGAGGATGCGGTTGAAGTCCGGCATCGCCGGCCCCTGGGATTCGCCATCGTAGCGCACCCGCGAGTAGTACTGCACGCCGACGAAGGTGGAAGCTTCGCGCAACCCGGGGATGGCGACTGGCTCACGCCCGGGATAGGCAAACACGCCCGTGCGCAAAGCCTCGAACATCACGCCGTTAGTTTCCGCATCGCGGCGGGCTGCCAAGGCTCGGTCGGCCTCGCTTTCCAAACGCAGCGGCTCGTGCGCTTGCACGGCCAGAGTAATCCCGATCTCCACCTTGCTGCGCGCGTGCGCATGGAGCACCTCGGCCATGCGGGCATGGGCA
The DNA here is from genome assembly GCA_026415395.1 of Candidatus Binatia bacterium. Classification (NCBI taxonomy): domain Bacteria; phylum Candidatus Binatota; class Binatia (SeqCode); species Binatia bacterium. The sequence continues at coordinate 271,430 of JAOAHD010000016.1, read as the reverse complement.
CGGAAGAAATTCGTGAGCACCTGCGCAGCCAAATCGGCATCGAGGAGCCGCGGCGGAAAATATCCGAAGCGGTACCCCATCTCGGCGACAACGTTCGGCTCGTTGATGGTGCACCAATGGGAAACGAGATCGCCGTACTCGCGCGCGAGCAGTTCCGTGTGCCGCACTAAGGCGTCGAGGTTGCGCTCCTCAGTGAAACCGCCTCGTGCAATGAACCAGAGCGGCGAGGTAAAATGGTGAATGGTCACCCACGGTTCGATGTTGTAGTCGCGCAACGTCCCGAGCACCCGCCGGTAATGTTCGAGGGCGCCACGGTCGATTTCTCCCGGTGCCGGCTCGATGCGGCTCCACTCGAGCGAAAGCCGATGAGCCGGATGGCCGAGCTCCCGGAGAAGCTGGAAGTCTTCTCGGAAGCGATGGTAGTGATCGCAAGCAATCCCGGAAGGCTCTACCGCGTTGGTATCCGGCGAATTCTCGTGGGCCCACCAATCGTTATGGATGTTGTTGCCTTCCACTTGATGGGCGGCAGTGGCAGAACCAAAAACGAAATCTCGAGGAAATTCGATGCGTGCCATGCTTCTTAACTCCTTGCTGCGGCGGCAATGTCAAGAGCGAGGCTGGAAACCAACCCAGCTAGGCAGGGATGTGCACGGTGGTGCAGGGGGAGGAGGTGAGGGATGCGAGCGGCGCTTTGGGCAACGGCGCCGAGCACTGTGCGCCGCCTTCGCTTTGCTTGCCTGCGCTGCCGGAAACGCGTTTGCACGCGCACCGAGTGCCGGTTGTGGAAAAACCGATGCCGGGGAAGAAGCTGCCGCCCGCGGGGTAGAGCAGGAACTGGAGGTCGATGGGCAGAAACGCACGTACATTCTCGATGTGCCACCTTCGGCCTTGGGCCGCGTACCCGTACCGTTGCTCCTAGACTTTCACGGCTTTCAACACAGCGCGGCCGGTGTGTGGCGGGTATCCGAGTTCAAACGCCTAGGCGAGGAAAACGGCTTCGTTACCGCGTACCCGCAAGGCTTGCCCGTGCAACTGCTGGGCAGGGAAGGCGCCGGGTGGCAGATCTTTACGAGCGAAAACAACCGTGATTTGCGCTTTGTCCGCGCGCTCATCGATCACCTAGCCGAGCGTTATTGCATCGACCGGCACCGCATTTACGCCACCGGCTTTTCCAATGGAGGCTTCCTCGCGCACTTGCTCGCCTGCCACATGGCCGACGTGATCAGCGGAATCGCTCCGGTAGGGGCGGGCCTCCTCCCCGTGCCCTGCACCCCAGCGCGGGCGCTGCCAGTGATCATCCACCACGGCACGATAGACGATCGGGTGCCGATCGAGCGGGCGCGGGCACTGCGCGACCGCTGGCGAGAACTCAATGGCTGTGACGTTGCGTCCGATAGGACCAGCGACGGCTGCCTTGTTTACCGACATTGTAGGAGTGGCGGGGCAGTGGTGTTTTGCGAGTCGGAGCTCGGCCATCATTGGCCCCCGGGCGCGAGCGAGCGTATTTGGCGCTTTTTCGAGCAGCACCGCGGCGCCGATCGCGACCGAGGCATGAAAGCGCCGGCTTGCGCTGGCTGCGTGCCCACGCCGTGAGTCCCCAGGTTCGGTTGGTTTGATATGTCCCTCCGATGAAAACGTGCGGGCGACCGCCGATCGCCCCTACGCGTTGCGTCTCGATCGGGTGATTCCGTCGGAGCGCTGGCCTCGTCCCGTAACCGCAGCAGGGGCGAGGCAGACGTCGCCCCTGCCATCCGCCATTCGCCGAGATTGCCTCCGACTCAGTCATTTCCGGCGGCCATTCGAGCGGGGGCAAGCGCTAGGTAGTTTGCAAGAGGGCCGAAACTTGGCAAAGAGCGTAAGCCAGGATGGACGTATGAACCTTGCCGAGCGCTGGCAGCTTCGAGACTTGATGCAGCGGGAGTTGGCCGACGACTGGGGCAGCGGTGATATCACATCGGCAGTCACGATCCCGCCTGGGCGCAGCGCCCGGGCGGAGATTCGCGCGAAAGCCCACGGCGTGTTGGCCGGCGTCGAGGCAGTCGCCGTTGCGGCCGAGCTGGTCGGCACCGTTCGTGCCGAGCTCGTCATCGTCGATGGTGCACGGCTAGAGCCTGGGCGGGTGGTCGCCGTGCTGCATGGGTCGGCGCGCGAGTTACTGGCGATCGAACGAGTGACGCTCAACGTGCTCCAGCACCTGAGTGGCGTGGCGACGCTGACCCGGCGGTATGTGGACGCAGTTGCTGGCACTCGGGCGCGCATTGTGGATACGCGCAAAACCCTACCCGGTTTGCGCCTGCTGCAGAAGTACGCGGTGCGGGTCGGCGGCGGGCACAACCACCGATTCGGCTTGAGCGATGGCATTTTGATCAAGAACAACCACATCAGTGCTGCGGGAGGGGTGCGCGCCGCTGTGGAAGCCGCGCGCCGGCACGGCCCGCACACCCTACGGGTGGAAGTCGAGTGCCGCACGCTGGAGGAGGTAGACGAAGCACTGACAGCCGGGGCCGAAGCGATTTTGCTGGACAATATGGACCCCGCCGGGCTTCGTCGTGCAGTGGAGCGCATCCAGGGGCGGGCGCTTACCGAGGCCTCGGGCGGGGTGAATTTGGAAACGGTGCGGGCGATTGCAGAAACGGGGGTAGATTTAATTTCCGTGGGTGCCCTCACCCACTCGGCCCCAGCCTTAGATCTCCACATGATTTTGCAGCGATGACAACTGTGGTTGCGACGCCGCTCGACATTGTTCGCCTGGAGGCGCTTCTACAAGGAGCGCGTTTGGGGCTGCCGTTGCATTACCGTGCAGTGACCGAGTCCACCAACGACGATGCGGCAACGCTGGCCCGCGAAGGCGCTCCGGAGGGCACCACGGTGGTTGCCGATGCGCAAACGCGCGGACGGGGGCGCCGGGGGCGAAGCTGGAGTTCGCCGCCGAACCTGAATGCGTACGTGTCGGTGGTGCTGCGCCCGGCAATCCCACCCGAACGCGCCCCGCAACTCGGCATCGTTGCCGGACTGGCCGCGTTACAGGCCATTCGCGCACTCTTGCCGGAAGCAGAGCTCAAGTGGCCGAACGATGTCCTCGTGCGCGGACGGAAGCTGTGCGGAGTCCTGGCGGAGATGAGCGCCGCAAGCGAGACGGCGCTCGATTTCGTGATTGTGGGCATCGGGGTGAACATCAATGCGCTGGTGGCAGATTTCCCCGAAGAACTCCGTGGGCTGGCGACAAGCCTTCGCATCGAATGTGGCCGGACGATCGATCGCGAGGAGTTCATTGCCGGTCTGCTCGCTGGCTTGGGAGCGGAGTACGAGCGCTTCACAGCCGAGGGCTTTGCGCCAATCCGGCAGCGCTGGGAGCAGGTGTGCGGCACGATCGGGAAACGGGTCGAAGTCGACACCGGCAGCACGCGATTTGCGGGCACGGTTTTAGGGCTCGACGAGGGCGGCGCCTTGCGCGTCGAGCGGATGGACGGCGGCGAAGTCGAGATCATCAGTGGCGATGTCTATCTGCGGGAATCGGCCTCTTCTGTGCGTTGATGTTGGCAACACCCACGTCGTCCTCGGGCTATTCGAGGGCGGCGCCTGGGTCCGGCAGTGGCGGGTCAAAACCAACCCCCGTGCCACGGCCGACGAATACGCCGTTTACCTCGAAACCCTTTTGCAAGGAGTGCTCGCCGGTGGGTTGGAAGCCGTGGCCATTTCTTCTGTCGTCCCACCGGTCACCGCCACTTTAGTGCGGTGGGCGCGCGACTACTTGCAAGTAAAGGCGGCGGTGCTGGGCGCAGATGACGTTGGCCGGGAGCGGGTGCGTTACGATGATCCTCGTCAACTTGGCACCGACCGCCTGGCGAACGCCATGGCAGCGCATGCGCTCACGGGTGGAGCAGCCATCGTCGTGGATTGCGGCACGGCAACCAAGTTCGAGTTTGTCGACGAACGCGGTGTGTACTGGGGTGGAGCAATTGCTCCGGGTCTCGGGATTGCCAGCGACGCGTTGTTTGCCCGTGCGGCGCGTTTGTACCGCGTGCCGTTGGTCGCACCGCAGCAGATCCTCGGGCGCAATACGGTGCACGCGTTGCAGGTCGGCTTGCTCTATGGCCATGCTGCGCTGGTTGATGGCATGGTCCACCGCATCCGGCGCGAAACCGGTGTGCAAGCGCCGGCCATCGCCACAGGCGGATTTGCGCCGCTGGTGGTGCCCTTGTGCCGGGCTGTCGACCGCATCGTAGACACGTTGACCCTCGACGGGATCCGCTTGATCTTCGCTGAGCGAAAAGAAAAAAACACAAGATCGGCCGCATCATGAGCCATCGCTGGTTCCTGGCTATCGATGTCAGCAACACGCAAACTGCTCTCGGGGTGTTCGAGGGGGAGCGGTTGCGTCATCATTGGTTCCTACAAACCGATGCGGGCCGGACTGCCGATGAGTATGCGGTGCTCCTCCGCAGCTTGCTCGAGCGCGCCGGACGCCCGCCGATCGGCGCGGTGGCGGTGGCCTCGTCGGTGCCAGCGATGCTTCCGATCATGGAGTCGCTGGCCCGCGACGTGTTAGGGTGCGAGCCGCTGATGGTCGGACCTGGGGTCCGCACGGGCATGCCCATTCTTTACGACAAGCCGCAAGAAGTGGGGGCCGACCGCATCGTGAACGCCATTGCCGCGTACGCCCGCACGCAGCGAACGACCATCGTCGTCGATCTCAGCACCGCGACCATTTTCGATTTCATTTCGGCACGCGGCGAGTATGTTGGCGGTGTGATTGCGCCGGGCTTGGGGATCGCGAGCGACGCCTTGTTCGAACGCACCGCCCGGCTGTTTCGCGTGGAATTGCGCCGGCCCAAACAGGTCATTGGCCGCAACACGGTCCACGCCATCCAATCGGGGCTGGTGTACGGCTATGTGGCGCTCGTCGATGGCATCGTGGAACGCATGCAGGAAGAAACGCGCGAAAAGGCCCATGTGTTGGCGACGGGAACCTATGCGGAACTCATTGCTCCCGAGTCAGAGACCATCGACGAGGTGGACCCGTTTTTAACCTTGCAGGGGCTTCGCCTGCTGTACGAACGCAACAAAGAGAAAGGATGAACGGCCATGGCAGAAGATGTCAGCTTGGTGCGCAGCATTGGCGTGATTGGACAAGGCGGTGTGGGTAAGACTTCGGTGGCCGATGCGTTGCTGTTTGCGGCTGAAGTCGTCAACCGACTGGGCCGGGTCGACGATGGCACCTCGAATTTTGACTTCGAGCCCGAAGAAATCCGACGCAAAATTTCCTTGAGCACGGCGGTGTATCACTTCGGGTGGAAGAAACATTCCATCCACCTGTTGGACATGCCTGGTTACTCCAATTTCCTGGCGGACACGCTCCTGTCCATGCGTGCTTGTACGGGCGCGATCCTCGTGCTCGCGCCGGCTGCCGGCGAGCTGCGCGTGGAGGCGGAAAAAGTGTGGGCTCGCGCACAAGAGCTAGGGTTGCCGGTGGTGGCCTTTGTGACGCGCATGGACCGGGAAAACGCCGACTTTCAGGCTGCCGTCGAGGACATGAAAAAAATCCTCGGGGCGAAACCTGTGCCTGTACAGTTGCCCTTGGGCAGCGCGGAGTCGTTTCGCGGAGTGGTGGACCTCTTGAGCATGAAGGCGCTCGTGCAAGGCGGGGACAATGCTGTGCGCGAGGAGCCAATTCCCGCGGAACTCGCTTCCGAGGCAAACAAGGCGCGCGAGCTGCTGATCGAACTTGCGGCCGACGCAAGCGACGAATTTACCGAGCGTTACTTGGAAAACGGCACACTCACGGACGAAGAATTGGCTCAGGCCTTGAAGTTGGGCACATTGGCGCGCCGCTTTGTGCCCGTGCTTTGTGGCTCCGGAGTCAAGGGCATCGGTGCGCAAGCATTGTTGGAAGCGATGGTCCGCTACCTCGGATCCGCCATCGAGCAAGGAAAACAGGTTGGCAAGGATCCTAAACTCGGTGTGGAGATCGAGCGCTTGCCGGACGTGAACGAGCCGTTTTCGGCTATCGTGTTCAAGACAGTGGTCGACCCCTTTGCGGGTCGCCTGTCGATGCTGCGAGTGATCTCGGGCAAGTTGGGTCCCGATACTGCCGTGCTGAACACGAGCCGGGATGTGCGGGAGCGGATTGGCCACTTGTTGAAACTAACTGGGAAGAAGCAAACCGGTGTGGGAGTGGCTGTGCCCGGCGACATTGTTGCAGTGGCCAAGCTCAAGGAGACGTTTACCGGCGACACGTTGGCGGACGAGAAGGCGCCGATTGTGTATCCGCGAGACACCTTGCCTCCGCCGGCAATTTCGTTCGCTATCGAGCCAAAGAGCAAGGGCGACGAAGAAAAGGCCACGCAAGCCTTACAAAAGATGATCGAAGAGGATCCGTCCCTGGAACTCCATCGCGATCCACAAACCCGCGAGCTGATTTTGTCGGGTGTGGACCAGTTGCATCTCGAGGTGGTGATCGAGCGCTTGAAGCGGAAGTACGGCGCCGAGGTGGAGCTCAAAGCGCCCAAAGTGCCGTACAAGGAAACCATCAAGGGTCGCGCCAAAGCGCAGGGCAAGCTCAAGAAGCAAACCGGGGGGCGAGGGCAATACGGCGACACCTGGCTGGAAGTGGAGCCGCTGCCGCGCGGAGCGGGCTTCGAGTTCGTCGACAAAATCGTGGGCGGGGTGGTCCCACGCCAGTACATTCCAGCCGTGGAAAAGGGCGTGCGCGAAGCCATGGCCGAGGGGTTTTTGGCGCATTATCCAATGACCGATATCCGCGTCACCTTGTACGACGGCTCATACCACGAAGTGGATTCGTCGGAACTGGCGTTCAAGATCGCGGCTTCGTTGGGGTTCAAAAACGCCGTGGCGCAAGCCAAGCCGGTACTCCTCGAGCCAATCATGTCCATGGAAATTACCGTGCCCGACGAATGTATGGGTGACGTCATCGGCGACCTCAACGCGCGACGCGGCAAGGTGCTTGGGGTCGATGCGAAGCCCGGGAGCCAGGTGATCAAAGCACTGGTGCCGCTTGCGGAAGTGCTGCGTTACTCGCCGGATTTGCGCTCGATGACCAGCGGCCGCGGCTCGTTCACCATGGCCTTCTCTCATTACGAAGAGGTGCCGCCTCACCTGACCGAGAAAATCATCAAGGAAGCCGAGGCCATGCGGGCCCAGAAGCAACACGCATGACGACCAATCCAGAAGAATTGCAGCGCATTGCCGAGGAAATTCAGCGCGGCACCGATCCCTATCACGTGCCTCCAGAGCTCGTGGAGGAGCCGAAAGACGAGCGGCCGCCGAACCGCAGCCTGCACGCGCGCATTGCCAACATGAGCGTGGCGGAGAAGATCAAGCTCGCACTGCTCGGCAACCGCGAAGCACGGGCGCTGCTGGTGCGCGACACCAATAGGATGATTGCCCGCTTCGTGCTGCGCAACCCTCGGCTGACTGAAGAGGAAGTGTTGGGCTTTGCCCGCAACCGCAATCTCGACAGCGAGGTGCTGCGCGAGATCGGCGAGCACAAAACCTGGCCGCGCAATTACCAAATTCGCCACGCACTGGTGACCAACCCGAAGACTCCGTTGGCCATCGCCTTGCACTTCGTCAGCTCGTTGCACGAACGCGACTTGCGCTTTCTCGCCAAGAGCAAGAACGTGTCGGCGACAATCGTCACGCAAGCGCGCCGCATCCTGGCTCAACGCGGCAAGATGTGACGGCGCCCAACAGTAGCGAGTGGCGAGCGGCGAATAGCGAATCGCGAAAGGGGGAATGCCTCGATCGTTCGCGGTGCCGCGCGTGTTGCCTCTTGGCACGCGGCACCTGCAAGATCGTAGGGGTGACGCATGCGTCGCCCCTACGCTGCCACATCGCAGCAGCGTGCCCGGTGATGCGGCGGCGAGCAGCGAGTGGTGGGAAGTGGCAGATCAGGGAACGCATGCATTGGCGGACGCTGTCGCGACCGCGGCCCCGCGCGTTCCCATCTTGGCAGCCTGTACCAACCCGATCGTAGGGGCAGCCCTTGAGGCTGCCCTCGTTGCCGGCCTCCACGCGGGCGCTGCCTGCTCCATGACCGATACTCCCGCTGCCCGACGGACAGACACGAGGCCTGCGCCTACAGTTTCTATGCACTCGCCGGCGGCTGTGGGGAAATAGGGACCTGCGCGAAATTCTGGTGGGTGGGGTTTTAACCCTGCCCCGATTGCCGCCTGGACACGGATTACTTGCCGCGCATCAGGTTGAGTGCAGCTCCTGCCTTGAACCACTCGATTTGCTCGGCACTGAAGGTGTGGCGGCAAGTAATTTCTTCCTCGCTTCCGTCCGCGTGGTGAAGGATGACCTTCACCGGCTTCCCTGGGGCAAGTTCAGAAAGGCCCACGATGCTGATGCGATCGTCTTCGCGAACCTTGTCGTAATCGGCTGGATTTTCGAACACGAGCGGCAGAAGCCCTTGCTTTTTGAGGTTCGTTTCATGGATGCGAGCGAAGCTGCGGGCAATCACGGCTTTGCAACCTAGGTAACGAGGTTCCATCGCCGCATGTTCGCGGCTCGAGCCTTCCCCGTAGTTCTCGTCGCCGATGGCTACCCAGCCGATGCCCTGAGCCTTGTAGTAGCGGGCAATCTTGGGGAACGGCACGCCGGTCTCCCCGGTGAGCACGTTCTTTCCCTTGCCCACCTCGCCGGTGAAGGCATTCACGACGCCGGTAAACAAATTGTCGCTAATCCGATCGAGGTGTCCGCGGTACCGCAGCCAGGGGCCGGCCGGGGAGATGTGGTCGGTGGTGCATTTGCCTTTGGCTTTTACCAGCACGGGCAAGCGGATGAAGTCTTTCCCATCCCACGGAGGAAAGGGCTCGAGGAGTTGCAACCGTTCGCTATCTGGCCGCACGATCACCTGCACATCGCTGCCGTCTTCCGGTGGCTCGACGTAGCCAGCGGTTCCCGCCGCAAAGCCCTGTGCAGGAAGCTCAGGTGCTTCGGGAGGCTCGAGTTTCACTTCCTTACCGTCCGGAGCCGTGAGCGTGTCGGTGAGAGGGTTGAAGTCGAGGCGCCCGGCCAAAGCAAACGCGGTGACAATCTCGGGACTGCCGATAAAGGCAAGCGTTTCCGGATTCCCGTCGTTGCGCGCGGGGAAGTTGCGGTTGAACGAAGTCACGATGGTGTTGCGCTCGCCCTTGTGGATATCGTCCCGCTGCCATTGGCCGATGCAGGGGCCGCAAGCGTTGGCCAGCACGATCCCCCCGATCGCAGTGAGTGCTTCCATTTGGCTATCGCGCTTGATGGTGTTGTAAATTTGGTCCGAGCCTGGAGTGATGAGGAATTTCGTGCGTGCGCGTAGGCCGTGCTTCAATGCTTGCCGCGCCACATGCGCGGAGCGGCCGATGTCCTCGTAAGACGAGTTCGTGCAACTGCCCACCAGGGCAGCGCGAATTTCGACTGGGTAGTTATTTTTCCCCACATCCTCTTTGAGTCGAGAAATGGGGCGCGCGAGGTCAGGAGTATGTGGCCCGACGATGTGGGGCTCCAATTGGGACAAGTCGATTTCAATGATCTCGTCGTAAAAGCGTTCGGGGTGCTCTTCCACCTCGGCATCAGCGCGCAAGTGAGCCGTGAAACGATCCGCCAAATCCGCAACGGCGGCACGGTTGGTCGCTCGCAGATACGTGGCCATACGCTCGTCGTACGGAAAAATCGACGTTGTGGCCCCCAACTCAGCGCCCATGTTGGTGATCGTGGCTTTGCCCGTGCAACTGATCGAACGCGTGCCCGGGCCGAAGTACTCGATGATTTTCCCGGTGCCCCCCTTCACTGTCATGATGCCTGCGAGTTTCAAAATGACGTCTTTCGGGGCAGTCCACCCGTGCAGTTTTCCTGTCAACCGCACACCCACAAGCTTGGGCAACTGCACGTTCCAGGGCAGGCCGGCCATTACGTCGGCGGCGTCAGCCCCGCCCACCCCGATGGCAAGCATGCCCAGGCCGCCGGCATTGGGAGTATGCGAGTCGGTGCCAATCATGAGGCCACCGGGGAAGGCGTAGTTTTCCAGCACCACTTGATGGATGATCCCCGAGCCCGGCTTCCAAAAACCAATCCCGTATTTGCGCGAGGCCGAGAGCAGAAATTGGTACACCTCGTCATTTTCCTGCAGGGCCGCCTGCATATCTGGCTCTGCGCCCACGCGTGCGCGAATCAAGTGGTCGCAGTGCACGGTCGTCGGCACCGCCACCCGTTTGCGGCCGGATTGCATGAATTGCAGCAAGGCCATTTGCGCGGTGGCATCTTGCATGGCCACGCGATCGGGCCACAGGTCCACCCAGCTCTTTCCCCGTTCGAGTTCGGCGCTCTCCGGCTTATCGAGGTGGACAAACAAAATTTTCTCCGCCAGCGTCAGCGGACGCCCCAGCCGGCGCCGAAGTGGCTCGAGGCGAGTGGGGAAACTCTCGTATAACTGACGAATGCGATCGATCATGGTTGGCCTCTCCCGCACACGCATCGGGCGTGTGCTCACGTGTACTGGTTTGCTTAGCAGGCTTGTCGGAAGGGGGTAGGGCGAACCAGGCTCAAGCCGCCTGCCGCAGCGCGTCGGGGAGGTTGGTGTCTACCTCCCACGGGGCCTCCGGCGCACGCCGGATACAGGAGCCGACGAAGTCGTAGCGGTGCCAGTAAATGACCCGCTCGTAAGCATGTGCAGGATCGTTACGCGGGCGCTTGTACAGCCAACGCTCGTTGTAACGGAAGCCGTTCTCTTCCCGTTCGCGTGGCTCGTTGACCGAGCCCTCAGCAACGTCGGGGGTCCCAAACAATTTCACTACATCGTTGCGGCGAATGCTGCTGGCCATCGACACCCACCCTGCACCATAACACGGGGCTCGCGCTGGTTCTGCACGGCCTACGTCAAACCACTGCTTCCACAGCTTTTACCAGTACTTGCTTCGGCACGGCGCCCACGATTTGGTCTTTCACCTGGCCCCCCTGGAACAAGAGTAAGGTGGGGATACCGCGCACCCCGTAGCGGCTCGCTGCCTCTGGGTTTTGGTCCACGTTAACCTTGGCCACCTTGAGTTTACCTTCGTATTCCTTGGCCAATTCTTCCACAATCGGGGCAATTGCCCGGCAGGGTCCGCACCACGGAGCCCAAAAGTCGACCAGAACGGGCAAGCTCGATTGCAGAACTTCCTTGTCGAACGTTGCATCCGTAACCTCGGTGATTTGTGCCACGATGCGCCTCCTATGAATGAGACTTCAACCATAAGACCCTTGCCCCTTGACTGCAACCAGAGAAATGCCACGAGTGTGGACGCGCTGCCGCGCCCTCGCAGTTTGTTTGGCCGCAGCGAAGAGCCGCGAGGCAGAGCGCTCGGATCCTGTCGGGGGACCTCGAACGCCCGCGCAACCCTCACGACGGCCGCATGCCTGCGCGGAGAAGCTGAGGACCCGCTTCTGCTCGGCCACCGCGGGGGCGTGGCTTAAGGAAAGGCCCTTTTGGTTAGGGAGGCCCAGTTGTCCGTGGAACCGAAACTTGCCTGCCCTTGGCACACGTGTGCAACGCCGTACGGTCTCCTCGGGTAGCGCACCCGCTTCGGTGAAATTTTCTTGAGAAAGAAAAAAATGAGCTGAGAGCTGCCCATTCGAGGAGGCAAGAGACGTGACTCGAGTCGGGCACGCGAGACGATTGGGAGCGTCGAGTGCCATGTTCTTTGGTGCTGCGCAGCAGCTCGCTGCGCCAGCCGAGGACGCGATGACCGCATACTTCCACATCGCGGGTGATGGTCGCGCAGTCATGCAAGCACTTAAGAAGCAGGTCGGGTTGCGGCTGCTTACGGTTGCGCGGCTTCGATGATTTGGTGGCTTAAGAGGTTAGTGCTGGTTGGGTTTCAACAACGGCACGTGGGAACCCGGCAATATTTGTGGGGGACACTTTTCCCACCATGCGCGGCGCTGCTCGTCGTTTTGGGCAGCGGCGGATGTTTCTGCTTGGCGGCGAGGCTAACACCCTTCGAGAGGGCGGACCACTACTTTCACCCACGCTTAGGCAGAACCACGTGCGCCAGCCTGAAGCTGCAGTGGCGAGATCTGACGCTATTTTTCAGCGGGGAGTTGGTCCCATCGGTGCGGGCCTGATTGGCCCCATTAAACGGTTAGGTGTGAGCTGCGGGCTTGGGACGGGCTGAGCAGTCGCCGGCTGAAGGACATCAACCTTTTCGGGTACGCCTTCGATGCGAGTCCCGGTTAGCCCGAGCCGATCGTCTGGCACGGTGTCTCGCACTTTGTCGTAAGTGATGGCGAGCGTGGGCAGAGCTCTGGCAGGCCGAAGTTTTCTCGGAAGAAGGCGCCGGCTGAAGCGGCTGGTGTGGACCCCATGGCAGCCGCCTGCGTTGCCACCTGCCGAACCTCTGGGCCTCAAAGCGGACACGCTGCCGTCGGGCGAATATCAAAGCGGCGGAATTCGCCGGTGGGCTCGTGCCAGTGCTCTTCCACTCGATCGACTACCGCGCTGCGGGGGCCGCGCCGGCAGGCCTCCGCGAGCCTCGCGAGAGCGGGGGACGGTCCTTCTGCTAGGACTTCTACCGCTCCGTTGGTCAAATTCCTCACCCAACCGGTAAGACCGAGCTCTCGCGCCTGCTGCTCTACGAAGAAACGGAACCCCACGCCCTGGACCAATCCGTAAATGACGAGATGGAGACGGCGCTGTCGTTCAGCCGAGTTCATAGCTCAGCCCCGCAGCATGCGCTCGAGCTCTTCCTCGTCGATGGTCGGAATCCCGAGCTCGCGCGCGCGATCGAGCTTGGATCCCGGGTCCAGGCCAACAACCACATAGTCGGTATTTTTGCTCACGCTCGAGGCCACACGACCTCCTGCCGCCTCGATGTCGCGCGCCACTTCGTCACGCGGACGGGAAAGGGTGCCGGTGATCACGAACGTTTTTCCAGCCAATTTGCCCGTGCGTGGCCGCCGCTCCGCATGTGGTTTCACTCCGGCTTGCAGCAAGCGGCGGATGACCGCACGGTTGTCCGGCAGCGAAAAGAAGGTGCGAATCTCGCGCGCGGTTTCTGGTCCGACCTCGGGGACCTGTAGGAGTTCCTCTTCAGTCGCATTTTCCAACCGTTCCATGCTACCGAAATGGTCGGCCAACACTTTGGCCAAGTGTTCCCCTACGTGGGGAATTCCCAAGCCGTAAATCAGGCGGGACAGGGTGGTGTTTTTGCTGTTCTCGATTTGTTGCAAGAGATTGTCGGCCGACTTCTCTCCCATGCGCTCGAGTTCGACCAGTTGCTTGCGCTCGAGGCGGTAAAGGTCGGCAACGTTGTGCACGAGCCCCTTGTCCACGAGTTGGCTCACAAGCTTCTCGCCAAGCCCCTGGATATCCAGAGCATGTCGCGAGGCGAAGTGACGAATGCTCTCGCGCAGCTTGGCAGGACAACTGAGGCCAACACAGCGGTAGAAGGCGCCACCTTCGTCGCGCACCACCGGGCTTCCGCACGCGGGGCATTTGCTCGGCATGCGAAACTTGCGCTCTTTCCCGGTGCGCCGCTCGACCACCACTCCGCTGATGTAGGGAATCACGTCGCCGGCCCGCTCCACGATGACATAATCGCCAATGCGCACGTCTTTGCGTTCGATCTCGTCCATATTGTGGAGCGAGGCGCTGGAGACGGTAACGCCTCCCACCTGTACGGGTTCGAGTTGCGCCACCGGTGTGATGATTCCCGTGCGCCCGACAGAGGGGATGATATCGAGAACACGAGTGATCGCCTGCTGGGCTTTGAATTTGAAGGCGATTGCCCAACGCGGCGAGCGCGACACTTCGCCAAGCCGGCGCTGGTAATCGAAGCGGTCGACCTTGGCGACCACACCGTCGACGTCGTAGTCCAAGGTGGCACGGCGCTTTTCCATCTCCGCATGGTACGCGACCACAGCATCCGCTCCTTTGCACCGGCGGTTGAGCGGGTTGGTTTTGAAACCCCACGCCTTCAGGCCTTCGAGGAACTCCCAGTGGGTCTCGAAGGGCAACCCGGTCATATCGCCCGGCGCGTAACAAAACATGTCGAGCGGGCGCGAGGCGGTCACGCGGGGATCGAGCTGGCGCAGAGAGCCAGCGGCGGCGTTGCGCGGGTTGGCGAACAATGGTTCGCCAGCTTTGGCGCGCTCCTCGTTGAGCTTTCGGAAGGCCGACTTGGGCATAATGACTTCGCCCCGGACTTCGAGGCGCCGGGGAATCGGCGGAGCTCCCCGCTCCGCGCGCAATTTGAGCGGAACGGAGCGAATCGTGCGCACGTTGGCGGTGACGTTTTCTCCATGAATGCCATCGCCGCGAGTGGAGGCAACCACGAGCGCGCCGTTCTCGTACACCAGTTCGACACCGAGCCCATCGAGCTTCGGCTCGGCCACGTACATCACCGGCCCCGAGAGCCCGAGCCCCTTGCGGACTCGCTCGTCGAACTCGCGGAACTCTTCCTCTGACATGGCATTGGCCAGCGAGAGCATGGGCACGGTGTGCCGCACAGTTTCGAATTTTTCCGCCGGGGGCGCTCCCACCCGCTGGGTAGGCGAGTTGGGGTCGAAAAATTCGGGGTAGGCTTTTTCCAATTCTTGCAGGCGGCGAAACATGCGGTCGTACTCCTCGTCGGAAATCACCGGCGCGTCGAGCACGTAGTAGCGATAGTTGTGATATTCGATTTCCTTGCGCAGCCGCTCAATTTCCTCGCGGATTCTTTCCTTGTCCGCTTTCGAGGTCATGGGCTTCGCATATCCCAAGCACGCAAGAACGGCCAGATCGCACACCTGGTACGTTGACATTACTTGTCCCTTCCGAGAAGGTGAAAGATCGTTGTGTACCGAGGCTTCCATTATCCATCTGTGATCCGAACGCTGCTTGTCTGCTTCCCCTTGCTCCTGGCCGCTCTAAGGGTTGGTCCTGCCAAAGCGCAATCCGTTTGCGCAGGCGATCTTGACGGGGATGGTACTTTGACCAGTGCGGACTTGGAGCTTGTACGCCAGCTTCTGGTTGATGAGGAGCGAGCCTTGCTGCTCGGTTACTTGGCTGACGTTAACAACGATGGCGTCCTCACCGCTGCGGATCTCGTCGCTTTGGTCCGGCAGCTCGGTCGTTCGTGCCTTCCGCCCACGGCCACGCCGCGGCCGAGCTCCACCGCAACGGCAACGGCGACCGCTACACAGCCAGTATCTTCTCCCTCCCCGACCACTCCGGCACGGACGGCGACACCCACGCCGACCCGAACGCGGACCTCGACGCCGACAGTCACGCCGACCCCAACACCGGTGTGTGCCGTGCAAACCTTATCGGCGGGTAGCGTGCTCGATGGCTCATTGGGGCCGAGCGATTGCAGCCGATTTCTCGCCGGGGTCCTGCGTTTTGTCGACGTGTATCAAGTAAGCGCTCCGGCTGGAACAGCACTGCGGGTGGAGGTGACCGGCCTTAGTAATGGGCTCACGTCGCCGTGGGTGGCGGTGGACGATCCCAATGGTCAATTCGGCTTTGCCGAGGGAACACCGCCGGTGGAGTGGTCGGTCGTGCCGGGTCAGCCGTACTTGATTTACGTCACCTCCCATCCTGGCCAGCCGCAGCAAACCGGTGCTTACCGCATCCGTGTGACCACCCGTGCCTGCCCGACGCCGCGAACGATCGACCTCACGCGCGGATTCAGCATGTCGAACTTGCGGCTGAGCAGTAGCGATTGTGCCGATCCGGTGAGTTTCGGCACGAATGGCAAGATCGACCCGGCGCATGTGTACACGTTCCAAGTGAGTAGCGTGCCGACGCAGGTGGACATTGTCATGCGTCAGCTCGTCGAGGACGACCCGCTCGATCCGACGTTCGTCGTCCTCGGTCCCGACGGGCTGGAGGCGGTACCGTCGGACCAAGTGGATGACGCCGCTGGGGGACCAATCGGTGTGGACGCAGGTGCGCGGTTTCTCGCCATTCGTCCGGGAACCTACACCCTGATCGTGGGCGGAGGCGAGGGGCGGTACTCGCTGGTGGTGAGCTCGCCGCGGTGCCCGGCTACGACTGTGAACAACATACCGGTGGATCGCCCACTGGTTTGCCCGGGCGAAGCGGGTCCGGGCTGCCAGGGAACGTTGTACGGTAGCCGCACCAATGGCACTTGCGGTGCCCCGCTGCCGGTGTTCGCCGACGAGGAGGCTCCGCAGATCAATGCTGGCGCCAAGGCTTACACCTTCACTGCGCAGCGCGGGGAGCTCGTGAGCGTGGGAGTAGAAGTCGACGGCGACGAAGCGTATGCACTCTTGCTCGGCCCGGCTAGTGAGGGTAATCCCATCGTCGGTTACGACTCCTCCACCCTCAGCGGTGCCGATTCCACTCAACTGAGTGCGACGGTGCTCCGCTCTGGCAGCTACACTCTCCTGCTCGGGAACGTGAACCCGCTCGCTCCACCGGATCTTAGTGCCGGTGACCCGGGAGATGTGTTGCCGTATCGGTACTACTTGCAGAAGTGCTTGCCCGGCGGGGTGGTGACTCCGGGTAGCGCACAGGAGTTGCGCTCAACGTTTCGGGTAAGTGACTGTTGGGGTTCGGGCCAAACGCCGCATCGGATTTACGTCGTACCGGGGCAGGCGGGGCAGTTCCTCATGGTGGAAATGGAGGGGGACGAGGGCGTCGATCCAGCGCTCAAGCTTTGGGCGCCGGATGGCTCGGTGAGCGACAACGACGACGACCCGTTCGGCAGCCCTCAGGTAGCGCGGGTGGCGCGCGTGTTGCCCGAGGCCGGAGATTACCTCCTGGAAGTTTACGCTTCCCCGAACGCTGGAGAACTCGATACGAGCGTGACGAACGCCTTTTCCGTGCGCGCGCGGACTTGCCCCACTCAGGGGATCCGGCCGGGGTTGATGTCTCTCAGCTTCGGTCCGCAAGATTGCAAGTTTGGCTCGGGCCAACCTTTTAAAGCATTGACTTGGTCGTTCAGTGGGGGCGCGCCGCAAGTGGCGAGCTTTACCTTGAGCGATGGTGTGTGCGCGCAAGCATTGTTGCCCACCGGTGAGGCCATTCCCGCGTATTCCTGCGCTGCCAATTTGCTCGAGGTGCCCATGATTCGCAGCGGAACCTATGCCTTGGTCGTCGCTCCTGGCCCTGGCGAAGCGCTGACACCGTTCGTGCTCTCGATGCGCCAGTGTGCGCTGACAGGCAGTGTAGCTTTTGCAGATCGCGTCTCGGGAACGCTGAGTTCTGCGAATTGCCTGGCGGCCGATGGGGTGCGTGCCGACTGGTACTGGCTTGCCGCCGGGGAGAACTTGTTGCGCTTTAATGAAGGGATGGCCGGCACGGTCGAAAGCACGTTCCGCGTGATCACCGGGCTTACCGACGCGTTGGGAACCGCAGAGGGTTCGAACGTGGTGTCTGTGGACCCGAGCACGATGCTGCGCGGCCAACCAGGGCAGCGTGGTGCGTTGGTGCGGCTCCGCTCGGCGGGAGCGAGCGCTGGCCCCTACCGTTTCATCGTCGATCCCGCAGTTAAGCGGCGGTAATCCTCTGAGCGACAGGCTTGCTCTCCTGGCTTAGAGAAGCTGGCCTGGCGCCAGGGCGAAGGCTCCTCGGCTCGGGCTGCGATGCATTCTTGCCAGGGCGGCGTTGGAGCGGGTCTTGACCAGTTGCAAGCGAGAGCACACGGAGCCGAGGACCGCCCACTGGCTTTGTGCCGTCCGGTGCGAGCGCAAGTGGAAAAGCAGGGTTTGCGGCTTGACCATGGGATTTTCGTTGGTGTATGTCGGCGCCCGGAGGTTGTATTGCGGGGAGTGGTGCGAAAGCTGGGTCGGGCTCGGGTTTGGTCAACCGTAGGGCTCCTCATTGCACTCGGAGCCACCGGTTGTGGTGGTGGCGGTTCGACGCCGGCGGCGAGCGGAGAGCTAGCGCTGCGGATTCGCTGGGAAACGGCTGCTGCCGCGCAGCGCAGCTACCGCGCACGGGCGTTCGAAAGTTCTTCGGAGCTGCCGCCCACGGTCCGCACGGTGGAGGTTCGTGTCGCGGATCGCGTGCAAATCGTGGACCCCACGCAAACCCGCTCTGTGTTATTCCAAGGTCTGCCACCTGGTCGGGCGGACGTGGTTGTGCGTGGCTGGGATGTAGCCTTCGCTCAGCGGGAGCGAATTGACCAGTTCCGCTTGCCTCCATCGTTTGCCGGACGCACCTCGGCTACTGTGATTGCAGGGGCGACGGTTACCGCCGAAGTCGACTTGTTGGCGCAGCCGTTTGTCACCGAGCTAGAACCTGCTCCCGGCGCGAGCGACGTGTCGAGGTTACCACGAATCCGCTTTCTCGTTGCCACGGCGGTGGGGGAGCTCGACCTGGAAACTCTGAATGTGACGATCGGCGGGAGAAACATTGTCCGCGAGGGCAGCTCCGCGGCCGCCGACTTGAACGCTTGCACGGACCGCGCTGCAGAAACTGACCTGCACTGCAGTCTTGGCGGAGTGAAGCAGGTTACGGGCTTTCACTTCGACTTCGAGCCCGATGCCCCCTTTGATCCGAACACTGACGTAGTTGTGAGTCTTGAAGTGGCCTCGCGCACGTTCCCAGACCGGCAACTGTCGTTTTCTTACAGCTTCCGCACGGGCACCTTCCTGCCTTCTCCAACGGCAACCGAAACGCCAGTTGCCACGGCGACGCCAACAGCAACGACCACGGCGTCCGCAACTCCGGCGACTCCCTCACCAACGCTGACCTCGACACAACGGCCGACCGCGACCTACACCGCGACGGTGACAGCTACGGGAACACCGGTTCCTACCACAACGGAAACGCCCACGGAGACCGAAACTCCAACGATTACACCGACCGAAACGCCGACTCCTACGGAAACCGCCACTGAGACGGCTACGCCGACCGAAGCCCCAACGGAAACCTCAACCGAAACTCCGACGGCCACGGCTTCCGCGACGCCGTCGCGCACACCCACCGAAACGCTGACGCCGACGCTGACTCACACTCCGACCGCAACCTGGACGCCGACAGATTCTCCGACGCCAACCGAAAGCCCGACGCCTACCGTCACCCCGACAACGACCGCGACGCCTACGATCACGGACACGCCGACCGAAACGCCCACCCCGACGGCAACGCCGACACCTACGGAAACTGCAACAGCAACCGAAACGCCAACCGCGACGAATACCCCCACCGAAACAGCAACGCCTTCGCCGACGGCTACGCCGACGGAAACTCCTACGCCTTCGGCGACGCCGACCGTGACGGACACCCCAACTCAGACGGCCACGCCTACTCCGACCGACACCGCAACCGAAACTCCGACGGCCACGCAAACGCCGACTGCGACACTCACACCGACCGACACGCCCACGTTCACCCCGACCGAGACAGCAACCGAAACGGCAACACCCACACCGACGGCAACACCAACGGAGACAGCAACGGCAACGCCGACGGAAACGCCGACCCCGACCTTTACCGAAACCCCCACGGCCACGGCGACGGACACGCCGACAACGACGCCCACCGCCACACGGTCCGACACTCCCACATCGACACCTACGGATACGGCGACGCCGACTCCCACGCCAACGGCAACCTTTACGGTCACGTCGACGCCGAGCCCCTCTTCCACGCCGACGGTCACCCCGACTTCGACGCCGGTGCCGCTGGTGTTCGTGAGCAACTCCGGATCGAATTCCGTCTCGCTGATTGACGCCGCTACCGGAGCCGTGGTGGGCACGACCATGTTAGGGTCGGCCCCATTCGGCGTGGCCGTTCATCCGTCGGGAAATCGGGTCTATGTGACCAACCACCTCGGCGGCCAACTGTCGGTGCTCGACGGTATGACCGGTGCGTTGTTGAACACGGTTGACTTAGGCGCTGGCTTACGGCCAGTTGGTGTGGCGGTGACCGCGGATGGCACCAAGGTGCTGGTCGCCATTCAGTTGCCCGCGACGTTACGGCGACTTGCGGTGTACGACACGGAAACGCAATCGCTGCGGGCAATCACGGTGGGCAATAGCCCCACGGGCGTGGCGGCCCATCCTACTGAACCGCTGGCGTACGTGACCAATCAGTTGAGCAACACCGTGTCGGTCGTGGATACCGCGTCGGAAACCGTGACGGCAACCGTGACTGGCTTCAACCAGCCCTTTGCTGTGGCGGTGAACGCCTCGGGCACGCGCCTGTACGTAACCAACTTGGGCGACAACACGGTGCGAGAGGTGGACACGACAACCTTGGCGACGGTGCGGAGTTATACCGTGTTGCCACGACCGTTTGGTGTGGCCGTGCACCCGCAAGGCGACCGTGTGTACGTGACCAACATCGAGAATGCGCGGCTTTCGGTGGTGAACACTGCGAACCAGACGGTCACCACCGTGGCTGTAGGACGGAGCCCGTGGGGTGTCTCCGTCGATCCGAGTGGCAGCCGCGTGTTCGTGGCGAACTTCGAGGACAACACCGTGTCCGTCCTCGATGCGGCAAGCAATGCGGTGGTGCAAACCGTTACCGTGCAACAATCCCCGGTCGCCTTTGGTGTCTTCGTGCGGCCTGGTAGAGTCCCTTGAGGGAGTGAGGCATGACGCGGTGGTGGGGACGAAAACTGGGTGCACTGGTGCTGGCGGTTGCCTTGGGCTTGGCCGCCGCAACCGCACGGGCGGACGTCGCCTCGCAGGTGGCTTATGCGCGCGGGTTGGTTGCGTTCCACCAAGCGCGGTGGAACGAAGCAATTGCGGCGTTCGATCGGGCCTTGGGGGCAGACAGCAGGGATGCCCGCGCTCGCTACTACCGCGGCCTCGCCCGCGCCCGTGCGGGGGACACTGCCGGTGCAGTCGACGACCTAGAGCAGGCCTTGCGAGACCAACCGGATCTGCCTCACGCGTGGCTGGATTTGGGCATTGCGTATCTGAGCTTAGGCAAGCTCGACGACGCGCGCGTGGCCTTGGAACGTGCCGTGGAGAAGGGGCAGGAACGGCAGGTCGCACAGTTTTTCCTAGGCTTGGTGCTCTACCGGCAGGGAAATGTATCGGCTGCCGCCGAACTCTTCCGTGCCGCCCAGGCGGACCCCGAAGTGCGGCTCCCCGCGATGTACTACGAAGCGTTGCTCACCGCTCGGCAGGGCCAGGCGGAGGCAGCACGGCCAATGTTGGAAACGGTGGCACGCGAGGCTGCGGCGGCGGAAATTGGGCAGGCTGCCGCGCGGTATTTGGAGGGTATACGCTGGGGACTGGCGCCGGAAGCTGAGCGAGCGTGGAGCGTGGCTGGGCGAATTGCCCTCGAGTACGATTCGAACGTGACGCTCGGTCCCAGCACCGTCACCGTGGTCACACCGCGGGATATTACAGAGCAAGCCGATGGTCGAGTCGTGGGTGTTGCTGCACTCCGTTATCGGTTCTTGTCTGGAGCACCGTTCCATTTGTCGGGCGGTTACGAGTTTTCGCAAAGTGTGCACTTCGACCTTCGCCGGTTCGATTTGCAGGGCCACCGCTTGGGCCTGGCGGCTACCTCCCAACACGACCGCTGGGCTTATGGGGCGAGCGCTGCGTACAACTTTTTCGCCCTCGACTACAGTTCGTTTTTCCACGAAGGTTTGCTCACTCCCTGGGCCGCGTTGCGGTGGTCGGACCAAGTTGCCACACAGGCGTTTCTGGATTTTCGCGGCCGGGATTTCTTGCGGCGCCCCTACGATCCGGGACGAGATGCTTGGAACTATAGCCCTGGGCTGCGGCAATACTTTGGCCTTGGCCGCCCGCAGGGTGTTTTCGCGCTCGGCTACCGGTATGAAATCGAAGACACGGTGTCGAATGGCCCCCAAGGGCGCGCGTTCGCGTACAAGGGCCATGTCTTCGACGCAGAGGTTCATTGGCTTGTGGCGGACGCGCTGCAGGTGGAGAGCGCATACGTGTATCGGCGGTACGACTACGACAATCGCGCAAGCGGTTTCGGGGCACGGAAGCGGAGCGACAATGCGCACGAGTTCGCGCTGGGGCTCAGTTATCCTTTAACCGAGCATGCGGCTTGGACGATTGCCTACATCGGCCAGGTGCACGATTCCAACGAGCCGCTGTTCGAGTACGACCGGCACATTGTGTCCACCGGTCTGCAGCTCAAGTACTGAGGGAGAAAGGCGATGAAACCACAACAGCGCTGGTTGTGGGCGGTCCTGCTGGTGAGCGCTCTCGCGGAAGGTGCCACTGCTGAGGTTGGCGCGGCTGCGGAGTTCGCGGCAGTGCAGGGAGAAGTGCAGTGGACCCGCGCGAGCGGCCGTGCGGTGGCTCAGGTGGGGGAGAGCGTGAGCGTGGGCGACCGCATCCGTACCGGCGCTGCGCAACGGGTTAAGCTGGTCATTTTGGATGCCGGCGTGTTGGACATTGCGCCAAACACGGAGCTTGCCATCGATGAGTTGAGCGCTGTGCGCGAGGTGCAGCGCTTGGCATTCGCGGCTCGTTTGTTTCGCGGGCGCATTCTCGTGCGAACAACCCCAGGGTTTGCTCGTGGAGCCTCGCACTGTCTTGTGGAAACGGGCTCGGCGAGCGTGGCTGTACCGGATGGAGAAACCGTGATTCGCTACGACCCTGAGGATGAGTTCACCGAGGTGGTCACCCTGAGTGGTGAAGTGGAAGTCACGGCAAAGGTCGAAGCAATGGCAGGTGGCCGAGTGCGCTTGACTGACGGGTTGGCCGTACGGGTGGCGCGTGGGCGCCTGCCGCAAGTACCAGCGGCATGGGGTGTCGAGCGGGCGCGGCAGTATGCGGCCGACATCGAGCTGTTCGGCACCGGCCGCCGGGACGGGCTCAACGTGTTGCACCCATTGACGTTGGGCCGTCTGCTGGACCCGAGCGATGTGCCCGGTGCACCCGCACCGCAATGGTTGGGTGCACAAGCCCCGAGCGTGCCGCTGCCTCAGTTCATGTCGGAGGATGTGTACACCAACACCCAGCCGATCGAAGTCTTCCGGGTGTTCCGCCCGGGCTATCCCCTGACTGGGGACGTTCGTGTTGATTTCTGAAGCGTCGTGACAGAATTTCTCATGAGGGTTTTGCCCTTGCGGCTGCGCAAATTTTGTGCAACAAGGGCCCCGTCGTTGGTTTGCCAAGACAGAGGAAGGAGACAGGGTATGCGAAGAGTTCAATGGGCCTTGGCAATTGTGGGGCTGAGCTTGGTCGGCAGCGTGGTGACTGGTTGCGGCGAGCGTAAGCCGATTATCGATCCGAACACTGTTGCTCGTGTGGAGTCAGCGGCGAGCCGGGCCGAGTCGGCGGCAAGCCAGGCCGAGGCAGCGGCGAAGCGGGCGGCCGATGCCGCCGCAAAGGCGGAAGCTGCGGCGGAAAAAGCTGCTGGCCGGTTCAAGGAACGGTTGCGTAAGTAAAGGGGTTTGAGGAATCCTCGCAACAACGCGGAGCGGGTGCTCCCAGAACGAATAGGAGGTGAGAACGATGAAGTTTGGGATGCAGGCAAAGGCTCTGGTAGCGATCGCAGCAGGTGTTGCCCTTTTAGGTGCAACCTCTGGTTGCTCGCGCAAGCTCAGCGCTGAAGAGCAAAACGCGGTGTCTCGGGTGGAAGCGGCTGCGAGCAAGGCAGAGAGCGCTGCCAGTCGTGCAGAGCAAGCAGCCCGAGCCGCGGCCGATGCTGCCAGCCGTGCGGAGGCAGCGGCAGCCAAGGCAGAAGCGATTTTCTCGAAGCACCTCCGTAAGTAATTCCGCTCGGTTCGAGTCGGAAAATGCGCCGCGAGCACCCGGCAGGTGGCGACGCCTGTCGGGTGCTGCGTTTCAGGGATCCGAGCCCGTCGGTTCTCAAAAAATGACCACGACTTTGATTGCCGACGGGTCTTGCGCCGCAGTGCGATACGCCCGGTCGATCTCTCCGAAGGGGTAGGTGTGCGTGACGACGTGCTGGGCACGCACGACTCCTTGCTCGATTAAACGAAGAGCCTCGCGCGTATCCGTGGGGCCAGCGGAGTAGCTCGGCACTAGGCGAATTTCGCGAAAGTAAATGTCGTTGGTGTCGAGCGGGTAGAACTCGCCCGGCGGTGTGCCCATGAACTGCACCACGGTGCCGCCGCGTGCAGCGCAACGGATTCCGAGGCCAATTGCTTCGGTGGTGGCTGGGCCGGCAATGACCACGTCGCAGCCCCTTCCATCGGTGAGCTCGAGCACGGCGGAGTACAAGTCGCGTGCGCTGGCATCGATCGTGTGATCGGCACCGAGGCTAGCGGCTTTTTCACAACGAACCTGGCGGAGGTCAGCCCCAATCACGGTTCGCGCTCCCCAGTGCCGCGCGACGAGAACGTGTAACTGGCCCATCACGCCGAGGCCAATGATGAGAACCGTTGCGCCCTCGAGGGGTGCCGCGCGGCGTAAGGATTTCACCACGCAAGCTAGTGGTTCTACCAGAATACCATCGAGGTCGCTCACAGTTTCCGGCAGCACTAGGGTGTCAACCTGAACGTGCAGCGACGAAACGCGAAAAAACTCCGCCATACCTCCAGGGTCGAGCGCCGTGGAGCGCCAAGTCGCGCACTGCACGAACTCGCCGCGATCGCAAGCCGAGCAGGCGAGGCAAGGCACATGGTGGTGCACGAATACCCGCGCACCGGGGGCCAGATGTTGGACCCCTGCACCCACCTGCACGACTTCCCCGACCGGTTCATGCCCTAACACCACTGGTGCTTTCTTGCGGATGTACCACGGGGTGACATCTCCCGAGCAAATGCCGCATGCACGGGCGCGAACGAGAATCTCCTTGGCCCCCACGCTGGGCACAGGGGCCTCCTCGAGGCGCACGTCGAGGTAGTCGTAGGCTTTGGCCACGCGCATGGTTGCCTTCATGGCTGAATCGCAAACTTGATTCCCTGCCCAGCGCGATGAGCCGCCAGTGCCGCTGGCAAGTCCTCGAGGGCAAAATGGCCCGAGATCAGTTCACGGCCCCGGAAGCTCGGCTCGGTGAGCAGTTCGTAAGCCGCGCGCACGGCGCGGGGCGTGAAGTGAAACGGGCTATGAATGCGCAGTTGCTCGTAGTGCAGGCGTTGCGTGTCGAACCGCACCACGGTGCCCGCCGCGCAACCACCAAAGAGAATCACGGTACCGCCGCGGCGAACGAAGCTCGGCGCTTCCTCCCATACCTCCACTTGGCCCGTACATTCGATCACCAAATCTGCGCCACGGCCCCCAGTGGCCTCGTACAACTGCTGGCGCGCCGCCGCGAAGCCTTCCGTGAGCACCCGCCCGGCACCGAGGCGGGCTGCATTCTCTGCCCGCGTTGGGTTGCGCCCCACCACCCAAATGTTTTCTACACCTCGCGCGCGCAACACCAGCACATGGAGGAGCGCAATCGCACCAGCGCCGAGCACGACCACCGTGTCGTCGGGCCGCAGGGGCACGCCCTCGAAGCCATGAGTGACACAGGAGAGCGGCTCCAACAGTGCGGCTTCGGCAAACGAAAGCGAGCTGGGCTTGCGATAAACATTGGAGCGTACCGTGCGAGCAGGAACTTTCACGAATTCCCCGTAGGCCCCGAGGACCATCGTTTCGATCACCGTGTCGCACAGATTTTCCTGCTCGCGGGTGCAGTAGTAACAGGTGTTGCAGGGGCCGGTCGGAGCTACCATCACTGCGTCCCCCTCGCGCAATTGACCAACGTCTGCTCCGACAGCAGCGACCTCACCACTGAATTCGTGACCAAAAGGAGTAGGGGTGGGAAAGCGCGGGTGTCCGCGGAGGAACATCTTGAGGTCGGTGCCGCAAGTTAAAGCAGCCCGCACCCGCACCACGATTTCGCCAGGCCCCGGCTGCGGCTCGGGCCAATTGCGCAGTTCCATGCGCCCGGGTTCCTGCAGAATGTACGCACGCACGTCGTTAGCGGTATCGGTGGGCTGGGGGGATGTCAACGAACCGGATCGCTGGCGGTGGGTTGCTCCGGCGCGTTGAAATTTCTTGGCTCTCCCGGAACGAGTGCCAGCCGGCGCGCGATCGTGATGAAACCGGTGTGTGCCACCATGCGATGCTCGGGGCGCATGCTGCGTGGCTCTACGTGCCAGAAGCGCTGCAAGGTTTCGAACACCTCGACGAGCCCGAAGCAAGCTGTGGAGCGCAGAGAGTCTACGAGCTCCTTCACCTGCAGCACCGTGGGCAAATAGCTCAGCAGAACCCCGCCGGGGCGCAGCACTTGCGCTGCTGTTTCCAGCAGCCGCCACGGCTCCGGTAGGTCGATGACCATGCGGTCGACATCCCGCTCGTCGATGCTGTGGAACACATCCGCCTCTTTGAGTTCCCAGTGGGGAACATTGCCGAGAAACATGGCCACATTTTGGCGCGCGCGTTGGGCAAAGTCTTGCCGGACTTCGTACGACACCAGGCGGCCGTGGGGTCCGATAGCTTGCAGCAAGGCGATCGTGAGGGCGCCCGGACCGACGCCAACCTCGACCACCCGCGCACCAGGGTAGAAATCGCCCCAAAGGAGAATCGGACCGATATCCTTGGGATAAATCGGCTGCGCCTGCCGAGGCAAATGCGGAACGAACTGGGCGAAGGTTGGCCGCACCAGCACGAAAGGCTCGCCGCTCGAGTCGTACACCGTGTGCCCCTCCCGCAGCCCGATGAGATGGTGCGCCCAAAAATAGCCCGCGCGGATGTGTAACCGCTGGCCGGGAACAAGCTGGCGCAGATATTGACGCTGGCGGCGATCGACGAACAGCACATGCTCTCCCGCCCGCAAGCGACCCGATGCACGCTGCATGGTGGTCAACCCTTGGCGGATTTCACTCAGCCGGCGCAGGGCTCGCGGGGCGTTGGCTTGCGCTGTGGCGCTTGGCTTCCACCTCGGCGAGCAAGCTACAGAATCGGCAAACCGGCCGATGCGAGGGGAGGCCGCAACGAGTGCAAGTGGTAGGCGCATCAAGCTCTTCGCGAAGCAGTGCAGGACGCGCGCGGCGATAAAATTCCACCACGAAGCTTTGCTTGGTCCCTGGCATGTCGGCTTCCAAGCGTTGCAGCACCTCCTTGTAAAGAAGTTGCGATGCACCTACAGCATTCGGGCACTCGTCGAGCACGTAATCGATCTTGCGCAAGAAGGCATACGCCGCAGTTTCGTACTCGCTCAAACGGAACAACGGCTTCACCTTGCGGGCAAACTTCTCGTGCGAGGGTGCAAGCACGGGCGATTGCCGGGCGAGATAGTGCAAATCCCATCGTAACACGTTGCCGAGCAAGCGAGCGGCCTCGTCGTCGAGATTGTGCCCGGTGGCCACGACGGGAAACCCGTGCTCGAGGGCAACCCGATCGAAGTGGTGGCGCTTGGCGGTGCCGCAGGCGGAGCAAGCAGGCCGACGTGTGAGGCCCACGACCTCGGGAATCGCATGCCCTTCGGAGGTAAAGTCGACAACCAGCAGGGGCAAGCCCCGTTCGCGCGCAAAGGCTTCCGTTTTTGCACGCGACACTTGGGAATACCCACCGATGCCCAAGTCGAGGTGGAGGCCAGTGGTGCGATAGCCGAGGTGGTGCAGGACATCCCATAGGGCGAGGCTATCTTTGCCGCCGGACACCGCGACCAACACTGGCTCTTCGCGCGTAAACATGTGCTCGCCCTCCACAGCGCGCTGCACTTGGCGGCGAAAGTAAAACAGGAAGCATTCCTGGCAAAATGCGGTGTGGTGCGAGTGTAGTTGCACCACAGCCGGCTGTCGGCATCGCTTGCACTTGGGCTTGTGGCCAATTTTGCGCGTGCTCATAGCGCCGGTTTATAGGGGAAGCGCGGAATTCGGCCAGGGGCAAGTCGCCGCCGTTCCGGTGCTCTGGCAGCACAGCCGAGCAGGGCTGACTGAACCGCGCGGACAATTTCTTCGATGGTGATGCGCTGGTCGCCGTTGCCGTCGGCGGAGGTGCACTCCTCGACGCTCCCCAGCTCGAGGGCGATGTTGACGAGAAGCACGAGTTCGTCCACGGTCACTGCACCATCACCGTGGCAGTCGCCGAAGCACACTTGGATCACCGTGGCCGTGGGCTCGGCGGTGAATGTTGCGGTGGGCACCGGCGTGGGCGTGCGCGAGGGGCTCGGGGGCCGCGTTGGCGTCGGGGTCGGTTGCTCCACCATCGGATAGAGAACATCGCGGCCCGCGACGTCATCCGGCGCAAGCACTGGATCGGCGAGGCGGCGCAACAACGCGAGCAAATCTCTCGGGTTGGCTTGCGAGAGCCCGCCCCACATGATGGGCATCGACCGAACGGGCGGATTTCGCGGGTTCGGCCACACGGCGAGGTCGCCGGTCGGGTCCCGCGGATCGACCGTGAGCGTGTTGTAGGGATTCTCGTCGGTGTCGAGAAAACGGCCCTCATTCGGATGCCCGAGCCCGAGCGCATGACCCACTTCGTGCGCAACTAGAACCTGAAACGCCGCGGCCAAAATCGTGAGCGGTTGGCCGATGGCCATGAGCAAACGGGCGGCGTCTGGCACTCGGTTGCGATTGATGACGATATCCGCTCCGATGATGGCGTTCCCCGGAACAGTTTGGCCATTGGTGAGGAGGCGTGCGGGGTCGAACTCTCAGGCAACCGTCGTGAAGCCGAAAAAGGTTCCCGCTTCGCCGACGAAAATGTCGATCTCGTTCCCGCCCCGGGGCGCTCCCGGCACAACCGGCAGATCGAAGCGTACCTCGAAACGCAAGGCACCGTGCTCCCAGGTGCGCACTCCGTCGACAATGGCCTGCCGCGTGAGCTCGCCCAGCGTCTCCGCATCCACTCCATAATGCTGGGCCACTTCGGCTGCGATTCCGAGGTCGTGCAAAATGTCCGGGGATACGCCCACAGTGATCCGGTCTGACAGGGTGTGCTCCGCTTGCTCCGCGGGTGCCGCATTCCACCGCGCGGCGATTGCCGCAGCCTCGGGTGGAGCGAGGTCCGTGCGGTCGTCGAGGAGCGTAAACGCCCACGTCGGCGATGAGCGTAGGAGAACAACCGTAAGCGTCATGGTGCCGAGTAGCGCGCATACCGCCGTGGACCGAAACCGAGCCATTCGGTAAGCGCTTACCCTAGGACGCTTCGGGAAGTAAAGGATCCTGAACCTTGGGGAGCAGGCGGGTGCTTGGCGCAGCCAGCGCGGTCAAGCGGATTTCTCTATGCGATCCGCAGTGCCGCCAGAAATCACGTTGCGGATTTCCACCGTGTCGCTGTCGTGCACCTCGTCTTCGGTCGTGAGCATTTCGTCGTTGCGGATAACCAACACCGTGCCCGGCAGAAGTTTCAACTCGCGCAGCAAATCGCCCACGCGATAGCTGCCACGAAGCTCGATCTCCTTTCGGCTTGGAAGAAACACGATGCGCATCACCGAGCGTGTAGAGTGCCGTTCTCGACCACGCAACGCAACCGTCCCGTAGGTTCCACTTTTCCGCGGTGAGCGGAACGCGGATGGGAACGAGCCCGATAGCCGGAACCCCGCAGCCGCGGCGCGCTGGCACGATGCTTTGCCCGTGCGGAGTGGTCAACGCGCCGAACGCATTTCGGCAATCTGCGGTGTGGTTGCGGGCAGAGCAACGGCGCCAACCGTGGGGCTGCGTAGGGGTACGTAGCCCGCTCACCGCGGCGGTGGCGTACGGGCCAGGGTCGGCCGGCGGGTACGTGCAGGAGCGTGCAGCATCCAATTTGTCGGAAGAGGTTGAGTGAGAATCTCTCTCATGTGGGTGTCCAAAATCTGTCTGCTTCACCTGCTGCCCGCCGTAATCGAGCCACAACGGACCCAACAGCGGTGATCACAGCTATTTTCCCAACACACCCCCGTCGGATGGGTCCCGTTCACCGGATCGCCGCCGCAACTGTGCCGGGTGGGGAACTGTCTGGCCGGGGTTAGCCTGAAGTTCACACCATTTGACTTCAACCACCTCCGTGATGACTTCTCTAAAGTCATTCGGGAGAAGCGCCGAGGCCAGCTTGCCTTTGACACTGATGTGCTGACCTTCGCAGCGGCGTGCACGCCGATAATCTCCGGGCCGCCGAAACGTCAGCTGCACCTCACGAACATACTCTTTCGTCTCCGTGTTCAGCTCGCTCCCTGGATCACCGCGAACGCTGATTGGCTGTGGAAGCTAAAGGATAGGAATGTGCAACCTCTGATCCGTCTTGGGGTTCTCACCAAAGTTCGGCGGCCCAAAGTGAAATTCAATTTTAATGATTCCTTGCAATTCCACGGTTGCCGACTCGAAGGCAAACCAACGGGGAAGACTGTCTCCATCTTGCGCAGCGGAGACCATGATGACCCACAAGGCCACCGGTACGATCGCGAAGTGTCTCATGCGAATCGTCAATCGGGCCGTCACGGTTGCACACCTACTGTGGTACGCCATAAGTGACTGTCCTGACTCGCCAGCCATCCATTCTCTGGATAGCCGACGCGACGCTGCGGAGTTGAGAAGGTGTTAACTGATCGAGCCTTCTTGTTCCCGCAATGCCTGTCCATCGACTGACAAGTTGCTGGTAACGCGCGATGCTAGCGTCGCGCGCAAAGCTCGCGATAGCCTGGTTCAACGTGCGGCTTTGATATGCTTGCGTATTGAGCAAGTCGACAAGGGCTCTCTGGCCCGTTCCTTCATCTGGGAACACGACGAACCCGTGGGCCTCACCGATCGAGCCATGCCGCTGAGAGAAAGGATAGTTGTGGAGGTTACCGGGATTATTGTTGCGCCACGAAACGGTGCCACCAGAACGTACCTCTACAGTCCCGTCATTATATTCGAGCATGGTATCTCTGCCCTGCGCGTAGGCGCGGACCGCCACACGATCTTCCCGAGCCTCTGCCGGTAGCGGTGGGCGCGAGCTTTTCGGTAGGAAGGGGCGGGACGAGTGCTGACGCGGCAACTCGACATGCCTGCAACACCGCTACCTCATTGGTTACGGAAGTGTGACGCTTTTGCAGAGGAGCTCGCGCGTGTCCCCGATCGCTAGCCCCGCGAGA
The DNA here is from genome assembly GCA_026415395.1 of Candidatus Binatia bacterium. NCBI lineage: Bacteria > Candidatus Binatota > Binatia (SeqCode) > Binatia bacterium. The sequence continues at coordinate 240,544 of JAOAHD010000016.1, read as the reverse complement.
TCATCGCTGCCGCGCTGACCGCTGGAGCCAACCTGCTCCATGCTGCACACGCGAGCGCCCATTACGACACGCTCCGTAGCGCCGTCGTTGACTCCTGTCGTAACCACCACAACTAGTCCGCACTCATCGACGGCAACGGATTCCACATATATCCGTGCGATGATACTCCTTCCACGCTGGAGTATTTTTCTCCCATTTTGCGCTAGCGCATACAGGCCGTGAGGAGTGACAGAAGGGCTCGGCTGGCGAAGTGCACCGTCCGTCGCCGCGTGGCCAGCTTGCCACCAAGATGTCTCGAGTGTAGTTGAGTTGTGATGCGAACAGCTGCCGTCCAAGCAGCTTCTCTGGAGCCGGGTAGAGATCCGGTGGTGGCTGAGAACGCACACACGGTCGCAGGAATTGAGCGGGCCGACCTCAGGAGGCCCTCTGCGCTGCAATCGAGTTCCTTTCTCTGTAACAGCACCATCGCGAGGCGAGTATTTGCTTAATCTTCCTGTCACCGGTTCCAGTGAACCTTCGCCACCGGCATCCGCCCCCTTCTCTCTGTGAGACCCCGCCGCATCGGGCGGGCGTGTCCACCACTGTGGGCGCGTTTCGTCGATCCCGCGCGGCTCTCCCGCTGACCAAAAGACCACGCTGCTGCCGTCCGCTCCGGTCAGGCCTCCGCCGAGTCGTGGACCGGCCTACTCCAACGGCGCCGTCAGTACGGCCCAGACGCTGCAGTAGAGCGCGTAGCCAATCGTAAGCGCCCGCACCCACCAGGGTATTTCCGAGAACCGCAAGCAGACCAAGGCAAGCAACAACGTCACCAACGAGACCAGCGCGCCCAGATTCACTAAAGAGAGGGTGGCGATCTGTAACCGCTGCGTTGCCTGTTCGACCCTTGCGTAAGTTGTACTTCCCGCATGCATCTCGTTTTCGAGCGACGATTGTAGCGACACCAAATCAGCCGTCGTCACTCGCAGGCGACTGAGCACGACTTGAACGCGCAAGGAGACCACGCCTAGTACCATGACCGAACCGGGTAAGAGCCACCACCGGCGCTCAAGCAACCTTCTCACATCGCGCATCGGTGATGCTCTTGGCGGGCAGTCCGGAGAAGTCGAGTTTGTCCACATCCACCGTAACCGGCGCCCCATTGCCGTTCTGCCACTGTCATTTCGCCTCACCCAGCGTGAGGTAGCCGTCGCCGTTTTCCGGTCGTACTTCGAAGAAGTTGTCACTGTACGAACTGGACCGAGTCTCGCTCTTCGGCGTAAGCTTCGCGTTGTAAAGCTCCTCCATCTCTTCGAGCGTGACGCTGGCTCTCCCGCCAGGATTGCTGTTATCGCCACCCTGCGTTGCCGCCGGCTGTCCCGTGCTCGAGCGGCGGGAGTAGAGCGCGTACGCACCGGCAGCGAGCAGTAGCGCACTTACCGCGGCGGTTGGGGGAGCGGGATCTCCGGATGGCAGGCGTTGATGCTGCTCTGCCGCTGCGATGCGGACTGGGCGCAACGCGCACGTGGTGTTCGCCCGGCGTGACGACGGAGCGGCCGCATGCGCGAAACCGCAGCGCCACCGCGCCCACGGCGCGCACCGGTGCGACCGTGCCCGTGAGGATTCGCGCCCAGTCATCGTCGAGCACTCACGGCATCACGCTACGCCCCGCGCTCGATTGGTTGTCCATCGCCGAACCGTGCGGGGCCGTGCTGGATCTGGCCGGGGCGTCACCAGTCCGCGCCTCCACCACGGCTTCGACGGGCTCCGGAGTTCTTCTCGCCACAGAATCAGCAGGCGGGGTTCGGGAGCCTGAGGCCTTCGTCGCGCGGGCCGTGGCGCAACCGCCGTGAAGCCCTCATCCTTAATGAGGCTCACTGTCGGGCTTCGGCGTGGGTGAACCCTCGCTCCCTGGTGTGCTGGCGCCCACCGTGGCTCCAGCAGTCTCAAGCACGTTGGTGCGCCAAATCCCGTGCTTCAGAATCTTTGCCGCCGAACGAGCTGTCACCTGCTTGGTGACGCTTTCGGACAGCTTCGTGCTGCTGAGGCGCCGACGACACGGAATACTCTCCTTGCCGCTGGTAGGCTTCGTCTTCGGTGTCGTTGTTGAGGTGGAGCTGTATGTTTCAGACCTCGTGCGGCTCTTTGATGAGCACGTACGTGAAGTCATCCTCCACGTTGAAATTGGCGATCACCAAAGTGACTTTGTCCGGGTACGACGGCCTCTCGCCCCGTGCACGCTCATGATCGACGATCCACTGCATAAAGTTGCGCATGTTTCGCACGATGTTCTCCACCATGCGCTCCTTCTCGGGAGTTGGCGGATCGTAGCGCGGGCAATCTGGTGGGATGGCAAGCTGGAATGACACTGTGGGCCGCTCCGCAAACCACTGGCGCAACCACGGTCTGCCGAGGTCATCCCAAAACGAGTCCTCCGCCAAGTCGAATGCTTGTACGACCCGCGCGTGACCGGGCTTCACCGTTCCCTCGGAGAACCACGTCATCATCTCCGGCCGGGTGAGCTTGTTTCGGAGCTTTTCCCGGATCGCGTAGAAGCGGGCATCAACGTTGAGCACGGTAGCCTTCTCGGGTTTTGTCCATGCCCCGGTCCCTGAGAAACCCCGAGTAGCCCTTGAAACAAAAATATCGCTCAAGTGCCAGGCGAAGGGCCGCGATATCCTCTGGCCTGGGCTGTTCTGCTGCCCAAGCCAGGGCCGAGCTCAAGGCCAGGGACAACTGCACACAGATGAGAACGACCAGCCGTTCCATGTTCCTTCTCCTCGGCTCCTACAAGTGCCCCCGGGAGAACCGATGGTAGGTGAGAGGGCCAGGTTCGATACCACCAGGGTTCCGGCCTCGATGAGGGGCTGGTCGTCCTTCGGCTCGTAGCCAATGATCTCCGCCGCAAACTTGGCCTCGTCAGAACATGTTTGATTGGCTCGCGCGTACGCCGCACCCGCAAAGGGCACCGGCATTTCCTTGGCCTCCGCCCCACTGTGCCGGTGCCGTGCGGTGGGCTGGCCGCTGGCCAGAGCGGGGAGACCAACGCATACAGGCAGGTCGGTAGCAGTTCGGTAGCAGTGAGGTGCTGGCGGGAGTGGCGGGGGGCTGGCCTGGCCTGCGTCGCGGTTGCTCTTCGCAACCCCATCGGAGGGAAACACGCTCCAGCGGTCGAACCCAAAGCCCGGCGCGTTTGCAGCGCCAATGCTGCGCCGCCTGTCGTTCCCCATCCGCAGCAGCGCACACGCTGCACTGCTGCAGTGGCCGCTACCTTCTCGCCTATCGCTCCTCCACGACTAGCGACGCCCAGCACGACACCGCCCGCGCCGACATAGTCCGCTTCGCCCAGGCTCAACAAAACTAGCCTCGCTGCTTCGTCCAGAAGAATGGACGCTAACATACATGGCCGGCGCGAGGTTGGATGTCCACTGGCGAATACGCGCTTCGGCGCTCAGGGCTGCTTCGATGAAACGGGCACCCAGATGGTCCTCATTGACGAACCCCCCTTCGTCTCGATGCGTGCATGGAAACGCGGCGACCTCGCTTCGTGTTTGGCTCTCCGAGCTCTGAGGATTCCGTAGCCCGCACCGGCGCCTGATTGATGTCGCTGCTCTGCAATGAGAATTTGCCGGTGTGGAGCTCGGCGCTTCGCGTACTCGGTCCGAGGACGCTCGCTTCCACGAGCGTGGAAACGCGGCGCTTGCGTTTTCCTGCGTGCGAAGGTAGGCAACGGCGTCGCATGAGTTCGCATGCACCGCGTACTTACTGCTGTTGTTGCTGTAGTCAGGCTCAGGGGTTCTCCCGGGGCCGGGTGGTGGTGCGCTGCGTGCGCCGGCACTGCGTTGCGTTGTAATAATTGAGAATCAACGCACCACCCGCGAAGGCCCGGGAAGCCCCTGGGCCTTCGTTGTTTTGCGCCAAGACCGCTGCCTCTCGCCGCGCTCCGCGACGGCGGTGGGGCGAGAGGCGGCACATCGAGCGTTGTCATTCTTTCACTCGTCGAGGAGGGATTTATGAGAACTCCGATTGCATCGGGAATTGGATACGGTGCCGAACGGCAATTTTCGCGCGTCTCCCGTCGGCGTCGTTACGCAAGTTTGTGGGTCGTCCTGCCACTTTGCGTGTGGATGGCGGGAGCGGTGGGCCTTGCCTTCCCCGCGCTCGCCGAGGAGGCGCTCGAGTTGCTCAACGCCTCGTACGATCCAACGCGGGAGCTGTGGCGCGACCTGAACGGCGCATTTCGCGCCAAGTACGAAGCCGAAGGCGGCAAAAGGTTGGTCATCCGTCAATCGCACGGGGGCTCGGGAAGTCAGGCTCGTGCGGTGATCGACGGCTTGGCCGCCGATGTTGTGACCCTGGCGTTGTGGCCGGACGTGGATGCAATCCGCAAGGCGGGCTTGATTCCGGAGGGCTGGGAACAGCGGCTGCCGAACAATTCCGTGCCTTACGTGTCCACCATCGTGTTCGTCGTGCGTAAGGGCAATCCGAAAAACATTCGGGACTGGGCTGACCTTGTTCGCCCGGGCGTGCAAGTGATCACGCCCAATCCCAAGACATCGGGCAACGGACGCCTGAGCTTCCTCGCCGCTTGGGGCGCGGTGGTTCTCCGTGGCGGCTCGGAGGCCGATGCTCGCGATTACGTCACCAAGCTGTATCGCAATGTGCCCGTGTTGGACACCGGTGCCCGTGGTGCAACTACCACCTTTGTGCAGCGGGGCATGGGAGATGTGCACCTCAGTTGGGAGAACGAGGCCCACCTCGAAGTTCGCGAGTCTCAAGGAGGAGTCGAAATCGTCTACCCGCCCATCAGTATTTTGGCAGAGCCGCCGGTTGCATGGGTCGATCGTGTGGTGGAGCGTAAGGGAACTCGGGCGGTGGCGGAAGCGTACTTGCGTTTTTTGTTTACCCCGGCGGCGCAAGAGATGATCGCGCAACACTACTACCGCCCCGTCGATCGCGCTGTACTGGAGCGCTACGCGGAGCGGTTTCCGGCGCTTCGGCTGTTCCGCGTTCAGGAGATTGTTTCCGGTTGGGAGGCCGCCCAGGAGAAGTTCTTTGCCGAAGGCGCGCTGTTCGACCGGATCTTTGCATCGGGGGAGGGGCAGCGATGAGTCGCTACGAGCGCAGGATTCTTCCCGGGTTTCGCGCCGCCCTTACCTTGTCCGTGGTTTCGGTGGCGGTTGTGGTGGCTTTGCCGCTTGGTGCGGTGTTGCTCCACGCTGCGTCGCTCGGCTGGCATGGGTTCTGGGCTGCCGTGCTCACGCCGCGCGCGCTCGCTGCATACCAGCTCACCTTCGGTGCCGCTCTCTTGGCCGCGACCGTGGCGACGCTTCTCGGCAGTGTTGTCGCGTGGGCGCTGGTGCGGGCAACGTTCCCGGCACGCGGACTCGTCGACGCCCTGGTAGATGTTCCTCTGGCATTGCCGACGGCCGTAGCGGGTTTGGTGTACGCGAATTTGTACGCACCGAACGGCTTCCTCGGCCAGTACCTGACTCGCTGGGGCGTGACTCTGGCGTACTCCCGTGCGGCGGTCGTGTTGGTGCTGGTATTCGTGAGTTTCCCGCTGGCTGTGCGCAGCCTGCAGCCGGTGATTGCCAATTTGGAAAGGGAACTCGAGGAGGCAGCCGCTTGCCTCGGTGCGTCGCGTTGGCAGACGTTGGTTCGTGTCCAGATTCCCCAACTCGTCCCGGCACTCCTAACCGGTTTTGCTTTGGCCTTCTCTCGGGCGGCCGGCGAGTACGGTTCGGTGGTGTTCGTTTCGGGGAACAAGCCCTTCGTCACGGAGATTGCGCCGGTTTTGGTCGTCGCGCGCTTGGAGGAGTTCGCATACGCCGAGGCTGCAGCGGTTGCCTCGGTGCTTTTGGGCGCCTCGCTGCTCGTTCTGCTCACGATCGAAGTTCTGCATCGTTGGGGGGCGCGCTATGTGGGCTGAGGAAATCCGCAAGCGGTTAGTAATGAACCGGTGGTTCAAGGAGCGGCCAAAGCGGCTCTTGCAGGTTGAACAGTGGGCCAACGCTGTGGTGGCCTCCTCGGCGCTCGTGGTTGTCGGTCTTTTGATCCTGCTGCCGCTTGGTGTCATCGCTTCGCAAGCACTAGTGCATGGCCCGCGTGCGTTTTTGCGCCAGCTTGTAGGCGATCCCGACACCCGGGCTGCTGCGTCGCTGACTCTGCGCGTGGCCTTGCTTGCCGTGGCGATCAATACCGGCTTCGGCTTGTGCGCAGCGTGGTTATTGGCTCGCTTCGAGTTTTTCGGCCGCAAGCTGTTAGCGGCCGTGATCGACCTGCCGCTGTCGGTGTCTCCCGTAGTGGCGGGGCTGAGCTTGGTTCTCGTGTTCGGTGCCCGGGGGCCCTTGTACCCGTGGCTGGAGGCGTGGGGCATCAGGATCGTGTTTGCTGAGCCAGGGCTCGTGCTTGCCACCGTGCTGGTTACGTTCCCCATCGTGGCGCGACAATTGGTAGCGTTGTTGCAAGCCGTCGGTGCGGAGGAGGAGTTGGCAGCGCGTAGCCTGGGGGCGAGTGCGTGGCAGATGTGGGGCAAAATTACCCTGCGGAACATCCGTTGGGGCCTCTTGTACGCCGTGGTTTTGTGCAACGCGCGAGCCATGGGCGAATTCGGCGCAGTGTATGTAGTGTCGGGACGCATCACCGGGGTGACCGATACCTTACCGCTGCGGGTCGAGAAGTTGTTCCAGGATTACGATCTACCCGGCGCGTTTGCTGTCGCGAGTTTGCTCGCTTTGCTCGGCATGGCCACCGTGGTCGCGAAAACGTGGCTCGAGCGAAGGACACGCCAGGAGCTGCAAGCGTTCGAAAGCGAGGACGATCCCTCGCGGGGACAAGAGGAAGGGCAAGGTCGTGGTGACCATGTGGCAACCGGGCCGGTTCACTCTGCGCAAACCGCTAGTGCCGCACCGAGCACGTTTTCGGCGTCTCCCTCTGCGAGCGGCACAGAAGATGGCATCCGAGTGGAGGGAGTGAGCAAGTCGTTCGGGCGCTTCGTGGCGTTGGACAATGTGAGTTTCACCGTACCCACGGGGAGCTTGCTTGCCCTCCTCGGTCCGTCGGGTTCGGGAAAGACTACGTTACTGCGGATCATTGCGGGACTGGAGCAACCTGACCGCGGGCTTGTACTTTACCGCGGGCGTGATGTCACCGGTGAATCTCCCCACCAGCGCAACGTAGGATTCGTGTTCCAGCACTATGCGCTGTTTCGGCATCTGACAGTGTACGAAAACGTGGCCTTTGGGCTGCGCGTGCGTCGGTGGCCACGCCGGCAAGTGGATCGCCGCGTGCGCGAACTGTTGCATTTGGTGCGCCTCGAGGGGCTCGAAGGGAAGCGGCCTGCCGAGCTTTCAGGTGGCCAACGGCAACGTGTTGCCCTGGCACGGGCACTAGCCGCGGAGCCCGAGGTTTTGTTGCTCGACGAGCCGTTCGGCGCCCTCGACGCCAAAGTGCGCCGCGAACTGCGGGAATGGCTTCGCCGCTTACACGATGAGATAGGCGTGACGAGTGTGTTCGTTACCCACGACCAGGAGGAGGCATTCGAGGTAGCGGATCAGGTTGTGTTGTTGAATCATGGCAAGGTCGAGCAAACGGGAACACCAGTGGAGGTCTTCGAGCATCCAGCGAATGCATTCGTCACTGAATTCCTCGGCTACGTGAATAAGTTCCCTGGCCGCGTGCGGGAGGGGCAAGGGTTCGTTGCCCCGCTAGGTGTGAGCGAAGAGGAACAGGCCGACGGAGAAGCCGCCGTGGCGTATGTGCGCCCGCATGAACTGGAAGTGGATCGCATCCCCCGTGGCGTATATAGCGTGGAAGCCCGCCTGCTACGCGTGAATCCGCTCGGTGGCACCGTGAAACTGGAACTCCACGCGGTGCACTTCGGCATGGTGCTGCGCGTGGAGTTGCCGTGGGAACGTTACGCGGAGCTGCGCCCACAGCCGGCGGAGCGGCTGTTTGTCTTTCCGAAGAAAATGCGCGTGTTCGTACACAACTACCAGATTTGAATCGGCGCGAGTTGCGCGCGCGTTGCTGACGGTAATCTCGAGGCGCCGGAGAGGGGCGGAGGGCTCAACATGCGCGCCCGGCGCTTGACTCGGGCCCCGAGACGTGATGGCACACGAGTGGGGCAGAAAGCCAGCCGAAGGAGGTGCCCATGGGATTTCGTTTTTGGCGGCGGGTGCAGATCTTGCCAGGGGTGAGCGTGAACCTGAGCAAGTCGGGAGCATCGCTGAGTTTCGGGCCGCGCGGGGCCAAGTTCACGATCGGTCCGGGTGGACAGCGCGCCACCGTTGGCATTCCCGGAACAGGAATCTTTTACACGACGACTTTTCCGACGAAGAAAACCAGTCGCGGGGGAAATGCGCAGGTCAGCGAGCCGGCTCTGCCTGCGGTCAGGCCGGAAGATCGCCTCACGCTAGGCTTTTTTGCGCGGCTGTGGACGCCCAAGGAGGAAGAAGCGTTTGTGGATGGCTGTCGCGCGCTGGTGCAGGGCGAGACGGCGCAAGCTTTGGCGATGCTGGACCAAGCCCCGCAGCTTGCCGATGCGGCGTTTTTTGCCGGTGTGCTGGCATTCGAGCGGGGCGATTGGGACAAGGCAAAGCGGCACCTTACCTTCGCCTTGGAGCACGAGAAGGAGCTTGGAACGTTGTTCGCCAAGTACGGTGTGGCCCTCACCGTCAGTGTGCGCATTGCCCCGGAGATCTGTGCCCACGTTGGCCCGAACCTGCAGGGGCTGCTCCTTGCTCTCGCCGAGCTCTATCAGCACACCGGACAGTGGGTGGATGCATCGCTCTGCCTCGAGCGGCTACGCTCGCTTGCGCCGGACGATCTCGTGGTGCGCCTTTCGTTAGCCGAGCTGCTCTTGGACGCACGCCCGAACGATCGCGAGTCGCTGCAGGAGGTCGTGCAGTTGGCCGCCGGTGTAGAGAACGACACCCCGCTGCACACCGCGCTGCTGCTTTACAAAGCCAGGGCTCTACGTCGACTCGGTTTACTTGCTGCCGCGCTGGAGACGCTGAGCACGGCGCTCCGGAAGACGGCAGGCAGAGACCCAGAGTTGCTCCGCGCCCTCCGCTACGAGCGCGCTCTGGTTTACGAAGGCCTGGGCGACGTTCGGCGTGCCCGGAACGACCTTGAAAAGCTGTACGCCGAGGTGCCGAACTACGAAGACGTCGCGGCCCGCCTCGGCTTGGTCTGATGGCCACTGCGCCGCCCGTACGCGTTGCGGCGCGATCGCAAGGTACCGTTGGAGCAGGGGCGGCATTTTGGCACTATGGCAACGCGGCGACGCATGCGTCGCGCCTACGATTGTGCAGGTGCCGCGACAGTGCATGGAAAAGTTGTAGGGGCAGGCCTCGCGCCTGCCCGTGGGAGGTTGAGGTATTAGCGGTGGCGCAGGCAAACGAGGGTAGCGACAAGGGCTGCCCCTACGACCGCGCTGGTGCCGCGTGCTAGGATGGCAACGCGTAGCAGCGGTGGCGACAGCATCACCGATCCACGCGTTCCCCATTTGCTATTCGGGAGTCGCCGATCCATAGCCGTCACTGCTCGGCAGTTTCGCTGGTCGTACGCAAGATGGGCCTTGCGGGGCGGTACGAGGAGCGAACACTTGTAGTTCTTGTTGCCGAAGGAGCCTTTTCGTGATAGCCGCAAAGCGATTCGCGAGCCCAAGGCTGTGGCCTGCGCGACCGCGAGCGACTCGGGAGGTGGACGTTATGAGACGGCGCGTGAATATTGGCAGCGGGTGGTTCTTCGGGGCTCTTCTGGGCTTGGCGTTGTTGCCTGCCGCTCGGTGTCTTGCCCAGGAGGAGAAGTTTGGCCGCACCGGTTTCTATGTGGCGGGGCTGGGTGCCTACTCGGTCGAGAATTTCGACACCGATGCCACCGGCGTAAATGTAAAGAACGCGCTCGGGTTCGACTTGCGCGTTGGCTACCGTGCACATACGAACGTGGCGGTGGAAGGAAGCTTCCAGCATTATCGCGACCGCGAGCTGGAACCCCCGGATGGACCATCGGTGGATCTCTTAAGTTGGGGCTTTTGGATGAACGTGAAGCTTTACGCGCTCACCGGAAGGGTGCAGCCGTACGCCTTGATTGGCCCTGGGGTGATGCACCTGGATGCCGGCCGCTCCGGTTTGATGGGCATTTCTCGCGACGACAACGGCTTCAGTCCACGGGGTGGTCTTGGCTTCGACGTGTACGCCACCGAAAACATCGCGGCGACGTTGGAAGCTTCGTACGTGTTCACGGCCTTTGACGTGGAGGACAAGGATCACATCCCCGTCACCTTCGGCCTGACCTATCGCTTTTAATTGCTCCCACGACGCGAAGCCGAGTTCACACGCGGGGCCCGTCCGCGACTGGCCGCGAGTGCCGGCACCGTTGTCTGCGCGTGGGCTGGGGACACGAGTGTGAGGACCACAGAAGAGTAGGCACGCCGCATCGCGCAGCGCGCTCGAGCTACGGGGGCGCTTAGACACTTTTGCAATCGGTTGCCGGTAGCTCCGGAGACGTTGCCTTTGCTATGGGCCCAGCCATGCGCCGAATCGAATCCCGCGTTCGCCCCCAAAGCTCGGAATTTCAGGAAAATCGCCGCTACCATGAAGCGCTAGCCGAGGAGCTGCGCGAGCGGATTCGCGCGGTGCAGCAAGGTGGACCGGAAGACCAGCGCCAACGCCACCGCGAGCGCGGCAAGCTGCTCGTGCGCGAGCGCATCGATGCGCTCGTCGACCCCGACACGCCGTTCCTCGAGTTATCGCCCCTCGCAGCGTACGGGTTGTACGACAACGAGGCCCCCAGCGCCGGTATCGTAACGGGCATTGGCATGATTCACGGGCGCGAGGCCATGATCGTGGCGAACGACGCCACCGTCAAAGGCGGCACTTACTATCCGATGACGGTGAAAAAGCACCTGCGCGCACAAGAAATCGCTTTGGAAAATCACTTGCCCTGCGTGTACCTCGTCGACTCGGGTGGAGCGTTTTTGCCGCTGCAAGCGGAGATCTTCCCCGACCGCGACCACTTTGGGCGCATTTTTTACAACCAAGCCCGCATGTCCGCGCTGGGGATTCCCCAAGTCGCCGTGGTCATGGGCTCGTGTACGGCTGGTGGCGCGTACGTGCCAGCAATGAGCGACGAAACGGTAATCGTTCAAGGCACGGGAACGATTTTTCTCGGCGGGCCTCCGCTGGTCAAAGCAGCCACGGGAGAAGAGGTCACAGCTGAGGAGCTCGGCGGCGGCGACGTGCACACCCGGATCTCCGGAGTGGCGGACCACCTCGCGCTCAACGACCATCACGCCTTGGAGGTCACGCGCAGCATCTTTGCGAGTTTGGGGCCGCCGAAGCGCGCCTTATTCGACGTGGCGCCGCCGGAGGACCCAGCCTACCCCCCGGAAGAAATTTACGGCATTTTGCCGCGCGACCCACGGAAGCCGTTCGACGTGCGCGAGATCATTGCCCGGCTCGTCGATGGCAGCCGATTTCATGAATTCAAGGCTCGTTACGGGACCACTATCGTGACCGGCTTCGCCCGCATCCACGGCTACTTGATCGGCATCGTGGCGAACAACGGGATTTTGTTCTCCGAGTCCTCGCTCAAAGCCACCCACTTTATCGAGCTTTGTGGGCAACGTGGAATCCCGCTGCTGTTCTTGCAAAACATCACCGGCTTCATCGTGGGTAAGCAGTACGAACACGGGGGCATAGCCAAGGACGGCGCCAAGATGGTGCACGCGGTCAGCACCGTGGGTGTGCCCAAGTTTACGGTGATTATCGGCGCCTCGCACGGTGCGGGGAACTACGGCATGTGCGGGCGAGCATACCAGCCGCGGCTGTTGTTCATGTGGCCGAACGCGCGAATTTCCGTAATGGGCGGGGAACAGGCGGCGCAAACGCTGTTGACCGTCAAACTCCAACAACTCGCGGCCCGCGGCGAGACGATGACGGCGGAGGAACAAGAAGCTTTCCTCGCACCGATTCGGGCCAAGTACGAGCAGGAAAGCAGCGCATACTACTCCACCGCACGGCTGTGGGACGACGGCATTCTCGATCCGGTGCAAACTCGCGACGTGCTGGGTTTCGCTCTTGCCGCTGCGCGCAATGCGCCAATCGAGCCCATGCGTCCGGGGGTGTACCGGATGTAACGGTTCGCGCTTCGCGCCGGTGTTCTCCGAAAAACAGCCGCGCGCACGAACCTGCCACTGTTCGTTCAGCGGCGGTCGGCAAGTGCATCGAGTCCGACGCCGGCAATTCCACGGTAACCTACAGCTATCCGGCCAGAGCGCGGATCGGGCACGGTGACGATATCCAAGTCGATCAACAGCAGGAAGTGGATGTAGCCATCGCTGGCTTCTGCGCCCGGGGGCGGGTTCGCATCGAAAAAGGTGTCCGGGGTAGTGACACTCAACAACACGCGATCGGCACCGAACGTGCTCGTGCTTTGCCGCTCGACCACACGCGCACGCACAAGCTGTCCTTGCCGGTCCATGATTGCTTCCACAATGGCATATTCCCGCCCCGCGCTGGCATTGCCCGCACGTGCGGTCTGCCGCAGGCGGATGTCCAGGTGCTGGAACACGCGTGCCGCCACACGCCGCACGAACGGCGCAAAGCGCTCGGCCTTGGTATTGAGCAGGGTAATGTTGCCCTCGCGAATTCCCGGCAAGAAGTCGGCCGTTCCCGGTTGCACCGAAAACGTGGGACCGCCGCTGTCCAACAGCAGGCGCCGTTTCGGTCCTGCCTCGCTCGTTCCGCCTTCCGCGGGGGTGGGTTGCGCTGCGGCTGGTAAGGAAACGTCGCCAATGTTCGGCAGCAACTGATCGAGTTTCGGGAGCGCGGCGATTTGCTCGCCTGCCGGGGCAGGGTTTTTCATCGCCTTGTGTTCACTTGCGCGGTTTGACCCCGCCGCCGCGCCCGCGCTCTCCTTTTGCCGGCGCTCTGTAGCGGCTGCCTGCTTGGCGGGCTTTTCTTGGTAGCGATCGGCGCGCCGCACGGTTTCCTCGGCAACCCGGTTGTCGCGATCGCTGAGGAGCCGCGTGTTCCGCGGGGTAGCCTCCTCGCCGGCATCGGGTGGATTCACGATTTGGCGCTCGGGGAGGACCAATTGTGGTTGAGCGGGCTCGGCATTCGGCGCGGGCTCGAGGGGTAACTCATTTGCCTTGGGTGCAGGCGGTGGCGGGGGCGGAGGAGCAAGGTCGACTTCGATCGGCAACAGCGCTTGTGGAGGCACGATTGAAAACCACGAACTCCTGAGGGAGGTGAGCAGCATCATGTGCACCAGTAGCGACGCCACGAGCCCCCATATGAGGCGCCGATCGAGCACTGCTTCCTCCATGGCGATGGCATGGTAGCGTCGTTTAGCGAAGAGGAAAACTGCGGTGTTGCGGGCGAGTGCCAGCGGTTGCCGTTCGGGGCAGGAATTCCGCGCGCTATCCCGGCACGCTGAGTTGAACTGCGCAGGTGCAGCGGCGAGGCGTAACCTTTCCGCCGTGCTGGTTGCGAAATGATCCGGTGCGCCTAGGAGCTGCTCCGGGCCGTCGCGAATCGCCGCACGCGCGAGCGACACGGCTATCGGGGGACGAGGCTTTGCCAACAGTCTTGCAAAGCCTGCGGCAGGCTCCCGCTGGAGTCGACTGGCAAGATACGAAAAGGGGTGGCAGGTTCGTCTTGTCCGGCACAATTGCTCCGCCCCGCTTCCGACCAACAGCGACGGGTGCCCCGGCAAATCGTCATTTCGCGTGGTAACGCAGCGGCCGTGGGTACGTCCGCGGTCGCATCAGCCCGCGGTTCGTCTTCCGGTTGGCGAACCTCGATTTGCACCGGTTCGGCAGCCCGCACGGGCCAGGCCTCAGTCCAGCTCGCGAGCAGGACGAGAACGGTGCACAGTGCCTTATTCCCGGACATCTCACCCACTCTGCAATGCGATGGCAAATCCCACCATCCCCGCCACGAGCACGCACCAGCCGAGTTCCACCGTGGCGAGCAAGAGGGCCAGCGCAGGTTGCACGCGCGGCTTGCCAGATCGGGCTCCTCCGCGAAGAGCCACTATGGCAAACCCGGCTGCAATAACCGGTAGTGCTGCGAAGGCGAGCGGCGCCCAGAAAGTCGGCGGTAGCCAATGTTCGCGCACGCTCCACAAATACGCGAGCGACAACGGCGGTTGGACCACGAGCAGCGCCCACGCGATTCGCGGCACCCGTAGGGTTGCCAGTTGCGCCGTCGGAAGATGCGTCACTCGGGGTTCTCCGCCATTGCCTCGAGCCGGCGCAACTCCTCGGTCTCGCGCTCGATGGCTTCCAAGTAAAACGGGTCGTTGAAGGACTCGGCGGTGAACTGACTGGCCCGGTAGGGTTGCGTGACGAACTTCGGCTCAACGAGACGGCTGAGAGCGTTGGGCATGGAAGTGGTCGTCATCAAGGAAACGAACCGGAGGACGTAGGGGCCGTCCACGGGGCCGGTGCCGGTCTCGAAGCCATGGAACAGCCGGCCGTAAAATCGCAGTGGTAACCAGTACATGCCGGGCTCAAGTTCGTGACTGCTTTGGGCAAGGCCGAGCGGCCGATTGGCGTTGGAGTACAACGTTGCGGCCAAATGGAACCGGCCTGCTTTGACTACCTCGACTTCCGCCTCGATGACCAAGCTGCCTTGGTCCAGGCGGTCGCGAAAACGCCCCGTGAGGCGGGCGTGCGGGCGGCTTACCTGAAAACTCGTTCCGGCACGGCGCTCGATGCCTTCCAGGGAAAAGGCAATCACGCGGACGAAGTACGACGCCGCGAGCGCGGTGTCGTCCGTCGGCGGGGTCCAGGTCACCGTGTAGACGTTGTCGAAAGCTTCTGCGTCACCGGCTTGGCCGTCATCGTGAAAGACCAACTCGCCAACAGGAACCATTTCATGAGTGAACACGGTCCCGGTGATTTCTCGAGCGGCTACTTTTTCACCACCAACGGTGAGGTGCGCAAAGATCCTTGGGGTTTCGCCCTCCTCGAATGAAATCTGCTCGGGGAAAACGGTGAGGACCGGATCTTCGCCGTCCGGCCCCCCAGCAGAGATCGGCGACACCTCGCGGTCGCTCAGCAAAGGATCCTGCTCTTGCGTGATGGGTTTCGTTTCCGGCGGATATGCCGCGCGCTTCTTGTAATCGTCGATGAGCTGCTTGGTCATGGCGATGGCGGTGGAGCGCGCATCGAGGGCCGCTTGCTCCTCGGGAGTCGCGGGCGACGGAGGTGGCGCCGCGGTGGGAGAGGGAGCTGCAGCCTGCGAGTGTGCCGCAGTGTGACTCTGCACTCGGTCCCGTTGAGGCTCGACCACTGGTGCTGGGCGGAGCGTTAGCTCGCTCTCTTGAGGAGGGCGTTGGCCGCCGCGAGCGAGCAATAGCCAGACAATCGTGAGGAGCAGCAGAGCGGCGGCCGCAGCGGCGAGCACGAACAATGCGGGGCGCCGTTGCGGGGAAGCGTCGGTCTGAGGCTCGCTGGCCTTGGGCATTGCGAAACCGTGTATAAAAAACAGCGCGCCCCGCAGCCATGCCTGAAGCTGACTGCGGGGCTCAGCGCTCGGCGGTGAGAGTTACGAGCGATTAGTAAAGCAAGGTGACGAACTTTGCCGTCGACATCGAACTTTGCACCGTGGTGTTCGGAGCGCACGGCGAACCGTTGCAGTACCACACGCCGTCGGGAATTTGCTTGCGGTTTGCGTAGCGAGAGTCATTGCGGATGTTGTCGTGGTTTTCGTGACCGGCGTCGAGGTTGCGGAAGCCCGAGCTCTCCTGCTTGTAGGAGTTATTGCATACGTTCGAGTTGTCGTAGCCAGCGGTTGCGCTGCCGTTACAGGCATAAATCGACGCGTACTGGACAATCCCGTCGTCCTCCCCGCTGAGGCAAGCACTGGCACCAAAAATGGCTTGGTAACCGCCAACGAGATACACATTCTTCGACGGTGCATTCGAATACGTACGCACCTGCACATCGTCGGCGCTGCGCAGCCAGTAGGTGGCGGTGTCGCAGCTTTGAATGAAGAACGCGATGAAGTTGCACAAAAGGTTACTCTGGCCACAAACGGCGTCCGCTCCCTGCGAGCCGCGGTGTGCCCCGCTCACGGCAATGACTCGGCTGATCCTCTGGCCCACGGTGCCATAAATGCTCTTGTAGTTCGGATCGGTGGTGCGGCTGTTCCCGAGGATGTAGTCCATGATCGTGCCGCCCATGCTGTGAGCAATGACCCAGAAAGTACCGCCGTTCGCATAAGTCAGCGCGCAGCGATTTCCGCCCCCGTCTGCCCCGCCGTTCGTGGCATTGATGATCTCGTTGGCGACTTCGTCAGCGGCGCCTGCACCCCAGTAAGGATCATTTCCTTTGTAGCCGACCACGTAGTAACTCGCCGCGAAATTCTTCGTGGCAGTTTGCACAAAGTCGGTGCTGCTTGTCTTCCAATAGTTCCGCGCGTAGGACCAGTTGGTGTACGTATTCGTGTCCGTTTGTTTGCCGTGCACGAAGATCATGCACGGCTGTGCCTGCGCCACAGTGGCAGCGGCCACGGTCACAACCCCGAGCACCAAACCACGTACCGAGCGACGATTCATCCTTCTCGATCCTCCCCTTCCTTTGTCTGCGGAACGCTGTTGCGACCGCAGCGAAAATCCGCAACCGCATGCCCGATTCCCCTTGCGAAGTCAACGGTCGCGGCCTGCTTTTTAACGAGGACAGGTGAGTGGCGAGCGGCGCTGCTTTTTATGGAGACGGAGGCGCGGGTGGTGAGGGCGATGCGGACGGTGTTATGGAGGGGCTTGGCGTGGGTGTGGGTGTTGCGGACGGCGTGGCAGAAGGAGTGAATGTGGCGGTGTCGGTGGGGCTCGCCGTGGCTGAGGGTGTGCGTGTAGGCGTGCGGGTGCGCGTGGGCGAGCGGGTGCGGGTGAGGGTCACCGTGGGTGTGGGTGAAGGAGATGTGGGGGTCGGGGTCGGAGTAACGGTTGGCGTGGCCACGACCACGACGATTTGTGCTGTCGGACCGGTGTTTCCGGCCACATCGCGCAGGGCGACGCTCAGCAAGTTTTCTCCGGGCGGAAAAACCATCGTCGCGGTCACCGCACTGCAAAACTGCCAGGTGGAGTTCGGTTGCAGGAGCTTGGGATCGCGCGAGGCGTCGACGATCGTGCACGGCGTGTTCACAGTGATGTACGGATCGAAACGGCAGGCAAAGTCCACGAGTGCATTCGTGACAAAGAGATCGTCGGGGTCGAATCGCGGTGGGTCCACTCCGGGAATGCCGCCTCCACCGAGGGAAGGCGGACCCGTATCGCACACGGTCAAACTGCCATTGCCGAGATTACGGTTGTTTTCGATCCAGATGTCAGGGCGACCGTCTGCACCCGGTTGCAGGGAGGTTCCGAGCGGTTGGGCACTGAGGCCAGGACGCCCCTCGACGACGATGAGAAACTGTCCGGACGTGAGCCTGTAGACGAGCCGTCCGGCTGCATCGAACTCTGGCGTCGGCGTCGGCCAGCTTTGGCATTCGAGCTCACAGCAGAACACGCAGCCATCGAGCCGGGCAATCGCTGCAAACGCGGTGACGACGGGCCCCTGACCCGTCGGTGTCGGTGTTGCGGACGCAGTTGGAGTGCTGCTCAGCGTCGGAGTGGCTGAAGGAGTGGCCGTGTGTGTCCGCGTGCGTGTGGGGGTGTGCGTGCGCGTCGGCGTCGCAGTGTGGGATGCGGTCGGGGTTGGAGTGGGTGTCATTGTTACGGTCGGTGTGGCTGTGCGCGTGGCCGTGCGGGTCATCGTGGGGGTGAGCGTGGCGGTGGCCGAGTGAGTTGCCGTCGGGGTAGGGCTCGCTGTGCTGGTAGGTGAGGGCGACGGTGTGGGAGAAAAGGTGTGGGTTGCCGAGTGGGTTGGCGTTGCTGTGTGTGTGGCGGTGGCAGTGATCGTCGGGGTATCGCTGGGCGTGGGAGAGGGCGTGGACGTCGGCGAGACGGTAGGGCTCAGCGTGGACGTCGCTGTTGGGGTTACCGTGGGTGTCGCGGTCAAAGTGAGCGAAGGTGTTGGCGATGGGCTGTGAGACGCCGTTGCAGTGGGTGATGGCGTGGGGGTTGCCGTAGGGGTTGCGGATTCCGTTGCTGTCCCCGTGTTTGACGGTGAGACGGTCGGGGACGACGTGTGCGTAACCGTGGCTGTCTCAGTAGCTGAACTCGTTGCCGTCGGACTTTCGGTGGCCGTGGGCGAGTGGCTCGCTGAGGGCGATGCACTTGGAGAAGGGGTGAGTGAAGCGGTGTTCGTTGGCGTGGGCGAGGGCGCGCTACTGCGCGTGCGCGTAGGGGTCCGAGTGCGCGTCGCTGGAATCGTGAATGAAGCCGTCGGCGTGTTTGTCGGCTGGCTTCCCGGGATTGGGGTTCGCGTTGCCGTCGGCGACCCCGTCGCGCTGGCCGTTTCCGTAGGCGAGGGTGTTTCAGTGGGTGTTGCCGAGATCGGCTGAAGGGTGGGAGTGGGCGAAGTCGTCTCTGTTGGGGTCTCGGTGGCCGACGCTGGTACCGGGCTGGGCGAGGGGGACGGCTCCGGCGTGCGAGACCAGCTCGGGCTGGGCGACGGTGGTTCGGGAGTGAGAGACGCTGCCGGGCTCGGCGATGGGGTTGCGCTGACCGTGCCCGTGCCCGTCGCTGTCGATTGCAAGGTTGCGGTGGGGGTGCTGCTCGGAGTCAGGGTCCCGCTCGCACTGCGGACGCTGGTGTACGTGCTGGTGGCGGAATGCGACGGTGTGGGCAGGGTCGGGGATGGCGGTGTGGGCGTCAGTGTGGATGTCCTGGAAGGCGTCGTGGATGGCGTTCGGGATGGTGACGCGGAAGCCGTTGGCGAGGCCGTGGCCAGAGGGCGAGGCGTGAGCGAAGGCGTCCCACTCGGTGTGGGCGTTCGGCTGTCAGTGGGGGGTGGCGTGGTGCTATGCGTCGGCGTTGCCGTCACGCTGCTTGTGTCTGTGGGACTGGGGAGTGCCGGCGTGGATGTTGCGGTGGCGCCGGGTGTACGAGTGCTACTCGGGGACACTGGCGTGGTTGTCGCTGCGGGAACTTGCAAGCGCGCAATCGCGCTCACTAGGTCAGCCGCAGTTACGGCCCCATCGCGATTGGTGTCGGCGTCCGAGCAGTCGGCAGCCTCCTCGAACAGCAGTCCGAGCCAGGCAATGGCCCCGTGCGCGTCCAGCGTCACCGTGCATTCCGCACCTCGGCTCGCCGCTGGCAAGAGCCAGAGGAACGCAGCCACGAGACCCGTTTGCGCCATTTTGCCCCGCACGGTGACTCCTCAGGGAGTGCGGGTGGCCGTGGGTGTCGCCACGCGCACCACGATTTGCGCCGTCGGCCCAGGGTTTCCTTGGGCGTCCCGCAAGCGCACAGTGAGAATGTTGTCTCCGGGCGGGAACACAGCGGTGGCTGCGACGAAGTCGCAAAATTGCGCGGTCGACGTCGCCACCACCAGGCTTGGCTCGCGGCCCGGGTCGAGCATGGTACACGGAGCAGAAGCGCTGACGGAAGGATCGAAGCGGCAGGCAAAATCTTGCAATGCATTGGTCACGAAGGTGTCTGCAGGATCGAAGCGCGGAGGCCACACGCCCGGTACACCGCCACCTCCTTGGCTCGGAGGGCCAGTGTCGCACACGGTGAGGCTACCGTTTCCCATGGCCCGCGAGTTCTGGATCTGCAGGTCTGGCCGCCCATCGAATCCGGGTTCTAATGAGGTTCCCACTGCCGCGCCGCTCGCGCCCGGTTTGCCCTCGACCACAATGATGAATTGCCCGCTGTTCGCTGAGAAGATGCGCCGCCCTTGCGCATCGATCCACGGGGTTGGCGTGGGGGTGCGGCGGCAGCGTTGGTCGCAGCAAAAGACGCAACCGTCCAGGTTGGTGACGACACCAAAAAAGGTGACCTCAGGTCCGATGCCCGGCGGCGTGTAGGTCGGGGTGTTCGTTGCCGTGCGCGTACGCGTATCAGTGATCGTGGGTGTTGGTGTTCGCGTTGCGGTGGCGGAGCGGGTGCGCGTGAAGGAAAATGTTGCCGAAGGGGTGGGTGTTGTCGTCGGAGTTGGCGTTGTCGAGCGGGTAGCCGTGCGAGTCCGTGTGGCAGTCGCCGTGGGCGTGAGCGAAGGGGTCCGAGACGAGGTGGCGGTGGGGCTCCAGCTAGGAGTCAGCGTCGGCGGCAGCGAACGCGTTGGGGTCGGCGATGGAGTCCAAGAAGGGGAAGCTGTGCTCGTCCGGGTCGGCGAGGAAGTTGGGCTTGCCGTGAAACTCGCCGTAGCTGTGGGTGTGAGCGACGGCACTGGGGTGCGCGACGGCGTCCTCGAGCGTGTAAGTGTAGCGGTACTGGTGTTTGTGGCAGTACGCGTCGCTGTGCGAGAAGCCGACGGAGTCGCAGATAGGCTCGCTGGGGGCGGTAGTGTCATGGTGTAGGTGGGCTCTGGCCGTGAAGGAGTTCGAGTGGAGGTGACGGATGTCGACGTAGAGGCTGTGGTTGCGCTTGGCAGTGGGGACAAGGTCGGAGACGGAGTGACGCTGGAGGAGAGGGTCGGAGATGGGTTGGTGCTATTTGTGGCTGTGGGAGTTGCGGTGCGTGTTGGGATTGGGGTTGCGGTTGCCGTGCGAGTCCGCGTGGGTGGAATTGTGTTCGAGGCGGTGGGGGTTCGGGTAGGCGTGCCAGTGGGCGTGGGAGTGCGAGTTGGCGAGGCCGAGCGTGTGGCCGTGGCCGAGGCCGTTTCCGTGGGTGTCAGTGTCCATAAATGCGAGGGCACAGGGGTGAGCGTCGGTGAACTGGGAACGGACGGCGTGGCAGATGCGGACGGCGTGGGCTCCGGGGTGTCGGTGGGCGGCACAGTCGAGGACATGGTCGGGGTGGGCGATTCCGGCGCTGTTGGGGTGAACGAGGCCGTCTCGCTCGAGGTAGGCGTTGGTGTTGCCCATGCCGTGCTCGGCGTGGGCGTGGGAGTTGCCGGTAGGATGGTGAACGAAGGAGTTGCCGTGGGGCTTGGTAGGCTGCTGAGGCGAAGGATTGCCGCCGGTAGATCGGCGGCGGTAGGGCCGCCGTCGTTGTTCGCATCCACGAAGCCACAAGGGGGAAGTCCGCCGAAAACCTGCCCCGCCAAGGTGCGCACCACCGACGGCGGGTCTTCCACCGGCACACACCCCTCCGCCGCAGCGCCACTGGTCGCCGGCCGGCAAATCGCGGCGAGGACGAGCGCTACCCACCAAACGGCGGAGGCACGCCCACGGGCTACACGACGGAACATGGAAAGCCCACTGTATGCGTGGCGGCACGCGGTTTTCAACCGAGCAAACGCGCCCGCCAGCGGAAAGTTTAGTACAGGCCGCCGAGTTTGCTGTGATCCCAGCTACTGATCCGCACGGGTCGAATGCGCACCACCACTCGCTTTTGTGCCTGCCGGCGCATAGCTTCCTCCACTCCTGGAACCAGTGCGCCGAGCATCTTTTCGTGGATGCGCTTCAAGACGGCGAGTGTGTACTCCGGCTCGCGGACTAATTCGGCTTCGCCCCGAATGAGAACGCCCTTCAGTGTGTCGTAGGTCTGACCGGACTCGGCCATGAACGCCACTTTCGGGTTGCGCTCCACGTTGCGAGCTTTTTGCGACTTGGCATACGTGGTCATTACCGGGCAATCGCCCTCCATGGCGAACCACATGGCCACGGTGTGCGGGTAGCCCCACGGGTCGATCGTGGAAAACGCCGCAGTGCGCGCGTGAGCCAAAAACTGAGCTCGCTCTTCTTCCGTCATTTCGATTTGTTTCCGTCGATGCATTGCCCTCCTCCAATCATGTGTGCCGAGTCTGCCCGCGCTTCGTTAAAACCGCCTGGGCCAACTCGACACCGCCAAGAAAACTCAGCACGCTGAACACGAACAGCTCGGGCTTTTCCGTCGGCAGATTGTGACCAGCCTCGGGCACCAGCAGCAAGCGGGCATGCGGCAGTGCTCGCGCCATTTTCACCGATCCACCCGGTGGCGTGAGCTGATCGTCGAGCCCCTGTAAGATCAGAGCCGGTTGCGCCACGCCCCTGAGCTCGGCCGTGAAGTGATAGTCGGCCACGGAGCGTGCCGCGGCAGCGTACGCGCGCGGATCGCACTGGCGTGTGAGTTCACCCAGTGCTCGCACCCGCTCCGGGTAACGCGCGGCGAATGCGGGCGATACCGAACGGGTGGCATCCACGGCATTGTCGCCGAAGCCGCGGCTTTCGATCATGTCGGCCAAGCGCAGCCAAGCCGCAGTGGCACGCGGCCCCACCTCGCTGGAGGTCGACACTAAGATCAGCGAGCGGACGCGCTCCGGCCGATCCAGGGTGAAGCGTTGAGCGATCACCCCGCCCATCGAGATCCCGAGCAAATGCACGGGGCCGAGTTGTGCTTGCTCGAGTAACGCATCCAAATCGCTGGAGTAATCGGCGAGCGTGTAGGGTCCGGCGGGCTTATCTGACTGGCCAAAGCCACGCAGGTCGGGCCGTACCACTCGGTGATAGCGGGTGAAATGAGGGATAAACTCGTCCCACACGTGCGAGTTGCCGCCGAGGCCGTGCAGCAAGACAAGCGGTGTTCCCTCTCCTTCATCGAGATAGTGCAGCGTGACTGCACCGCGGACCTGAACCTCAGGCATGAGCCGCGCTTGTAGCCAAGGGGCGAAAACCGGCCAAGAGTGGCAAGGTAACGGCCCGGGGCGGCGGAGACGCTTCGCCTGCAAATGGTCCCGTGAGGACCCGTGGCGAAGCCGCCTTAGCGGATGATGTCTTTGACTGCGACCTCGATATCCTTGGCGCTGTCCAGCAAGTACTTCTTGAGCTTCTTCTTTACGCGCTCTTCCAATTGGCGCACGCGCTCGCGGCTGATGCCGTAACGGTCGCCGATTTCTTGCAGCGTCTTCGGTTCCTCTGCCATCAGCCGCTCGTCGAAAATGACTTTCTCCTTGCCGGTCAGAGTGCGGCCAAATTCTTTGATCTTCTGCTTGAGCAAAGCGCGGGCTTCGGCGTCAGCCACTTTTTCTTCCGCATTCGCCTCACGGCTGGCGATGAAATCGAGCAGCGTGCTTTCTTCGCCCTCCTCGATCGGAGCGTCGACCGAGAGCTCGCGAGAAGAGAGGCGTTGGTCCATCTCGATGACCTCGGACTCCTTCACGTCGAGCCGTTGGGCGAGCAGCTTGGGTGTGGGTTTGAAGCCCTCGCGTTCGAGCCGCTCCTTTTCTTTTTGCAGGTTGAAGAAAAGTTTGCGCTGTGCCTGCGTGGTACCGACCTTCACCAGCCGCCAGTTGTTCATGATGTAGCGGATGATGTAGGCGCGGATCCACCAGACGGCGTACGAAGGAAAGCGGATACCGCGATACGGATCGTAATTCTTGACGGCCTCGAGCAAGCCCATGTTGCCTTCTTGGATCAAGTCCAAGAGATTTTGAAACGCGCGCTGGTACTCACGCGCGATCATCACCACGAGGCGCAAATTCGACGTGACCAGCCGGTAGGCGGCGTCGAGGTCGCCATGTTCCTTGTAACGAACCGCCAGCTCGTGTTCCTCTTCGCGAGACAAGATGGGATAACGCCGGATTTCCACGAGGTACCGCTGCAGCGGGTCGAACGGCACCACCTCGCGGCTTGTCGGGCCAGCCTCTTCTTCCTCCTCCGCCGCCGGTGCCGGCAATACGTCCAGTGCGGTTTCCGGTACCTCCGGAACCTCGCTGGGAATTTCCACGATTTCCGGCTCGAGCGTAGGAAGGTCGTCGCTTGAACCGCTCTCCTCGCCCAGCGCGGTCTCTCGTTCTTCTTCGCTCATGGATGCGGAGGCAACCTATAGGCTTTTGCAGAGGGGGGCAAGTTTGTTGCACCGCAGGCTCTTGCCGTCACGCCTTGGGAAGTTGGCGGCGCAACTCCTGCACGAGTTGCTCGAGAATTTCCCCGAACTGCCGCTGCATGGAGAGGATTTCATCGCGCAAGTGCAGCACGATTTCCACACCGGCCAGATTGACTTCCAGTTCGTGCATCAGCAGGCGGGCAACACGCACGCGCTCGACATCTTCGGCTGAAAGCACGGGTTCTCCCTCGGAGGACAGTTTAGGATGGATGATTTCTTCCACCTCCAGCACGTGCACGAACTCGCGATCTACGCCCAACTCGCGGAGCACTTCTTCCAAGCGGAAATAGCGATGGACCACGGTCCCTCCCCTCAGAGTTTTAAGTTGTCCCGCGGGTGCGGCACGGTGTGCTCATCGAGCACCTTGGCCGCCTGGCGGACCGCTTCTGTATCCTTCGTTGGCACATGAATCATCAGGCGCAAGTACAAATCACCCGCACCCCCGCCGTGTAGATGAGGCACGCCGCGCCCGCGAATGCGGAGCAACTTCCCGCTTTGGCTCCCTGCGGGCACTTGCACCCGGAGCGCACCCCCTGCTGGGCTTGGCACGGTGATGGACGCTCCGTTCACCGCCTCGCCTACGGTAATGGGGACGTTCATATACAGGTCATCGCCACGGCGCTCGAGGATTGGGTGCGGGCGGATGTGCACGCGCAAGTAAAGGTCGCCCGGAGGGCCGCCGTGTAAGCCAGGAGCGCCTTTACCGGCGAGACGTACACGTGAGCCATCTTCCACGCCTGGAGGAATGCGCACCTGCAGCCGTTCGGTTTGCACCGTCTCCCCCGCGCCGCCGCAGGTGGAGCAGGGGCGCGTGGACATTCTTCCACTGCCGCCGCAACGCGGGCAGGTGCGAGAAAAGCGTACCGGTCCGCGCGCTGCCTGGACGCGCCCGCTACCCAAGCATTCGCTGCAGGTCGTGGCGGCGGCACGGTCCTCACCCGTACCTTGGCAGCTCGCGCACACGGAGGGCCGTTGCAGCGAGATTTCCATCGTGCGCCCGCGCACCGCGTCCAGCAGGTCGATTTCTACCTCGGTTTCCAAATCCGCGCCGGCGCGTGGGCCCGGGCGGGCGCGTTCACCGAAAAGGTCGCTAAAAATATCCTCGAAACTCTCGAAGCGCCCAAAGCCGCTGAAGCCGCCCGGACCGAACCCGCCTGCGAACTCCCGTTGTTGACGCTGCCACTGCTCGTAGGCCCGTGCGCGATCGGCATCGAACCCAGCTTGCAGGCCCGCCATGCCGAATTCGTCGTACAGCTTGCGCTTCTCCGGGTCGCTGAGGATTTCGTGGGCTTCCGAGATTTCCTTGAACCTCTCCTCGGCTTCCTTGTTGCCCGGGTTGACGTCAGGGTGATACCGCCGCGCGAGCTTCCGGTAGGCCCGCTTGATTTCCTCTTGGCTCGCGTTCCGTGGAACGCCCAAAATCGCGTAGAGATCCTTTTCTCCCATGGAAAAACATCACCCCCTCCCGCAGCTGGCCGTTTCAGGCGCGGGCCGGGAGCTTGCCCCCGGATTGTACGAGCAATCGATCAGCCCGCCTTGGGATAGCGGCGATCCACCCGCCCCGCAGCGATTTCGCGCAGTGCGGTGACGACCTCCTTGTTGTCCGATTCCACCAGCGGGCGCGCACCTTTGAGCAGCATTTTGGCTCGGCGAGCCGCAAGCAAAGCCAGTTCGAAGCGGTTGGGTACTTTCTCCAAACAGTCTTCCACAGTGATGCGTGCCATGCGGAATCTCCTCTCTTTTGGCGAGCGACGCGCTTTCTTAGCGAAAGGCATCGCCCAGGGGTAGGGTAAGAGCTGGCCTCGGAGAAGCGAACGAACACCCGCTATGAGGGGGCGGGCCACCCCGCTGGAATAGTGGCGAAAATCGGACTCTGGGCTAGCTTGGCGGCTTATGGAGGAGTCTGAACGTAGCAGGCGGGAAGCAACGAAGGGCGCGGCAGGGAACGAATGGGGCAGATGGAGTGCGCAGGAGATTGCCGAGCGCTTGCGCGAGCGACCTGTTCATCTGGTGAAGGATCCCCCGGACCTGCCGCGGGCAGCGGTCGCGCTCATTCTGCGCGACGGGGTGCATGGCAGCGAGTTTGTGGCGATTCACCGAGCACACCGTAGAGGCGACCCTTGGTCGGGCCACATGGCGCTTCCCGGCGGCCGGCAGCAACCAGGGGATGCGCATTTGATTGCCACTGCTGTCCGCGAGACGCGTGAGGAAATTGGCGTCGATCTGGAGCGGGCAGCGGAGGTGGTCGGCGAGCTCGATGAGTTAAGGGCTGTGGGCCGCGGCCAGCTTCTAGACTTGGTGATTCGGCCCGTGGTGTTCGTGCTGCGTGCCCCTGTTCAGCTCGTGCCCAATCCCGAGGAGGTCCAAAGTGCTTTGTGGATCCCCCTTGCGGCGCTGCGGCACAATTCCAAGCCGTACCGTCATCCCACAAACGCTCAGGTGGGATTTGTGCCCGCATTCGAATTTCAAGGGCATACGATTTGGGGCCTTACCCACCGGATCTTGTCGGGACTTCTCGACATCTTGGCCAAGCAAACTCCACCGGCAGAAGAGGGCTAGTCATCGGAAACACCGCTGCCGCGCGCGCCCTCTTCACGCTTCGCGGTAGCCTGGCGACCGCTTTCGCCAATGGTAGCGGCTGCGCGGTCTTCGCGTGCAGTCTCCACGCAGCCCGAAAGCGCATTGCGCACCGCGCGCACCAACTCCTCGATACTCACCAGCCCATCTTCGTTGCCGTCGGCTGCCTCGCAACTCCCCGCCTCCGCCTAGCCCAACGCCACCGCCACCCCGCGCAAGATCTCCTCCACCGTCACCACGCCAGCGCGCTCGCAGTCCCCCACGCAGGGCACCACCCGCAGTGTGTCCACCTCGCATTCCGGGCAACAACAGCAACGTATCGGGGGCGGAATAGGGTGCAGGTTGATCGCCTCCCCGCAGGCATCGGTTCGCTCGCAGGCGTCGTCCTCTCCGCAGCAGGACATCGGCCCACAACCCAGCGTGTACAAGCCTGGGCGGCTTTTGGGCGCGATCTTCACCCGGCAGCAAAGGGTAGCTCACCTCGGCGTCCGCCGGATCGCGCGGCCAGGGGATGTCGCCAGGGTAGGGCGGCTCCCAGGATCCCCCACCGTAAACTGTGTTGCCAAAGCCACTACACGACTCGCGGGAACCCGGCGGGTCACAGTTCAAGAGTCCTCCCCGGCCCCAAATACACGGCCAAGTGCCACGTTTCCGGCACTCGACGGACGAGAGCGTCAAGCCCGCTTGCTCGGCGTAAACCAGGAAGGAGCCGCCGAAAACCGCTTCATCATCCCGCTCAGGCACGTCCGGGGGGGGCTTGAAACCCACGCAAATGTGCGTGCTTTCCCCCGGAGCCACCTCCCGCTTCCCGAACGCCCGCCCGCTGGCATCCACCAGCTCCGTGCGTACACGCACCGGCGGAACGACATACGACCGCTCCGGGTCCATGGATAAACAAGGCATCTTTGGCTCCGCTTCCTTTGGCAGGAAGAGCACGCAAGCGAACAGCATCAGCCACCCAATGGTGGCCACCCTGCCCTTGCTCCGCACGCCATGGCGTTTCGTGTCTGTGTACCTCCACCGGTGGCGGGACCTTCGGCAGCAACTGCCACTGTAACCTCCCACCCAAAGTGTGCTGCGGCCAGCAAACGGCCAAAGCGACGTGCCCCGCACATCGCCCCCACGCGCGCGCTCCACGCGCAGGGGGTAGGCGCCGCGCTGGGCATTGGTCAAAATCGTAAGCCAGCACTGCACCACGATGCCATCGGCCAGCACGTCGGTGGGATCGTAGCTGGAGTCGACCACGTTCGGATCCACGACCAGCAGGCGCACGCGGTCGTACCCTGGCAACGGATGATCCGACGCGTAGGCAGCGCGGAAGCGGTGGGTAGTGGAAAAAGTCCCCACAAGGCTGCAGTCGCCCCTGCTCTCGGCGACGTTCAGCGCGGCCAGAGCTGCCTGTGGGAGGAGCAAGTCGAACTGCAAGCCTGCCGCCAGCCCTCGGCTTCCAGTGAGGTGAACGTCGAGGAGTACGCGTTGGCCAGGCGCACCCTCGACACCCGGAATCAACACGGCAAGGCCAGGTAGGGCCGGGGTGGGCGGAGTCGACGTAGGAGTGCGGGTGGGGCCAGCGGGTGTGACGCTGGGGGTGGGCGTGCGGGTCGGTGCTGTGGGCGTAGGTGTTGGTGTAACGCTGGCACAGGGTGTAACGGCTGCTCCTCAACCCTGGGAGCACTCCGCATCGGCGGGGCAAGTTCCACAAACACCTAAGCACGCGACGCTGTTCGGATCCTGAAGACTAAAGTAGTCCTTGCAACGCCCGCATGGGGAGAACTCGTCACCCGACTGGCACCTTCCGCCCGGTCCCGAGCAGGGGCAGCAATCGGGGCTTACGGATCTACAGTCAAGATTCTTGCAAGCCGATGCGCTCGCTCCGCATTGCCAACTGGAGGTTGTACGCACGCACGCTTGCGGGGTGGAAAACGTCACTGGTACGCGCACCACATTGTTTGTCCGATCCTCCTCTTCGATGGCCCCGTCCAAATTCGCTTCTGCTTCGAGCCGGTACGTGCCGGAAAGGCCAGTGGTTTCGATGAGCTGGCCGAACAGTCCACTGTCGTAGACGTCCGACCAGCCCCGCTGGATGCCCATGTGCACGAGCCCGTCGGCTTGAAGCTCGCAATCTGTGAAGCGCCTGTCAGGGGGGCCAATCTCGCGGTCGAACGTTTGGGTGTCTCGGATGCAAAAGCTCAGCTTCTCAGATTCCCGCACCACGCACGATTGCGGGCGGGAATTCACCCGGTCGCATACCCCTGGGGTCGGCTTCACCAGCCGAAAGCGCGGCCAGTTACGCAAGTGAAAGTGATTGTGTGCTGGGTGGTGTTCGATCGATGCAGGCGGCAAGGCGCGTCGGCGGAAACTGCTTTGCTCCTGGTCAAGGGCAATCCACTGCTCGACGCGGTCGTTGCTCGTATCGCAGTCCTCCACGTTGCTGCCTTCGAGGCGCAGGTCTCCCAGCCCCACGTTCGGGGTAGCGATACCGAGCCGAAGGACGCGGATGTCTCCCCAGCCGTCCGGCATGCCGACGCAGATGTGGCGGCGGTCGCTTACCATCTGTCGCTCGTCGACGATGATGTCGGGGAGGATCCCCTCCGGGGGGCGTTGTGCCTCGCGGGTACAGAGGCCACGCGTCGGTTGCCGCGCTGCGCAGCGTTCCAGCACGGCAAGCGGCAGTCGAGAAAGACATTTCGCGTTGAGTGAACTCTACCGGTCGGTAGAAGACCCGAGTCGAATAATCGGGCGGTCTTCGCACGCGCACACGTTCCCAACCCGGGGTCGGCGGTGGTGTCGCCGAAGTGCTCGGCAAACAAGGAGCGGCGCTTGGGTCGAAGGCGAGGGTCGGCGGCGGCAAACCAGGCCACATGAGTGGTGGGCTGCCGTACGCTGTCTGCGCCCAAAGTGCTGGCGCGGGCCTCGGCGTGCCGCTGTTCTTCGCTGGCCAATACCAGTCGGGGTGCTGCGCTCCTGGCGAAGCAAGTGGTCAGGGGTTTGCCTCTACGATCGCATCCACGAGGGGCAAGCGCGTGAGCGCGTCGACAATGGCTCCCCGCCAGCCAGCAGGGGAAACCACCCAACGCCAGCCCACGCCGCGGGCGGTGGCGCCGCGAATCAAGTCCTCCACACCGTAGTCCGAATTGCCATCTGCATCCACGGCTGGGCAGCGCACGGGGAGACCCTCATTGGAAGGTTCCAGTACATTGTTCAGCGCATAGCGCAGTTCGGCGAGGTCCACAGCTCCGTTGCCGTTGCAGTGAGCAGGGTAAGCTGGTGCGGCGAGAAGCCGCCCCCCCAAGGCAGAACGGCTACACACGGCAACACGACAGCCAAAAACATCCGCCCCGTCAGTCGGAGGTGCCGCGGCGGTGGCTTCACACTGCTTCGCTGCCTTTGCAGCCTGCAGGCGTGCACGGCTCCTCGGCACCAACCTGCGCCGGTTTGCGGAGTGGGCCAGTAAATCATTGCAGGACCCTTCTCGGCAACTCTCACCCCGTACCACCATCGATTAGGAAACGCAAGAAATCAGATTAGCTGCACTGCAACTAAAGGCAGGTGGCTCGAGAGGGCGAAGTACCCCTCCAGGTACCCCGCCACACGCCGGCCGTGCTGCAGCCTGCGGCGCCCGGTACGTACGGCACGGGGGACGTCACGTGACAACTATCATCCACCGCTGTTCGCCGTTCGCCCCCCGCGGCTCGCCTTCCTGCTCCAAGCGTTGCGCCCGCGATGGACGGAATTTGCTAGGGGCCTCCGGCGAAAGGGCGCGGCGTGGTAGGATCGAACTCGCGAGCAACCGGCTGGCGCAGCAGAGCAAGCGGGCTCACCGAGCTGCTTGCAGCAAATCGCGCGCTTGCTCGGCCAGACGCTCGATGTGTTCCACCTCGGCTTTTAACCCTGGAACCCCTTGGCGCAGCCGCTCGTATTCCTCTTCGTAAGCGTCGAGCTGCTTGGCCTCGCGCAGTTGTTCCACCCGCTCAGCAGTGCGTTCCGCAATCCGTCGCAAACGCTGCGCCGTAGTCGACTGCCCGGCCTGTACGGCCGCTTGCGCGCCGCTTTGTAGCCAGGCGGTCACAGCTTGCATTTCTTTCTTCAAGGTTTCCCGTTCGAAGCGAACGAGCCCAGGCAAGTACCACTGGTTCCACACAGCTCGGCGGAGGATCTTGAAGCTTCCGCTGTTGGCGCGGACGTTACGGTCCTCGGGGGCGAGGCGACCGACCTCGAGGGGCTGGCGCGCGCGAATGGAGAGCGACAGGTCAGCCCCAAACGCCGCAGTAGCCGTGACCAGTTCGTCGCGAATTTCTCGTGCGAGCGAGTGCATGTCGTTTACGAAGGCGCTGACCGCTGTGGCCACGGCCCGTTCGAGCTTCAGTAGATGACCATTGCGCATCCAGCGCCGTCGAGCGGCGTGAATTTCTTCGAGCAATCGAGCGCCTCGTTCGTGCGCCTGTTTGGCCCGGCGCTGCACCAGTTGCTGGATGCTGGCTTCGAATTGTGCTTCCCGCTTGCGTGCTTCGGCGAGTTCGTTTTCGCCCTCTTGTTGCACAGCACTCACAGCCGCACGGGCTTCGCGCACGTATTGCTCGACAGTTTGCAGCCGAAGTTCCAGTGCCGGCAAAACATCGGCAAACCAGCGAACGCCAGCCTTGGCTGCTTCGCGCAGCGCTGCAACATCGCGCGCATTCGAGGCGGCAAACTCGCGCAAGGCGGCAACGAATGTGTCGATTCCACTGCCGCGACGCGCCTCGGGGTCGTGGGCCCGCTCGAAGGCTGTGCGCGCATCGACGAGATGAAGCTCGTGCGTCATCCCGACATTGTCGGAAAGTTGGCGGGCAAAGTGGCGCCGCTCGGTTTCCGAGAGATCGATGCACCCGCGATCCAAATTCCACACGACGAAAAGCTTGCTGATTCTTCCGTCGAGTCGCTCCACTAGTTCGTGGGTGAAGCGGGTAAACAATCCAGGGTAGCGAACAACCAGCACAACCGCGTCCAGCGCCTGCAGGATCTCCTCCGTAACGGAATCGAAATGTCGCTCGCGGCTACCCATGCCCGGAGTGTCGAGCAAATCAACTTGTCCGCCGAGGGCGAGAAGGTCGAGCGGGGTTGTCACCCGCACCTCCGAGGCTTCGAAGGGGTGCGTGCGCATGAAGTTCTCGAGCTCTTCGATTGCTTGCAGCCGGTGTTCGTTGACCGACCAAGTGGTTTCTTGGCCGTAGGTAATGTGCACGGGCACGGAGGTCAGCGGGTCGAACGCGACGGGAGAGAGGGCACGACCAGCGATGGCATTGATCAGCGTGGATTTGCCGGCCTTGACTTCGCCGAACAAGGCGATGCGGATGCGCCGGCGGGCAAATTCGTCGAGCAACTGATCGAGCGTTTCCAATGCTGCCGGTGGCAGGTGCGCGGCCTCCTCGGCAACGAGATCCCGAGCCAGGTGCAAGCTTTCACGCAACGCTGTGGACAGGAGCCCACAGGCCCGCGCGACCAAAGCGGCGTCATGCATGCCAGCAGTTTCTGCCTCTTGTGTCATCGACTGAACTCCCATGCCACTACGTGCTCGACGGCGCAGCGCTAGGCGTCGAAGCTGCCTGGCGCAAGCGGGGCATGACTTCGGTGGCAAACAGTTCCATGCTGCGCCAGGCCTTGTCTTTCGGCATGTCGCCGGTGCGCCCGCTGAAGATAAAGATGCCTACCCCGAGCTCCTCGTGCACGGCGCGCAGCCGTTCCAAAACCGTGGCCGGGCTACCGGCGAGCACGTACCCGTGGTCTAACAACTCTTTGTACGAAAGCTCCGCCGGCAATCGGATCCCTGCAGCCAAAAACTTGCGTAACGATTCCTCGGTAATGTAGCCCGGGGGCAAGAGGAAATTCGGCGGGATTTTGAGCCCCCGCCGAAACAACCAAAGGAAGTGCGGCTCGGCCTCGGCCACCGCGCGCGCGTCGCTTTCGGCAACGTAAATCGGCAGGGCAAACCCGATCTGCTCGGGTGGGGCCTCGTAGCCACAGGCGCGAGCGGCCTCTTTGTACTCCTCGATCCAACGCTTGGTGAGCGCGTAGGAATTAAACACGCTGACGAAGGGGTAGCGATGCTCTGCGCCCCAACGAATCGTTTCTGTGCTGCCCTGAGACGGCAGCCAAATCGGCGGGTGAGGCTGCTGCAGTGGGCGAGGCCACACATTCACGTAACGGAAGCGATAATGTTTGCCCTCGAAGGCAAATGGACCGGGCTCGGTCCACGCCCGTACGATCAAATCGTGCGCCTCGTAAAAGCGCTCGCGCGAGAAGGTGGGATTGACGCCGAGCGACACATACTCGCAGCCAATGCCGCGCACGAAACCGGAGATGATGCGGCCCCCGGAAAGAACATCCAACATCGCAACCTCTTCGGCAACCCGCAGAGGGTGGTCGTGCAGGGGCAATGCGTTTCCGAGGATGGCGATTTTCGCGCGGTGCGTGCGCCGCACCAGAGCGGCGGCCATCAGGTTCGGAGAGGGCATAGTGCCGTACGCGTTTTGGTGGTGTTCGTTGACGGCCAGACCGTCGAAGCCGAGTTCTTCGGCACGCTCTAGTTCGTCGAGATACTCGTTGTAAAGCGTGTGGCCTTCTTGCGGGTCGTAGTAGCGGTTCGACAACGTCACCCACGCACTCGGCTCGCTACGGTCGAAGTGAGCAGGCAAACGGGGCCACGGCATGAGGTGAAAGTAGAAAAATTGCAACACGGCCTACCTCTGCAGGAACGGTAACACGTGCCCGATGAACTCTGACTGACATTCGAGTGGCGGGAGGTGTCCGCAGCGGGGCAAGAGCACAAGCTCGGCTGTGGGAATCGACGCAGCAAAGGCCCGCGCGTGCGCAGGCGAAAGGAAGCGGTCCTCCGCGCCCCAGACGACCAGGGTAGGGCAGCGAATGCGCCTGAGCCGCCGTTCGAGCTTGGGATTGTACCAGTAAGGATTCCAGCTCACGCGCGCGAGCGTCGTAGCTTCACGGTAGGTCCGCAAAATCAGCTCCGTGCCAGGCTCCGTGGGCATGAGTTGCAACCAGCGGTCGGGAGCAAAAAAGAGGTGTTGCAGCGTTTCTTCGAAGGGCTGCGCGAAGAGGTCGAAGCGGCTCTCCCCTTCGACCTTGAGCCCGCCCGCGCCGACTAGAACGAGGTGGCTCACCCGTTCAGGAAACAGCGAGGCAAATTCGGCAGCGATCCAGCCGCCGAACGAAAGACCTAGCATCCGCACTCGCTCCCAGCCGCAGGCCCGAAGGAAATCCGCGTAAAAAATCGCGAAGTCGTCGATGCGGTCTAACCATTCGGGGCGCGGAGTTTTGCCAAAGCCGGGATGGTCGGGCGCCAAGACGTGGAAGTGCTGGGCCAGATCGTCGTGGTAGGGGAACCAACGGCCTGAGGCAAATTCTGAGTGAAGAACTAACAGCGGCTCGCCGCGACCCCCTCGCAAGAGGTGGACCTCGATGTCGTCCACCCGGATCGTGTCGCTTCGGCACGGCATTGCACGCTTATTAAGGACGATGCGGCAAACGGTGCAAGATGCGGGCGGTGCACCGGTGGCTGTCTGTGTGCCGGAAAATTAGAAGAGCGGATTTGCGCTGGCCGTGACCGCCGTTCCAGCGATGGCGCTGCGGTGGAAACCTGGCGTGGTTCGTACTGCCATGTCGGAACTGCGCTCTGCGTTGAGTGGAATCCCCGTCGGGGTCCAGGCCCACCGAGCCTTCTCGCTTCTAAACGCGACTTGGAGTAGGAAGCCGACCATCGCTGAGGTTCGGAGCGTTCACCGTGGCACAAGAAACAAGATTCGGACAATACAATCCGCGGATTGCGGAGATGATGATCCAGGCGAATGCAGCAGCAACAGGACTGCCACAGTTCTTGGGCGTGCAGTTCGTCGAATTTCGGCCCGGTTATCTGCGCGCAGAAATGCAGGTCCGTAGCGAACTCATTACCCCCATGGGAACGATGCACGGTGGGGTCATGGCTGCACTCATCGACCACGTGCTCGGCTGTGTTCTTTACCCGCTGATGAAGCCCGGCCAGTGGGCAGCGACCACGGAATTCAAGCTCAATTACCTGGCGGCGGTGAAAGGCGGCAAGCTCGTGGCTGAGTCACGCGTACTTGCCATGACCAAACGGACGGCAGTGGTGCAAGTGGAAGTTAAGAATGACGATACTCTCGCGGCCGTTGCCCAGGGGACGCTCTTGATTGTCGATCCTCCAGCGAAGGGAGACAAAGCCGTGGGGTGAATCTCCACGCCGCTGTCGTGCGGCTCGGGCGTGCGCGTGGTTGGGCAAGGGTGGGGCTATGTTTGCAGGTGGGTGTGAGTGCCCTCTTGTGGGCATCCTTGGTGGGGAAAGCGCTCGGTAGCGAGGCGCGCGTGACCATTGAAAAAGAAACCTTCCTCGGCTGGCCCAACACCTATGTGCTGCGGAATGGCGCAGTCGAGGTGCGGGTAGTGACCGACGTTGGTCCTCGCATTATGGCGGTGGCGAGCCGCGGCGGGCCGAATTTGTTTTACGTGCGGGAAAGCGAAGCCGGGTGGAGCGGCGAGACGGAGTGGGTCTTCCGCGGGGGATGGCGTTTGTGGGTTGCGCCAGAACGGCGCGAGACCACATACGATCCCGACAATGCGCCGTGTAAGGTGGAACTGCGTGACGATCGCACGCTGGTCGTCATGGGTCCGCCGCAACCGCGCGCCGGCATCCAGAAAATTGTCGAGGTTCGTCTCGATCCGGAACAGCCGCGCATTCGGCTGAAAAGCCGCATCCGCAATCTCTTCGAGCGCCCAGTAGAGTACGCCCCCTGGAGCTTGGCGGTCATGCGCCCTGGTGGACGCGCACTCATCCCGGTAGACCGTGGCCCGCTGGACGCCTTCGATGCCGTGCGCCGGTACATCTTGTGGAGCTACGCGCGCATCGATGACCCGCGGTACCGCTGGGGTAATGAACTGGTGCAGGTAGATCAGCGGCAGGTTCGCGCGGGCGCGGCGTGGCCGCGAGCCCAACGGCGGCAGGATGAGAGCAAAATTGCCACCGATTCGCAGCAAGGCTGGGCAGCGTATGCATGGAACGACACCGTTTTCCTCAAACGGTTTGCCTATGTTCCTGGCGCGAAATACCCCGACGGTGGCGCGACCATCGAAGTATACTCGAGCGCAGAATTCCTCGAACTCGAGCACCTCGGCCCACTCGCCACGATTGCGCCTGGCGAGGAGGTGATCATGCCCGAGGACTGGTGGGTCATCACTGGCCTGCGGGTGCCTGAAGAGGAAGCTGCGGCGCTGGCGGCGCTGCGCCCTTGGCTGGAACGGAGCGCTTGGTGAGCGAGGCTACAGCTCGTCTCCCGCTTCCCACCGCGCCCATTGGCGCAAGTAGTCATCCAGGTTCTCGGCGGTGACAATGTCGATCCCGGAGTGCTGGAGCGGCTGATCGAGGCGCTCGCCTTGGCGCAGGCGGTAAAGAAGGCGCACGGATTCCCTCCCCCAGCCAAAATACTTTTGGCCAATCAGCAGGTGAACCTTTCCAGCACGGATGAGGTCTGGAGCTGGGGGAATCGTGTCGAACGCCACGACTTTTGTTCGGGTGGTGTCCACCGGATCGAGCGCATTGCGAAGGAACACCGGCCAACCGCCGACCGAGAGCCAGCCGGCGAGGTCAGGGTATCGTTGCGTGCCCGTGGCGATAACTTCGCTAACGCGCACGGCATCGTCGCGAATGTCGAACACCTCGACGACCTCGATTCCCGGGTAGCGAGCGAGCGCTTGCCGCGCGCCATCTAGCCGCTTTTGCAGGTTGTCTGCACCCAATGCAGTGATCAGCGCTACCTTCCCGCGTCCGTCGAGTAACTTAGCCAGGCCCTCGCCGAGGGCGCGGCCCGCTTCCAAGTCGTTCACGCCGTAAAACGCTTGCCGCTTGCTTTTCGGGGCATCCGAGTCCCAGGTGACCACCGGGATCCCCGCGTCCACTGCACGATCGATGGCGTCCGCCAGCAAGTCGCCATTGAGGCAGGAGATGGCAATGCCGTCGACCCGTTGCGCGATGAAAGATTCCAAGATCTCTTTTTGCCGGATCTCGTCGGTGGTTTCGGGTCCCTTCCACAAAATGTCGACGTTGCCGATACGCTTCGCTTCCCGCTCCGCACCGATCCGGGCGTAGCGGAAGACGGGAATGTGGAGCGCTTTGGGAATAAAGGCAAAGCGTAAGCGGGCCGACGGAGTGGGTTCACTTCGGCTACACGCCATAGCCGAAATCCCGAGGAGCACCGCAACGTATACGCCGAGCTTCATAGAGCCCTTCCTTCTCGTATGGATTGCCGGGTAGCAAGCCGATCGAGCACAACGACGACGAGGACCGCGATGCCGAGAATCAAGCGGTCGGCAAACGTGCCGCCCGGGAACTGCGTCAGCGCGTTGCGCAGCACCCCGAAGATAAGCGCGCCGAACACCGCGCCGACAACGGAGGCACGTCCGCCGCTCAACGAAGCGCCGCCGATCACAGCAGCAGCAATCATATCGAGCTCATAGCCCATGGCGAGATCCGCTTTCCCTTGGCCTTGCACGAACGCGAGGAGCACGCCGGCAAGGGCGGCAAGAAAACCTCCGCAGGTGTACACGAAGGTTTGCACGCGGGCGACGCGTATCCCCGCATAATGCGCGGCCACCGGATTGCTGCCCACCGCCAGGATGTGGCGGCCGAGGGCCGTGCGGGTGAGAAGTAGGTGGAAAACCACAGTGCACAACAGGATCAGCGTTGCTGGCCACCAACTGAGCGGCACGCCGAGCGGAGCAAAGTTCGGTGGGAGATGCGCGGAGAGATCGTAAAAGCGACCTTCGGTGAGCAAAAACGCGCTGCCGCGGGCGACTCCCATAATTCCCAAAGTGGCAACAAAAGGCGGCAGGCGCAGTGCAGCAATCAGGCCGGCGGCGAGCACTCCCAGCACCGTGCCGACAGCAAGGCTGGCGAACGCTGCTGTGACCCACCACCAACGGGCTTCGGCAAGCAGATGGCCAGCGACCACGGAAGCCAAGGCCATGACTGCCCCGGGTGCAAGGTCGATTCCGCCGGAGCCGATGATCAGCGCGGCGGCGATGGCGCCGAGGCTGAACACTGCAGAATATTTGAGCACGAGGGCGAAGTTCTCCGCGTTGGCAAATGGGTGAGGGCGACCATCGCTCGGGGCTAAAAGCCAGGTGAAGAGGAGAACTTCTAAAACAAGGAGCGCAGCCGCACTCCAGCCCGGAATGAGCCCAAATTGCCCGAGGCGTCTCCAACTCTTCATGGCAGAAGTACCCGGCTCCCTCCGCTCGCTCCGGTGATGAGCGCAACTAACTCTGCTTCATTGAGCGAAGAGCTGAGGCGGTCGGCGATCAGCCGGCCTCGATACAGCGCAAGCACGCGATGGCTGTGTTCCAACAGTTCCTGCGCGTCGCTGGACGCCCACAGAACGCCGCAACCTTCTCGGGCGAGGCTTTGCAGCAGCGCATAAATGTCCGCTTTAGTCGCCACGTCGACTCCCGTGGTTGGTTCGTCCAGCAGCAACAACCGAGGCTGTCGTCGCAGAGCACGCGCCAGCAGCACTTTTTGTTGGTTGCCGCCGGAAAGCGACGATAGCGGGGCATCTGGCCCCGCGCTGCGAATGCGCAGGCGGTCGAGCCACGGGCGCAAGAGCTCTCGCTCACGGCGGTGGTGCAACCAGGAATGTGGCGCGGGCACGAACACATTCTCGCGCAGCGATAGAGAGGGCAAGAGCCCTTTGCGCAGCCGATCTTCGGGAACAAATGCACTGGGTTCTACGCGGAAAAACCTCGTTGCCGTAAACGGGCGTAAGCCAGCCAGCGCTTCGAGGAGCGTGGAGCGCCCCGAGCCCGAAAGGCCGGCCAGCCCGACAATTTCGCCCTCTTGCAGAGTAAAGGAAACTCCATGGACCTGTCCGCTGCTCAACTCAGCTACCTGCAAACAGAGCGTTCCCTGCGGAGGGCTCGGCAAACTTGGCTGCACTTTGCCGCTGCCTGCCATCAGTTTTAGGAGGTGGTCGGGTGGGAACGAGGGCTGGGGTCCGCTGGCGACAACTTGGCCGTCGCGCATCACGGTGACCCAGTCGGCGAGAGATTGAATTTCGGCCAGCCGATGGGTGACGAACACCACTGCCGCCCCTGAGGCACGCATCGTGGTAAGATACTCGAACAGCACAGCGGTGTCGGCCAGGGAAAGCGTGGCGGTGGGCTCGTCGAGAAGCAGGAGATCCGGCTTCATGCTGGCAGCACGGAGGATTTGCACCCATTTGAGTTGAGGAGCAGATAGGGTGGCGAGCGGGGCGTCGGCGCTAAGGGTAAGGCGAAAGCGGCGGAGCCACTCCGAGGCAGAGGCCCGTTGCCGGTCGCGATCGAGAGAATGCCAGCGAGTCTTCATCTCGTGTCCGAGAAAAAGCCAATCGGCGACGGTGAGCGTCCAGGGCATCTCCAACTCCTGGGGCACGAAGGCCACGCGGATGCCCTGGCGCGCACGCACCGCGCCGGTGTTCGGCCTCACGAGACCCGCGAACACCTTGAGAAGGGTGGATTTCCCCGCGCCGTTCTCGCCGAGCAAGGCGTGGACTTCCGCGCTGCGTAGCGTGAGGCTCACAGCGTCGACTGCTCGCGTGTCGCCGAAGCGCACGGAGACGTTATGCAGTTCGGCAATGGTGTCCGGCGGTCGAGCGGCGATGGGCACGGTGGCCCCTTGTTGCCGGAATTGCCCCACGGAGGCAATTGCCTGTTCGACTTCGAGGCCGGTGAGAGGAGCCAGCTGTTGGGGCCGAAGTCAGACGGCGCTACGCCGGACCACTGGGGAGCAACGCAAGGAGTGACTCACGAAGGCGCGCTGGTAGCGTGGTGGAGGAAGCAATTCGTCAACGGCTGGCGGTCGACCCACCTCGTTTGAGTTCCACCACAATTCCCTCGTTGGCATCGAGCTCCCACTGTTGCTTAGGGCCTGCGTCCCGTCGTTGGGGAGAGGTAGAGAGCCACAGCGTGCCCGCGTGCGGCAAAGTCAGCGCTGTCGGCTGAGTTCCGAAATTCAAGACCACCACGAGGGTTTGCTCCGCATGGGCCCGTTCGTAGGCAAAGACATGTTCCGGCGCATCCAGCGTGGAGTAGCTACCTCGCTGCAGGGCCGGGCTTTGCTTTCGTTTCCAAATGAGTTTGCGGTAAAAACTCAACAGCGAAGCAGGGTCATGGCGTTGCTTCTCGACATTGCAGTCGGCGAAGTCCGAGGCCACGGGGAGCCACGGTTCGACGCTCGAAAAGCCAGCGTAGGCGGCACCGCTCCACTGCATGGGTGTGCGTTCGGGATCGCGGCCGAGACCGGGAAACCGCTGGCCCACCGGGTCGCAGATGCGCTCCGGCGGAATCGGCACGTCGCGCATGCCGATTTCCTCGCCGTAATAAATAAACGGCGTCCCGCGCAATGTGAGCAGCATGAGAGCGGCAACGCGGGCACGTGCATCGCCGTACTCAGGATGGTCGAAGCGGGTACGATGCCGGGGGGCGTCGTGGCTCGAGAGCACGTAGGTCGGCTGCGCGCCGCGGGGCAGCAGCGCTTCCATGGTTTCCACTTCGTGGCGAAAACTCCCAGCGTCCCAAGGGCTCCACAAAAAGCGGAAGTTAAACGCAAGGTGGAGTTCGTCCTGGCCGCTGCCGTAGTAGCGGGCGATGCGTTGCGCATCGAACAAATACACCTCACCGACCATCATCCGGCTGCCGTAGCGGTCGAGCAACTGTCGCCAGCGGCGAATGATGTCGTGCACTTCCGGCTGATCTTCGTCGTACAGGTGCACCTGACCGCCGAAGTGGTAAACTGGGTGCTCTTCTTCCGGTGGAGGCTTGGGGTTGTCGCGCAGCGCTGCATCCTTGACGAGCTTGTGAATCACGTCGATACGAAAACCATCCACGCCGCGGTCGAGCCAAAAACGCAACACATCCTCCATGGCGCTGACGACTTCCGGGTTACGCCAATTGAGGTCGGGCTGCTCAGGAAGAAACGAATGCAAGTAGTATTGCCCGGTGGCTGGCTCGAGGGTCCACGCCGGCCCCCCGAAGGAGCTCACCCAATTGTTCGGTGGGCTACCGTCAGGCTTGGGGTCGCGCCAAACGTACCACGAACGCTTTGGGTTCGTGCGGCTGCGGCGCGATTCGAGAAACCAGGGATGCTCGGATGACGTATGGTTCGGTACGAAGTCGAGGATGATGCGGATGTTGCGGCGATGGGCCTCCTCGACGAGTCGATCGAACGTCCGGAGGTCTCCGAACAGCGGATGCACCTCGCAGTAGTTGGCAACGTCGTAGCCGAAATCGCGCATTGGCGATGGATAAATGGGCGTAAGCCACAGGGCGTCGACCCCGAGCGAACTTGGCGTCCCATCGTTGAGGTAGTCGAGGTGCTGGAGGATGCCTTCGAGGTCACCGACGCCGTCGCCGTTGGAGTCTTGGAAACTGCGGACGTAAATTTCGTAGAAGACGCCAGTGCGCCACCACTCTGCCATCGGGCACCTCTTTAGGCGCTCAAGCAGCGTCGTCGAGCAACACTGCGTTCGGTGAGCTCAAACGTCCGAGTTCCCACTCGGCGCGGCCTTGATAGGCGTGGGCGCCTTCCAAATCCGCAATGGGCCAAACCGCATCCGCATGATGGTGCTCGCTGGCGCAGCGCGGGTCGCCGCACTCGACTTGCGTAACGAGCACAGCGTCATCGCCGACCATGCGGACCACGCGGCCATACAGCGGATATGGGGCAAACCGCGGGCGGCACACGAGAGTTCCTGGTTCAACGCGCATGGCCGCTTAGCTACTTGCCGCGCTCGCCGGATGCAACAGGAGCTGCCCAGCTTAGTGATCGCGGGCTGGCGGTTGGAGCGGGCGAGCAAGATCCGTCGGGTCGGCGTTTCCGTGAGCGCTGCTTCGGCGGGGCTTTGCCGAAATGGGAAGAAAGGATTTGCCATCGCCAAGAGATTGTGGCAGGGGGAAACGCAACGAAGCATTTTGTGGCAGGGG
Source organism: Candidatus Binatia bacterium (assembly GCA_026415395.1). Taxonomy (NCBI): domain Bacteria; phylum Candidatus Binatota; class Binatia (SeqCode); species Binatia bacterium. The sequence continues at coordinate 199,108 of JAOAHD010000016.1, read as the reverse complement.
ACAATGACGATTCGCAATGGCTCCCTAGGGCAACCGCTTGTTTGGGCACGCGTGCGCGGTACGCACGAGGGCGAGGCGTCGGCGAAGCGGACTTTGGCGAGCGCCGCTGCGGTTTTGCTTCTCGGGCGCCGGGGAGGAGCCGCTGCGTTGCTGCGGTGAGAGAAGGCGAACTGTATTCGGGAGCGAAGAGGTGTTGTTGCGAAGTTCGGCCGTGTCCGGGGTTGTGATAGGGTTCGTGTTTTTCCTCAGTGTGGGCGGCTGTGTTTATCGCCGGGAAGAGCCGGTTGGTGAGCATGAGTTGACCCTCGGCAGGGTGCAGAAGGAGATCCACGTGGGCTTGTCGCAAGCCGATGTGGCCGAGCGATTGGGTTCGCCGAACATCGTGACGCGCGATGCGACTGGGCAAGAAACTTGGATCTACGACAAGATGGCCGCGGAGGCCTCGTATTCGAGAAGCGGCGTCTTCGGAACCGTGTTGCTGGTAACTGTAGGTGGGGCTTCCGGAAGCGTGCGCACGTCGCAAAGAACGCTGACCGTAGTCATCAAGTTCGACGATTCGGGGCGAGTCGAGTCGTTTTCGTACCATGCGAGCAGGTTTTGAGCGGGAGAGGCAACTTCGCCAGAAGATGTGCGCTATCGATGGTGGTGGGTCGAATCGAGACTAGGCAGTTCTTTGCACTGGTGCTTGGTATGGGGGCTCTGATCCTCGGGGCGCTGGTCTATCTTGAGTTTCGGGGTCTCGGTAGTCTCTTTCTCTTTGCTTCCGCAGCCCCAGGGATTTCGGCCGCGGCCGCCTGGGCAGCGGGGAGCGCAGCCGCACTAGCAGGCGTCCTGCCAAGTGCGCTGTATACCTTTGCATTCACGCTCTTCACTGCGGCGGCGATTGAGGGCCCATTCGCTGGATTGTTAGCAGCTAGCCTGTGGCTTGTGCTCGGTAGCCTGGGCGAATTCGCGCAGGCGGGAGGTGCTTGCCCAGACTGGCTGCGAGGCGCCAATGGAGCGGCTGCCAGGTTGTGGTGCGCCTACGTAGCGAACGGCACGTTCGACTGGTGGGACCTCATAGGGGGTTGGGCCGGTGTCGGTGTGGCGTATCTTTGCTGGATGCTTCCGCGCCGAAGGAGCGAGTCCGTTGGAGGAGTGCCCGGCAGGCTTCGCCCGGTGGCCTTCCTCGGCGTTCTCTGCAGCGGAGTCGTGTTTATGGTCGGCAGTGCCGCCGCACCGCCGATGAGCCAGTTGCAAATCCGCGAGCTGCAAACCCGCTCGTATCCCACCAAGGACACCAAGATGGTGCTCAAGGCGCTCCTCGCGGTATTCCAGGATGAGGGGTTCATCGTAAAACACGCCGATCGCGAATTAGGGCTTGTGAGTGCGACCAAAGAGGTTGACGTCGAAAGCCCGCTAGCGTTGTTGCTGGCGCTCGGGGCCGACGGATCAGAGGCCAGATGGGCGAAGGTCACAGTGATCGAGTGCTCGGCCACAGTCAGCGAGTTCGGCGAGGAAACCAAGGTGCGGCTGAACTGCCAGACCAAGACCTTCAACAACCGTGGCGAAGTCATGGAGGTGCACACGATTGTCGTGCCTGAATACTACCAGCAGTTCTTCTCCAAGGTGGATAAAGGCCTCTTCCTGGAGAAGGAGCAGCTCTGACCCCCTCGAGGAGGAGTCACGTGGCATGTGGCACGTGTCGAACTCCCCGAGGCTGCTGGTCATGGCTGAGCGGTTAGCCGAGGCGAGCCACCCTGCGGGTGCGTCACATTCGCGCTGCAGGTAAAACTCGCGTCCGGCGAAAACAGACACACCGCGATCGTGTGAAGTCGTTGCGATTCCAGCTAGCCTGCAAACCGGGGCGTCGCACGCTTTGCGGAGTCCTTCGCTTGATTTCCTTAAAATGCCGATTAGTTGCCGCGGACGATTGTGCAAAACGTGCCGATGATTCCTAGGATGTGCTTCGACTCGTGGACGACGGATACAATTTGCTTGATGCCGCCAGCTCTCGTGGCCGCTTCGATGCTGGCGTCGCCTGTGGCGACAAGCCCCAGGATTGTTTGCGCGCAAGCTCTCCCTTGCTTAGTGGCAGACGTCGCCCTCGGTAGCGGCGACGGGCCCCTTAACGTCGAGATACAAGTGCCCATGCACGGGTGCCCACATCGGTTGCACACATGCTGCAAGACTCAACGGGAGCAAAGCCGTTAGCGTGTATAAAGCCTTCCTCATCATCACAAACCTCCTTGTCCGTTGGGAAACGCGTGCGACCCCCGGGTCGTGGTGCGCTTCTACTCTACAGGCGCGACGATAGTCAGTCGCGAGAAACGATCTTGCTTCCTCAGAATCGCTCCGGTAGCAGGTAGCTATCATTCGCCAGGGAGGAGTTTGTATGGGGACGACGTGGGTACGCCTTGGGTGTCACTTGGGGGTTGCAGTGGCGTTGGTCTTGGCGAGTTATTTTGGGGGAAAGGCTCACGCCCAGGTTGCGTGCGACGTGGCGAACCCGTGTATGACCGGCGGTACCTGCCAGCCGGACGGATCTTGCCAAGGCACGCCGCTGCCGAATGGCACCTCATGTGACGACTTGAACCCATGCACGGTGAACGACGCCTGCCTGGCCGGGGTGTGCATTGGTGAGCGGGCACCAGATGGCACCCCGTGCGTCGACGTACTTGGTGCATGTACGACGAACGATCGCTGCCAGTTTGGTTTCTGCTTGGGTGATCTGCAGTGCCCCCTTCCGGAGAATCTTTGCACCGCCACTTGTAACCCCGTTACCGGCCAGTGCGGCACTTTTGACATACCGTGCATGGATCCCTGCAAAGTGGGTGGAACGTGCGATCCGGAGACGGGCTCGTGCACCTACGCTGGCAACGCGCCAGATGGGACGGCTTGTGATGATGGGAACGAGTGCACCGTGAATGATGCCTGCCAAGCAGGCGAGTGCCGTGGAGAACCCGTGGTGAACGGCGGCGAGGTCCCGACCGCAAGCCCCAGCGCGGAGCCGACCCCCACCCCCACAGCCGCGGCAACCAACACGGCTGAAGTGACCGCTACGCCGACGCCTACACCGGCGGAAACGCCAACGCCGAGCGGCTCGCCGGGAGAGTCCCCCGTTCCGACAGCGACGGTCGAAGAGAGTCCGGTGCCCACGGCCACAGCCGAGGAGTCACCGACAGCGACCACAACGCCTGAAAGCTCTCCCGTGCCGACGGCGACAGTGGAGGAAAGTCCCGCACCAACAGCGACTTCAACACCCGGCGGGGAGGCCTCACCAACTGCGACCGCATCGCCTGCTGAATCTCCGACACCTACGGCCACGCCGGCTGAGTCCCCGACGCCGACCGCGACAGTTGAGGAGAGCCCGGTGCCGACAGCTACACCGGAAGAGTCGCCGACCGCAACGGCGACCCCGGCGGAATCCCCGAGGCCCACGGCGACGGTGGAGCAGAGCCCAGAGCCGACCGCAACGCCCGAGGAAACACCGACACCGACTCCTGAAGAATCGCCTATAGCAACCCCGGAAGAGTCGCCGACAGCAACGCCCACAAGCCCACCGCCTCCGGCCTGCGTTGGCGATTGTAATGGCGACGGCGCGGTAACCATCGACGAGCTGATCCTCGGCGTGAACATCATCTTGGAGCGGGTCGGAGTGAGCGCTTGCTCAGACATGGATCTGAACCGCGACGGGAGTGTCACCGTGGACGAATTGCTCGTGGCGGTGGAAGCTGCCCTCACCGCTTGCCCCTTGCCGTAAGGGCGGCTGTACGTCCCTCGGATCGATTGTTGTGGGAGTGGTGAGGCTCGCGTGGCTTCGCCCCTCACCCGCGGCTAACGCCGCACCCCCTGCCCCCTAACGGGGGCGAGGGTGTCTGGTTATGGCTGCGCAAGTGCAATTTGGTGACGATGTCTGTCGCTAATAAAAAATCCCCCCTTTCCCCCGGGAGGGCGAGAGGGAGAGAGGGAGAGAGGCTTAGGGGCGCCCCCGTTCCACTGGGCCACGCTGCTGCACTGCGGCAGCGTAGGGGCGACGCATGCGTCGCCCCTACGATTCGCGATTGGCCGATTCGCACCGTCCGCCACTTGCTGCTTGCCTCCTACTGGCATTGGAGGGTCGTCCGGCAACTGATGTTCCTTCTGACCCCACGGAGGCACTGCCGCTGGCCCTTGGGCAGGCCCGCGCTCGCATCATGCGCTGCAACTCGCTAGACAGGCGGCCCATGCAAGCGAGAGTGTTGGCCTGGGGCCACCATTTGCCGCCTTTTGTGGAGAGGGTGGGCACTCGCCGGCCGATTGCGGAAGAGCCGGTGGGGCCATCGACCCTGGCAGCACGCGCCGCGGCACTGGCCTTCGAGCGTAGTGGTCGCACTGCCCAAGATGTGGATTTCATCGTATTCGCGACTACCACTCCAGATGTCACCTTTCCGGGCTCGGCTTGCTACCTGCAGGATCAACTTGGCTGTGGCACCGTGCCGTGCCTCGACATCCGCGCCCAGTGTGCGGGCTTTATCTTTGCCCTGGATGTGGCGGAGAAGTTCCTCCGAACGGGGCAGGCCCAGTGCGCTTTGGTTGCTGGGGGAGAAGTGTACTCCTCTGGGGTGGATTACGAGTGGCAGCCGGAGGTTGCCCGGCTGTTCGGAGATGGTGCGGGAGTCGCGGTTTTAGGGCCGGCGGCCGATGGGAGCGGAATCGAGGCGATAGTGACCCATTCCGACGGGCGTCATCATCGTGCGTTTTGGTGCGAGTACCCGGCAAGCCGACAGCATCCTTTGCGGATCACCCGCGAGGACTTCGGTTTGGGAAAGCACTTGCCGCGGCTGAACGTCGACACGGTTGCCGAGTTCGGACGGGAGCACTTGCCTGCCGTCGTCAAGGAAGCATTGGATCGGGCCGGCTGTTCGTTGTCGGCAGTTGACCACTTCGTAATGGCGCACGTTTTCCCCGAAGTGGCCGAGGAAGCCGGGCGTCGCTTGGGCCTCTTGGAAGGCAACCTCACGAACCCGGCGGCCGATATGGGGCACCTCGGCGCGGCTAGTTTGCCATTGGCCGTGAGCCGCGCTCTTCAAGAGGGGCGTCTTTCTAGCGGAGCGAGGGTGTGCCTGGCCGCGTGCGGTGCTGGGTTCGCGTGGGGTGCCGCGTTGCTACGTGTGTAAGCCGGAACCAGGAGGCTGAGGAGGAGTAGGTCATGCGGAGATCGCATATCCTGGGCGTCGGGCGCTGTGTCCCGGAGCGTGTGGTGACCAACCAGGACTTGACCCGACTCATGGACACGTCGGATGAGTGGATTCAGCAGCGAACCGGAATTCGCGAGCGTCGTTTTAGCGATGGCTGTGTGGGTGCATCGGATATGGGTGTCGTTGCGGCGCGCGAGGCACTGGAGCGTGCGGGCATTGGGGCCGAACAAGTGCAATGTGTGGTGTTTGCCACCCTGAGCCCAGACGTGGACATGCCGGGCAGCGCGTTCCTGTTGCAAGACAAGCTGGGCATTCCAGGGGTCCCTGCGTTCGATGTGCGCAATCAGTGTAGCGGCTTCCTCTACGCGCTCGCGGTTGCGGACCAGTTCGTGAAAACAGAAACACTCGATTACGTTCTCGTGGTTGGGGCTGAAGTGCACTCGACGGGCGTTGATCTCAGTACGCGCGGCCGGGACGTGGCGGTGATTTTTGGCGACGGGGCCGGAGCCGTCGTCGTGGGGCCTGCGCCCGATGGCGAGCGCGGTGTGTTGTCCACGCACCTCCACGCAGAAGGCAAGTACGCGGAAAAACTGTGGGTGGAAGCTCCGGGAAGCCGACTGCGCCCACGTTTGACGGAGGAAATGATCACCGGGCCCGATGCCAAAGTCTTCCCCCGCATGGAGGGGCGCTATGTGTTTCGACACGCGGTCACGCGAATGTGCGAAGTAATTCGCGAGGCGCTCGATGCCAACGGCGTGGCCCCGACGGATCTCGATTTACTCGTGCCCCATCAGGCGAACTTGCGCATCAACCAAATGGTGGCCATGGAGTTGGGCTTGCGGGAAGAACAGGTGGTCAACAACATCGACCGGTACGGCAATACCACCGCCGCATCGATCCCGCTTGCGTTGTACGACGCCCTAGCAGACGAGCGATTGCAACCGGGTATGCTGGTTTGTTTTGCCGCCTTCGGTGCAGGATTCACCTGGGGGAGTGCCCTTGTGCGGTGGTAAGCGATGAACACCGGGACGGATGTGCGCCTTGAGCCCATGCGAGAAGAGGACCTCGATGCGGTCATGGAGATCGAGCGTCGCTCGTTCGCCGAGCCGTGGTCGGTGGGGCTGTTTCGGCACGAATTGCGGTTGCCGTTTTCGAAATGTTTGGTGGCGCGGGACGAACGGAGCGCGCTCGTTGGTTACGTGTGCTGGTGGATGGTCGGCGACGAGGTCCACTTGCTGAATCTCGCTGTTCATCCGGACCGGCGCCGGCGGGGGATCGGTCGTTTATTGCTCGAGGTCGTCCTCGATGCTGCCCGTCGTGCCGATGCCCGGTTGGTGACTTTGGAAGTGCGGCACGACAACCAGGCAGCCCAAGCGCTGTACTCCGCTCACGGCTTCGTGCAAACGGGGCTGCGGCGCAACTACTACGCTCCGGGTCGGCACGCCGTGTTGATGACGCGATACTTTCCACAGTCGAAAAAACAAGCGGCTACTGGCGCACCGCGGCAAACTTGACTCGCCCGACCCTGCTGCATATAGCCCCGCGAACCTCTTGTGCTCGGGTGCGCCGGGCAAGCAAGGCAGCACAAATAAGCCGACCGTGCGGATACAAGAATGAAGAAGCCGGTTGAATCAGTCCTGGAGCGAGCTTTGCAGCGCGCTCGTCGTGAAGGCTTACTGCAGAGCGAACCTCCGCCGTTGGTGTTGGAAGTTCCGAAAGATCCCGCTTTGGGCGACTTGGCAACTCCGGTGGCACTGAGCTTGGCGCGGTCAGAGCGTTCCGCCCCGCGTGCCGTGGCGGAAAAGATCGTGGGCTGCCTCGAGGACCCCGAAGGACTGTTCTCAGCGGTGGAAATTGCCGGCCCAGGTTACATCAACTTTCGGTTGTCCGCAGCGTTTTGGGCTCGTTGCCTGGCTGAGATTGAGTCGCCGGGATTCGGGCCGACCGCGTTTGGCAAGGGGCAATCCGTGTTGGTGGAGTTCGTCTCCGCAAATCCGACTGGGCCGTTGACCGTCGGGCACGGACGCAACGCTGTGCTCGGGGATGCGATTGCTCGCTTGTTCGAAGCCACAGGCCACAGTGTCGTCCGGGAGTACTACTTCAACAACGCCGGCCGGCAAATGAAACTCTTGGGCGAGTCGGTCAAGGCGCGGTACTTGGAGCTGTTGGGAGACTCGGTCACCTTTCCAGAAGAGGGGTATCAAGGCGAGTATATTCGCGAGATTGCTGCCGGTTTGTTGCAGGAACACGGCGACCGCTTGCGCAGTGAGCCTGCCACGGGAGTGTTCAAAGACGCGGCCGAAAAAGCCATTTTTGCCGATATCGAGCGCACCTTGAACCGGCTCGGCATTCGCTTCGACTCGTACTTCAACGAGGACTCGCTGTACAAAGACGGCAGCATTAAGCAAACGCTTGCCGATCTTCGACGCCTCGGGCTGGCTTTTGAGCGCGATGGGGCCGTGTGGCTGAACGGCGCGGCGGTTGGGCTCGACCAAGATCGTGTCTTGGTAAAGTCCACTGGCGAGCCAGCCTACCGGCTGCCGGACATCGCGTACCACCGCCACAAGTTTGCAAGAGGTTTCGATTTATTGGTCAACGTCCTTGGTGCCGACCATATTGCGGAGCACGAAGATGTACGCGCGGCGCTGAAAGCGTTGGGCTACGACGTCGGTCGATTGCGTGTCATCCTGTACCAGTTCGTGACCCTGACGCGCGGCGGGGAGCAGGTAAAAATGTCTACGCGTCGCGCCGAGTATGTCACGCTGGATGAGCTCATTGACGAGGTCGGTGCAGATGCGGTCCGGTTCTTCTTCCTCACTCGCAAGGCCGATAGCCACTTGGAGTTCGATCTCGACCTGGCAAAAAAGCAGTCGACCGATAACCCGGTTTTTTACGTCCAGTACGCGCACGCGCGGGTGTGCAGCTTGATGAAACAAGCAGCCGCCCAGGGAGTGTCGCGGCCCGCCGCAAGCGCGGCAGCCTTGCAGACGCTGACTGCGCCGGAAGAAGTCGCGGTGACGAAGTTGCTTGCGTCGTACGCAGACGTTGTAGAGGAAGCCGCGCGAGTCTGCGAACCTCACCGCGTGGTGTTTTACCTGATCGATCTCGCTGGCGAGTTTCACCGGTTTTACAACCGCCACCGTGTGCTGACGGAAAACCCGGAACAGTCGGGGGCACGCTTGTATTTGGCCTGGGCGGTAGGAAAAGTCGTGCGTCACGGACTCGAACTCCTCGGGGTGCGTGCCCCGGAGGAAATGTGAGAACGATGAAAATGCGGGGCGCACGGCAATCGGGCCTGACGTACTTCCAGGTATTGGTTCTGATTGTACTGTTTGCCGGGGCGTCGGTGGTGATCTTTTTTTTCGGCTTGTGGGTGGGGCGGGATGCGGCCGAACGCAGGCTCTTGCAAGAAGAGCGGATTGTCCGGGCACCGATTGTTTTTGCGACCCCTTCCCCAGCGCACGTCGAGGAGCGCCCGGAGGAGGCGGTGGACCGGGCGTTTTACGAGCGCCTCCGGCAGAAAGCTGCAGAGCGGTTGGCGCAGTCGAATCCCTCTCCTCTCGCAGTGGAAACAGCACCCACGGTGGCACCTCCGACCCAAGGACGTATTGCGCCGACCGTGGCTGCGCCTCTCTGGCTTCCGACCCCCACGCCGCTGTGGCCGCGAGTGACTCCTCGGCCCACGAACACGCCGCGACCCCGCCCAACTCCGACTGCTCCACCGCGCCTGCGGGACGAGGGGCGGGAGACGTGGGCGGATGCAGGGTGGACGGTGCAAGTCACCGCTACGACGGACGCCACCGAAGCTCGGGCCTTGGTTCAGCGGCTTCGTTCTCGTGGGTACGATGCATATCTGGTGCAGGTCCCGAGCCGTGAGGGTGCGACTTGGTATCGTGTCCGCGTGGGGCGGTTCTCTTCGCGTGAAGAAGCGCAGCAGTGGGAGAGGCGTTTGAAGAATGAAGCGGGACTGAGCGGCGCCTTCGTCACGCCCCGCTAATGGGATAGAAGGATGTTTGAGCCGGACTATGCGCAATTTTGCGACTTGGCGGCGCAAGGGAACTTCGTAGCCGTCACCCGCGAAATCCTTGCGGACTTGGAGACGCCCGTTTCTGCGTTTCTCAAGCTCGACGATGGCAGCGACGCCTTTTTGTTCGAGAGCGTAGAGGGTGCAGAGAAATGGGGGCGGTTTAGTTTTCTCGGGATTCGTCCAGCGCAGGTGTTGAGCGCGAAGGATCAGCGGGCAGTCCTGACCCGGGTTGGAGAGCCGCCCACCGTGTTCGAAGGGCGCAACCCCTTGGAGCACGCCCGCAGGGTACTCCGAGAGTTCCACGTCGTCTCCGCACGGCCTTTGCCGCGCTTCGATGGCGGATGGGTCGGCTACCTCGGTTACGACCTCGTGCGGCACTTCGAACGGTTGCCGAAACCTCCGCGCGACGATTTGGGGGTGCCGGATCTCTACTTGATGCTGGTCGACACGTTCTTGGTGTTCGACAACCTCCGCCACACGATCACCGCCGTGACGTATGTGCCCACGCAAAAGGATTCGCTACGGGAGAGTTACGCGCAGGCATGTGCAAGACTGGAGGACATCATCGCGCGCCTGCGGCGCCCGCTGCACGCTCGGCGAGAGTTCGGTCCCCCGAGAACGAGTCCCGGGGAGCGCGGGAACGTGACGCAGGAGCAGTACGAGGCCATGGTGCGGCGTGCCAAGGAGTACATCGCTGCCGGTGACATCATTCAGGTTGTCTTGGCGCAGCGGTTCGAAGGTGAGCTCCGGGCCGACCCTTTCGAGGTTTATCGCTGCTTGCGCAAGGTTAACCCAGCTCCGTACATGTTTTTCCTGCGCGCGGGGGAGGTGACCCTGGTAGGCTCCTCGCCGGAGGTGATGGTGCGCTTGGAGGGCCGAGAGGTGACGGTGCGCCCGATTGCGGGCACGCGCCCGCGTGGCACCGATGAGGTGTCGGACCGTGAGCTGGAAGCTGAGTTGCGTCAAGATGCCAAAGAGATTGCCGAACACATCATGCTGGTGGATCTGGGGCGCAACGACGTGGGACGCGTAGCGGAAGTAGGCTCCGTGGAGGTGACGGAGTGCATGGCGGTGGAGCGTTACTCCCACGTTATGCACCTTGTTTCCAACGTGCGTGGCACCTTGCGAGCCGGATTGGACGCCTTTGACGCGTTTGCCGCAGCGTTTCCCGCGGGCACGCTCACCGGTGCGCCGAAGATCCGAGCCATGGAGATCATCGACGAACTCGAGCCCACGCGCCGCGGAGTGTATGGAGGCGCAGTCGGCTACTTCGGCTTTTCCGGCAATATGGACACCTGCATTACCATCCGGACCATTTTGATCAAAGGGCACCATTACTACGTGCAGGCTGGAGCGGGGGTGGTCGCCGATTCCGTGCCGGAAAAGGAGCATCAAGAGTGTGTGAACAAAGCACGGGCTGCGCTGCATGCGATTCGCCTGGCAGAGAGCCTGCAGGCCGACTAAGGTCGTAACCTCGCATGCTTTTGATGATCGACAATTACGATTCGTTTACGTACAACCTCGTGCAGTACTTCGCGGAGCTGGGGGCTGATGTGCGCGTGGTGCGCAACGACGCAGTTACGGTCGAAGAAATCGCTTCGTGGCAGCCTAAACAAATCGTGATTTCTCCTGGTCCTTGTACACCAGCCGAGGCTGGGGTATCGGTGGCGGTGATCCAGCATTTTGCCGGGAAAATTCCGTTGCTTGGCGTGTGTCTGGGCCACCAAAGCATCGCTGCAGCTTTTGGCGGGCGGGTGGTGCGAGCCGCTCGATTGATGCACGGCAAAACTTCGGAAATTTTTCACGATGGAAGAACCATCTTCCTCGGCCTCCCAAACCCCTTTCAGGCCACGCGGTACCATTCGTTGCTTGTCGAGGAGAGTACCTTGCCGGCATGCTTGGAGGTCAGCGCCCGTACGGCTGAGGGGGAAATCATGGGCTTGCGCCATCGGGAGTACATCGTGGAAGGGGTGCAATTCCATCCTGAATCGATCCTTACGGTCGCCGGGAAGCAGTTGCTGCAAAATTTCCTCACGCTCACAGCTTGAAGCGCATGTCGGAGCAAGTGGTTGGTGCCCTCAAAGCGTTTGTCGACGGGCGAGATCTGCAAGCCAGCGAAGCAGAAGCTGTGATGCTGGAAGTGATGGGCGGTGAGGTTAGCCCGGTCCATTTGGCCGGACTGCTTGTGGCTTGGCGCATGAAAGGTGAAACGGTTGCGGAGCTTGTTGGGGCAGCACGCGCGATGCGGGCGCGTGCGGAGAACATTCGCCCCCAGGTTGCAGTTGTGGATACGTGCGGAACGGGTGGGGACGGGAAGAGCACCTTCAACATTTCCACGGCAGCAGCGCTGATTGCCGCTGCGGCCGGAGCCGCGGTGGCGAAGCACGGCAACCGGGCGGTGTCGGGCCGAGTTGGTGGGGCCGATATTTTGGAAGCCTTGGGCGTGCGCATTGACTTACCGCCCGACCAAGTTCGCGAGTGCATCGAGGCCACTGGTTTCGGATTCTTGTTCGCGCCGCGGTTCCATCCCGCCATGCGTCACGTTGCTCCAGTGCGGCGAGAGCTAGGACTGAGAACGATTTTCAACTTGCTAGGGCCGCTGGCCAATCCGGCTGGAGCAAAGCGGCAACTCGTGGGGGTGTTCGCGGGGAAGTGGCTCGAGCCGTTGGCGTGGGCCTTGGCGGAACTCGGGGCCGAGCATGCCATGGTGGTGCACAGCGAAGATGGATTGGACGAAATCTCTTTGTCTGCCCCCACGCAAGTGTGCGAGTGGCGGGGAGGGGAGTTGCGCCGTTGGCGCTTGGATCCTGCTCGACTCGGCTTCTCGACCTACCCGCGCGAGGCGTTCGTGTGCCCAGACCTGCTCACTGCCCTCGAGCGGATGCAGGCTGTTCTCCATGGAGAGCCCGGCCCTTGTACAGAAGTAGCCGAGCTCAATGCGGGTGCAGCACTGTACGTTGCCGGGCACGCCGCTACCCTCGAAGAAGGTGTACGGCAAGCACACGAGGCGATCGTGGGAGGAGTCGCTTGGCAAAAACTCCAACAGGTGATTGCCTGGACGAACCGATGATTCTCGATCGTATTCTGGAAGCCAAACGCGCGGAGTTGGCGGACACAAAGCAGCGTGTGCCGCTCGCAGAGCTGACCCAGGTTGCGTTGTACCACGAACCGCGGCGGGATTTCGTAGGGGCTTTGCAACGGCAGCGTGCAATCATCGCGGAGGTAAAACAGGCGTCGCCCTCTAGGGGTGTGATGCGACAGGATTTTAACCCCGTGGGGCTCGCGCGCGCATACGAGGCTGGTGGGGCAGCGGCGATATCGGTGCTGACCGAAACCCAGTTTTTCCTCGGGCATTTGCAGCACCTGCAGGCAATCCGCCGAGCGGTGCGGCTACCGCTGTTGCGCAAGGATTTTCTGTTCGACCCCTACCAGTTACACGAAGCGCGTGCGTATGGCGCGGATGCGGTGTTGCTGATTGTGCGAGCGCTCGCGACCGATCTGTTGCGTGAGCTCATTGAAGGGGCGACGGCCTTAGGACTTGCTGCGCTCGTCGAGGTCCATGGCGAAGGAGAATTGGAGGTTGCCCTGGCGGCTGGAGCTCGGTTGATCGGCGTCAATAACCGCGACCTGGGAACGTTTGTTACCTCGTTGGGCGTCACCGAGCGGGTGGCGGCGCGAGTTCGGCACCAAGACGGCTTGATTCTTGTTGCAGAAAGCGGGATCGACAGCCGGGACGACATTGAGCGCTTGGAGCGTGCGGGGGTGCACGCATTTCTGATCGGGGAAGCACTGGTACGGGCGAACGACCCCGCGGCCAAACTTGCCGCGTTGTTGGCCTGAGAACCAATTGGGCACATGGTCGTGGTCAAAATTTGCGGTGTCACAAGGCCTGAGGATGCGATGGCTGCTGCGGAAGCAGGAGCAGATTGGATCGGGCTAAATTTTTACCCGCGGAGCCCGCGGTTTGTGACCAAGGATCGAGCTTGCGAGATTCTCGCCGCTGTCCCCTCGCACGTGCAGGTCGTGGGCGTGTTCGTCGGAGCCACGCGGGATGAAGTGGAGGAAACGGCGGCGAGCCTGGAGCTCGACCTCTTGCAGTTCCACGGGGACGAGCCGCCGGACTACTGCACCGGATGGCGGTGGCCGGTGATTAAAGCGATCCGCCTGCGCACGCGAGAGGATTGGGAGAGGGCCCGCAGTTACCCCGTCGATTTCCTGTTGATCGATGCACATGTGCCAGGTCAGTTCGGCGGCACGGGAGAAACTGCCGACTGGATGGAGATTGCGCGCTTGCCGGTGGAGCAACCGTTGATTCTGGCTGGTGGATTGCGTGCGGAAAACGTCGCCCAAGCCGTGCGCGTGGTTCGTCCGTTTGCCGTCGATGTCGCCAGTGGTGTGGAAAGCAGTCCGGGCGTGAAAGATGCGGACGCCTTAAGGAGGTTCGTTCAGAATGCAAAATCTGCCTGACCGGCGGGGGCACTTCGGAATTTTTGGCGGGCGGTATGTGGCGGAAACGCTCATGCCGGCGCTCATTGAGCTCGAGCGGGCGTACCGACGGATCGCACGTGATCGGAGCTTTCGCCAAGAATTGCAAGCTTACCTGCGCGATTACGCGGGCCGGGAGACGCCCCTGTATTTCGCCGAACGACTCACCGCCAAGCTCGGAGGGGCGAAGATTTATCTCAAACGAGAGGACTTGTGTCACACCGGCTCGCACAAGATCAATAACGCGCTCGGGCAGGCATTGTTGGCCCGCCGGATGGGCAAGCAACGCCTGATTGCCGAGACCGGCGCTGGCCAGCACGGCGTGGCCACGGCAACGGTGGCGGCTTTGTTGGGGTTCCCCTGTGAAGTATTTATGGGCAGCGGGGATGTTCAGCGGCAGTCCCTCAACGTGTTTCGGATGAAACTCTTGGGTGCGCAGGTTCGTGCGGTTTCTGCGGGTAGCGCCACGCTCAAAGACGCCATCAATGAAGCCCTCCGGGATTGGGTGACTCATGTCGAGACGACCTATTATTTGGTCGGATCGACGATGTCGGCCCATCCCTACCCGATGATCGTGCGTGACTTTCAATCGGTCATTGGCAAAGAGACCCGCCGCCAAATCCTGCGGCGCGAAGGCCGCTTGCCGGACTACCTGATTGCCTGTGTGGGTGGCGGAAGCAATGCGATGGGACTCTTTTACCCCTTTCTCGACGATCCCGACGTGCGACTCGTGGGCGTGGAAGGCGGGGGCAAGGGTTTGCACACGGGAGAGCACGCCGCGTCCATCAGTGCCGGGACCATTGGAATTTTGCACGGGAAGAAAACCTACATTTTGCAGGATGAGATGGGTCAAATTCGGCCTGCACACTCCATTTCGGCTGGTTTGGACTACCCCGGAGTCGGGCCCGAGCACGCGTATCTGCACTTCACGGGTCGGGCGCAGTACGTCGCGGTCACCGACGACGACGCCTTGGAGGCCTTCCAACTGCTCTCGCAATGCGAGGGGATCATTCCGGCGTTGGAGAGCGCGCACGCGGTTGCTTATGCGGCGAAACTGGCGCCGACGCTGGCCCGCGATCAGATCATCGTGGTCAACCTGTCTGGCCGTGGGGACAAGGATATGGGCACCGTAGCGCAGGCACTGGGGGTGACGCTGTGAGGGAGGACAGGGCGCGAACTTTGGCGGTTGGGATAAGCGCACCGCAGTTGAATCGCATCGATCGAGTTTTTGACGCGCTGCGCGCCCAGGGCGAGGTGGCTCTCGTTCCATTTCTGACGTTGGGAGACCCGGACCTGGAAACCACCCTCCTCCTGATGCGCAAGGTAGAAGAGGCCGGGGCAGATTTGATCGAGCTCGGGGTGCCGTTTTCGGACCCGACTGCCGATGGCCCAGTGTTGCAGCACTCGCTGGAGATCGGGCTACGTGCAGGAGCCACATTGCCCCGCGCTCTCGAAGTCGTGCAGGAATTTCGCCGGCATTCGGATACGCCGATCGTCTTATACGGCTACTACAACCCAATCTTTCGCTACGGCCTGGAAGCTTTCGCACGCGATGCTGCGCGTGCGGGCGTCGATGGCTTGCTGGTGGTCGACCTGCCGCCAGACGAAGCGGGTGAGTTGTTGCAGTGGACGCGTCCGGCCGGCATCCACTTTGTTTGTTTGCTGGCACCGACTAGCGGGCCGGAACGCGTGCAGGTGGTTTTGCAGCACGCCGCTGGGTTCATTTACTACGTTTCCGTTACGGGTGTCACCGGGGTAAAGCCCGTGCAGCCTTGGGAGGTACGGCCCGTCGTCTTATCTCTGCGCGAGCGCACGGCTCTTCCCATTGGTGTGGGGTTCGGGATTTCTACGGCGGAACAAGCGGCGGCGGTAGCAGAGTTTGCTGACGCAGTCGTTGTGGGAAGTGCGATTATGCGCTTGGTGGACCAACACCGCGGAAGTCGGGGATTGGCCGATGAAGTGACGAGTTTTGTGCGCCGACTGAAAAGTGCAGTCAAGGATGTACGGCGTTCCATAGCGGCAACATCTTGAGCTGGACGGGATGTCGCAATGATTGCAACCACGTACCAAGAGCTCTTGGATTGGTTGTTCGCTCTCGAGGCCCGAAAGGGGATGGATTTCAAGCTCGAGCGCGTCGAGCTGGTACTGCAGGGGCTTGGTCACCCCGAACGAAAGTACCCGGTGATCCACATTGCGGGAACCAACGGGAAGGGTTCTGTCGCCGCCATGCTGCACGCCATGGCCGGCGCCGCGGGGCTGCGTGCGGGCTTGTACACTTCGCCCCACCTCGTGCGGTTTACCGAGCGCATTCGCGTAGGCGAGGCGGAAATCTGTCCGGAAGAGGTGGTTCGCTTGGCGCGTGACGTCCACCGTGCAGCGACCTTGCGCGGGATCGACCTGACATTCTTCGAATTCACTACAGTTCTGGCATTTCAGTACTTTGCGGATTGTGAGGTCCCCTTGGCCGTGATCGAGACGGGTCTGGGCGGGCGCCTCGATGCGACGAACGTTGTGGTGCCCGAGGTTGCGGTGATCACCAGCATTGGGTTCGACCACCAAGAATTCCTCGGCCGCTCGCTGGCTTCGATTGCAGCGGAGAAGGCGGGCATCATCAAGCCGGGCGTTCCCGTGGTTGTTGGCAGAGTCCCCCCCGAGGCGGAGGTTGTGATCTTGCAGCGGGCGCGAGCCCAGGGCGCTCGAGTTTGGCGGGCAGGAACGGACTTCGACTGGTCAGGCACGGATCGCTGTTGGTCGTTCCGTGGACCGCGGGGCGAACTGACCAACGTTACCCTTGCCCTGCGTGGTTGGCACCAGTGCGGCAATGCCGCGGTGGCAGTGGCGGCAGCTCAAGCCCTGCCTGAAGCGCTGCAGTGGTCTCCATATGTTTGGCGGGCCGGTCTGGAGGGTGTGCATTGGCCAGGCCGCTTGGAGGTCGTGGGTGAAAATCCGTTGGTGATTCTCGACGGAGCTCATAACCTCGACGGGGTTCGGGCTTTGCTGACGGCATTGCCAGAATGTACCCAAGGACGCCGTGTGCACTTGCTCTTCGGCGTCATGGCAGACAAGGATTGGCCCGAAATGGTCGAGCTTCTCGCCCCTCACGTGGCGAGCGTCATCGTCACCCGCCCGCTTCCCCGTCGTAGCGCGGACCCGGAGCGGGTGGCCTCGGTATGGCGTGAACGAACGCAGGTTCGTGTAGAAGAGGATCCGCGCCGCGCCTTCGAAGGCTTGCTCGCTACCGTCGATCCAGGCGACGCTATTTTGGTTACCGGTTCTTTGTTTTTGGTCGGGGCGGTACGATCGCTCACCGCTGTGGGCGAGCGGGCTTGGGAAGGGCTGGCGAACGCGCGCGCGGGCGTATGAGGAGTAGTCGGTGTGTGCCCGGGTTGGGCTGGCGGTGGCAATTTGGCTTGGAGTGGCAAGTGCGCTCGCGTCGCTCGGGCGAGCACAAGAACTCCCATCGAATCTGCCGGTTCAAGTCGAGGCGGATGCACTGACCTACAACCGTGAGCGGGACCTCGTTACCGCCAGCGGCAATGTGGTAATCCGTTACGGTGACGTTGAGCTCAGGGCAGAGCGGGTGGAGGTAGAGCGTTCGACGTCTGTCGTTTCTGCCGAAGGTGAAGTCCGCCTGGACAGTCCGGAAGGCGTTCTCTTTGCCGACCGTGCTCGTATCGACCTCGAACAGGAAGTCGGCAACTTAAGAGGCGCAGCGATTCGTTCGCGAAAGTTGCAGTACTCGCTTTGGGGCAGCTCGATCGAAAAGTTCGCGGGACAGCGGTATCGCATCGTCAACGGCCGGTTCACGACGTGCAACTGCGAAGAGGGACGGCAAAGCTGGAGCATCGCGGCGAAAGAGCTGGATGTGACCGTCGATGGCTACGCGGTTGCCCGCGGGGCGACGTTCAACATTTTGGACGTGCCAGTCGTCTACTTGCCGCGCGCACTGTTCCCGGTGCAGCGTGAGCGCCAAAGCGGCTTCTTGATGCCGCGGTTCGGTGCTTCAAACCAAAGGGGATTCCAGACGATCGTGCCATTTTATTGGGCCATCGACCCCACTCGGGAAGCAAGCTTGGCGCTCGATGTGGAAACATCTGCGCGTGTGGGTGCGCTTGCGGAGTATCGCTACCGAGCGAGCCTCGTAGACCAGGGCAGTTTGGCGGCTTCATATTTTAACGAGTTCCTGCGGGGCGACCGGACCCGGGGAACAATGACGGTGCCGCAGGACCGCTGGAGCGTGTTGAGCTCCATCGACCAGCATATGGGCGAATCGGTCCAACTTTACATCGAAGGAAATTTAATTAGCGACGACCAGTTCTTTCGGGAGATGAACACGTACTCTTTCGAGCACCGGCAAACGGTGCTGTTTCGCACGCTTCCCTACACTGCCTCTCACGCGGGCGCGGCCTACAGTCTCGGCCGGTCATTGTTGGCCCTCAATGCGAGCTACTATCAGGACCTCACTGACCCTCTGGAATCGCGCACCGTTCAGGTAGCTCCACGGCTCGCCTGGCTGGGCCAGGCTCCGCTGCAAAAATGGCTGCTTGCCGATTGGCGACTCGATTGGACTCAGTTCGAGCGTGCTCAAGGCCCGGCTGGAGCGAGGCTGTTTGCCCAACCGCGTATCTCGGCGACGATTCCCCTAGCGCCTTGGGGATATGGCTCCGTGTCCGTGCGTTTTTGGCAGAATGCATATGCGCTGCACCGCACCGAGCCTCTGACGGCGGCCGGCGTCGTAGAAAGTTTGCCGTCCTATAGTCACCGCGAGCAGGTAGAGGTGAGGGCAGAAGCGGGAAGCGAGTTGCAGCGGGTGTATGACTTCCCCCATTGGGGCATGGACCGCATCAAGCACACCATCGAGCCAGTTGCCCAGTACTATTTTGTACCTCGAGTGAGCCAAGAAGACTTGCCGTTCTTCGACGTTTTCGACCGGGTCAACCGCCGGAACGTGGTCGCCTTTGGTATGATCAGCCGTTTGCTGGGTCGCTTTCCCGCGTCAGCTCCGTCAGACAGCGGATCGTCGGAAAAGACGACCACGACCCGGGAGCTCGCCCGCTTCTCTTTGCTGCAGGCCTACGATCTCGACCGGGTCATCCCCCCGCTTACCCAGCGGCTAGGTGAAAGTCATCTCTCCGATGTCGATTTGCAGGGTCGAATCAATCCGAGCCGCTTCTTCTCCTTTCGGTTTGCGGGCACCTTCGATCCACAGGCCGTAGAGTTCAGCTCCACTCAGGTCGGGGTGTTTGCTGAAGACCCGCGGGAGGTTGACAGTGCCGCAGGTCGTCGGCTGGCAACGAGAACGAGTGCTGGGATTGCCTACCGTTTATTGGCTAACAATGTCTTACAGCAGATCGACGGCAATTTTGTGGTGCGACTTACGGACTGGGCAGGGGTTACGTACGCAACGCGGTACAACGTGCCCGCCGGCCGCTTCTTGGAAAACTACTTTGGGCTGCGCTTTGTTTCGCTATGCGATTGCTGGTCGGTGGACATTGCGATGTCCAACCGGACCAATCCGAACGAGACCGAGGCGCGCTTGCAGGTCACGTTGATTGGCCTCTCCAGTGTACGGCAGGCGTCGCGAGTCGCTCTAGCGCCCTAGCGAGCCCCTGCGCTCGGGCGACTATCGTGCTTGGCACACGTGGTGGCGCAATTGGCCTGCGAGAGCCTTCGACTTTTGGTGCATTTTCAGGGCTTTTCTCCACCAATCGGTTCGCGAGGCGAGCAGTACGGATTAGAACGAAGTCGGCAGCACGATCACATCGCCTTGAAGGGCTCCGCCGATAAAGTGGGGGGTGATTGTCGCGGTGCGGTTGCCACTCACGGACTCGGTCCCAAGCAAGATCACGCCCACTCCGTGTTGGACGGACCGTGTCGGCACCGGTCGCACTCGGGTTTGCCCAGCGATCGTGCCTTGAGTTGCGAAGTGGAACACTGAGCGCGTTGGATCGGAAGGGCTATCGATCGACGGGAGTGGTAAGTCAGCAAAGCAGGTGACCGTTAGACTGGCAGAGAGGCGCTGTTCGAACTCGTTGAATGTTTCAAAGAGAAGATTCGTAGTCGTCGGGACTGCTCGATTGAAATCAGCGCTGCAAGGGACAAAGGTGACGCGCGTGTCGACCGGGCTTCCGGTGATTGGGTCCGGCGCTTGCGCGTAGAAGTGATTGAACATCAGGATCCGAGGGCAGGCGCTGTATTCGCGATCATCCAGGGCGAGAATGTTGTCGCGGTTGTTGGTGCCAATACCCCGGAAGGTAAAAGCGGGGTACTTCTCCTGAGCGCCGGTCGACC
This sequence comes from Candidatus Binatia bacterium, assembly GCA_026415395.1. NCBI lineage: Bacteria > Candidatus Binatota > Binatia (SeqCode) > Binatia bacterium. The sequence continues at coordinate 179,146 of JAOAHD010000016.1, read as the reverse complement.
GGTTCACAATTGTGGCCTCGCCAATGAGTGCGTTGCGCGAGCTCGGTATTTCTCCTTCGTCGATCACCACACAGCGGAGCTCGCCAAGAAATCCCTCCGCCAGCGGCGGTACGAGTCCAGGATGGAGGTCGGCCGGGCGTCCGTCCGACGGCTGCGGGCCAAGGCCCATGCTGGCAACCCAGAAGCTGGGTTGCTGCCGGGTCAGTGCAATTTGAAAGTCAACGGTTTGCCAAAGCGGCTGGCCGGTTGCCGGATCAGGGGCGCCATTGACGTAGATGCAGAGGAGCGACACTCGCACGCCAGTTGTGTTGGTGAGCTGGATGATCGTGTCCCGATCCGCATCGCGGACGACCTTCGGGAACCACACGAGGGCACCTGGCTGATTTGTTCCCATCTCGCTGTGCACGGGGAGGCTCGTGAGAGAAGCAGCAGCTACCAACAGGCTTACAATCCATTTCTTCATCGGGATCGACGCACGGCACTGGGAGTTTCGCATAGCTCGCTCCTAACGCATTTCTCACCGTCATCGAAGTAGCTTGGGTGCTTTCTGCGGCGGTGAGTCCTGGTAGGTCGAGGCAGTTGGCTCCTAGAAAAGTAAAAGGGCAGAAGCGTTGTGCTTCTGCCCTCCGAAACTTCCCGATCAAGTGGGATAGCCTAGTCGTTCGGGCTCAAGATGATCAAGTCAGAGCGATCACGGCTGCCGGTAAAGTGAACGTTCTCAGCACTGGTGTTGACGCGGGGGGCTGCCCCATCCGAAATCGTGAGGAAACGTTCTGCCACGACCATGATGCCGTTGGCACGCTCGCTTCCTTGCACAGAACGGATGCGTGTCTGCCCGCTGAGTGTGCCTTGCACGCCAGCGCTAAAAATCGAGAACTGATTGTCCGCCGTACCGGGCCGCGTGTCGATATCCGACAACTGGACCTCACGGAAGCAGGTAAAGCGGGTGGAGCTCGAGAACCGTTGCTCGAACTCGTTGAAAATTAGGAATTGTAAGGTTGCTCCCCCGAGGTTGTTTTCCTGCAGCAGAAAGTCCTCGCTGCAGGGGACAACGGTGATGTCCGTGGCGGCCGTCTGGGTAACTCCCTGATTACCACCGGAGAAATGGGATGGAATGGATGCACCATCGAAGAAATGGTTGAGGATCCACACATTGGGACAGCCATCGTATTCTGCTCCGGGTCCGCCGAGGATGAGGGTATCGTTGTTGTCGTTCGCCGTCGTCGACTTCAGGGTGATCGCGTTGTACTTCCGGGCATCGATGTCCGCTGGCGCGCCGCTCGACGCGGAAACGATGGTCGCGTGGCCTGCGAGGTCTCCAGCAGCATTGTTGGCCGGGTTCAGCCCGGGGGTGGGCCGGAAGTCGTCCGGGTTCACCTGCACACACTTGAGTTCACCGATGAACGGATCCTCAGGCACGGGAGGAATCGAAGAGTCGGCGTTGGTTTGGCCTCCGGGCCCCTGGGTGCCCCCAGTTAAAGGAAAAGTTGTCAAGCCGTCGGCAGCATTGAAAGAAATCGGCTGCCGTTTGGTTAGCCGGAAACGGAAATCGGTTTCGGTCCAGCTTTCGAGACAGCGGCCACCAGTTGGGCAGCGTTGACTGGCTGTCTCCGGCGTGCACGCCACCGTCGGCGCGTTGCTGCAATGCCCAGTGGCGTTTACCCAGTAGCAACGGGCAGCGATAATCGAGTTCGAAGTGTTAGTGATTTGAATTTCCGTGTCCGTCGGCCTCCCGAACAGCACGCCGCTTGTGTCCACAACCACTTTGGGGAAAACCAAAATCGCGCCTGACGAATCGGATCCCACCGTTGCGTTGGCCGAGCCCGCGCCCCAAACAGTTGCCGCTCCGAGGGCCAAAACCCACAGCGCCCTAGCGAGTTTCGTTAGCGTCATGGTGCTCATCACGTCGTCTCCTTTCCTCACCACCAGCAGATGGCCCTGCATGACGTGCTACTCGACCGGAACCGAGATAACGTCAGTCGCATTCGGTGCGGGCAGCGGGTCGTCATTCTCGCCTTGGGTTGCGCCGTCATAACGGTTTCCTTGCACGTAGGGATTGTACGCTGCCATGGCCGTCGCTCCCGTCGATGTTACCCGCATCTCCTCTGCTACCATCAACACACCGCCCTGACCCGGAACTGGCCGGAAACGCGTGTGCCGGGTCGTGGAGCCGCCGAGAGCTCCCGGAGTGAATGCCGCCGAGAGTTGCCCTAAGGGGGCGGTAAGCCAGCAAGTCACCGAGAAACTCCCACTCAGTCGCGCTTCGAACTCATCCCACGTCAGGAACTGTAACGTCACGGTTGTTTGCCGGCCCGCTTCAAAGTCCTGCGTGCAAGGAACCACCGTGAGCATGGTATTCACGGGGCAATTGTTTCCGGCACACAGGCCCAAACCGCCGAGAGAGGTCGCCGAAGATAGAGAAAGCTGCGCCGCGCCATGAGCGAAGTGGTTCAAGATCGTGGTGTCCGGGCAGGCGGCATATTCGCCACCCCAATTGGCGTCCGTCAGAGTGAGTTCGAGATCAGGGCCCGGAAGATTGGCCGTGTTGGCCGGCAGTGCGATGGCGTTGTACGTGCTCACATCCCCGTCGTCTCGTTGAATCGTCGCTTCGCCCTTGAGGCGGTTTCCAGGCCAGGGTTGGCCCGTTTCATCCACTTGCACGCACTTAAGCTCCCCAGTGAAACCCTGCGGAACCGGGGGGATCAACCCTGGGTCGAACCCGGCCCCGTAAACTCCAAACGGACTCGTATGATCCACTCGCCGCCCAGCACTGGCTACCCACATCGTCGGTTGCTGGCGCGTGAGGACAAGTTCGAAATCCGTCACCGTCCAGAGCGGGGGATTGCTCGGCCCGACAGGCTGATTGGGATTGGCCGGAGCGCCATTGACGTAAAAGCAATGGACGAACGCCAAGCTGTTGCCGGTGTTACTAAGTTGGATAATTGTGTCCCGCGTGCCGTCCCACACAACCTTAGGATACACGACCACGGAACCGCTGATTTCGCTCGTCACGCTGCGAACTTCTTGGCTCATTCCAACGTTGGACCAAAGAAGCACGCCGAGAGCGGAGGCTCCCAACGTCCCCAAGCCCCAAAACCGCTTCTTCACTCGCATCCGCTTTCTCCTTTCTTCGCCGGAAGAGAGCTGGCTGCAGTGCCGGATTAGCGACAAACGCCAAGTGTTCTGCACGCCATTAGAAGGAACCCCGTTCCGGCACCAACGAGCCACACTATGAAAGCCCCGCCCAAATACTGCAACCCCCAAACCTTGTCAAGCTGAAAAGCCGAACCTGAGCAGCCGAAGAGCTAGCAAAAACGCGTTTTGCCACACGCTTGACCCCCCTCAGGCTGTTTGGTAGAAGCGCAGCCACTTTAACTGCAAATGATTTAGCCCCAGCCACGTAACCATGAGCCGCTAAGGAGGGGGCGGCGACCCCGGGGGAACGAGGAGTAGGTAGATGAGGAAAGCGGAATGGTTGTTGATTGTGACATTAGTGTGGCCGGCCGCGACCGTGTTGAGCGGGTGCCCTGCAAAAAAGCCCCCGGCTACGCAGGAGGCGGTGCGTGTCTCCGGCAAGGTGCCGCGCTACACGCCGGCTCGCACTGGCCTGCCGACCTCAAAGATCTGGAAGAGCCAAATTGCATTTGGCGACATAAATAACGACGGCTTTGCCGACTTAGGCGCGGTATCACGCTTAGCCGACGGCCCTTGGATTTGGGCTGGCGATGGGAAGGGTAATTGGCAGGATGCGTCTGCGGGTTTGCCGCGCGAGTCGTTCTGCGGGGGCGGGATGGACTTCGGCGATGTGAACCGTGACGGCAAGATGGATGTCGCCATTGCCGACCATTGCAAGGGAGTGTTCGTATTCCTGGGCGACGGCACCGGTCGGTGGACCTCGGCCTCCGCAGGCTTGCCAACGATTGGCTGTGAGGACGTGGCGTTGGGCGACTTCAACAAGGACGGGTGCCTCGACCTCGTAACCGTTGCGGCTTCCGAAGAAGGGGTGCGGGCATTTACCGGCAATTGCAAAGGAGTCTGGCGAGAAAGCTCCACAGGGCTGGCGCACAGCGAGTGGGGCAACTCGGTCTTGATGAGTGACATGAACGGTGACGGTAACCTTGACGTCGTCGCTGCTTACTCTGCCGGCCCCCGGGTGTGGCTGGGAGATGGTCGCGGTAATTGGCAAGAAGCTTCGGCAGGCATGCCGGCTCCGGAAGTCCATGGGCTGTACTGGGGTGTCGCCGTAGGGGACATCAATGGCGACGGTCGTCCGGACGTTGTCGCCACAGATCAATCGCGTGGTCCGGTGGTATTCCTGCAAACGGAAGCCGGTGGCTATGTGGCAACTGACTCTCGGCAATGTGTGGGAGGAGCCAACGATGGCCTTTATTGCTCCTCGTCTGCCGACTGTCCGGGCGGTTCATGTGCGACGCACGTGTGTAAGGGCGTTTGTGTGAAAGGTACCCGTGGTTCTTCCTGTTTTACCGACGATGATTGCATCGACCCTTCGCCCCCACGCCCCGGACGCGAACCGGAAGAGCCGAAGTGTGATCTCCCAAAGAACGTGGGGCAGCAATGCAACGCGGAAGGGAACCCAGCTCAGTGCGTACCCGGCGTTTGCGCTCCGGTGCAGAACGGACATGGCTTGCCGTTGATGAACGCTTTGGGTGTCGCTGTCGGTGACCTCAACAACGACGGGAAGGCAGATTTGGTCGTGGCTGGGAAGACGAATACCCGTGAAATCGGTGGTGTGTACGGAGTGTTCGCTTTCTTAGGCGACGGGAAAGGGAATTTTACCATGCTTCCCGAATCGGCCGGGCTTCCCCATGATGGCCGCGAGCGCACCTGGGGGGTCGGCCTAGCGGACATCGATCGTGACGGCGTTCTCGACATTGGTGTAGCCTTTGGCGACGTCCTTCCACCCACATTCCGGTCTGGCGACCTGGCCCCGAAGCCAGCAAAGAAGCCTAAGGAGCGTGGTTGGTTGGGCCGCTTGTTTGGCGGCGGCGAAAAGGATCAGGGTAAAAGTGGGGCAGCCACGGCAGCCGAAGCCCCGAAACCGCCCGAGCGTGGCTACTTTGGTTCCATCGAAGTGTGGCGCGGCTCGCTCCAATAGGGCGCAGATCCTCGAAGCAGCTGGGGCGAGGGCTTTCAGACTCGGTCTGAAAGCCCTCGGCTTTTGTGGGCCTGGTGCGCACTGCCGTTGCACGGCAGTTGGCGTGTGAGAAGATGCAGGGGCCATGAGCCGATTGTGGGGATACTTGCGTCGCTATCGTGGCCGCTATGCGGCGGGCGCCCTTGCCCTATTGCTCACTGCAACAATGGCGATGGCGATTCCGTACCTGCTCAAGCGTGCGGTGGACTCTGCCGCATTGGGTCACGGAGCGCAAGTTGTGCAGTTCGCGTTGCTGGTTGTGGTCATTGCGATCGCACAAGCTGTGGCCCGCACGTTTTCGCGGGCGCTGATCTTCAATGTGGGGCGTGATGTCGAGTACGACCTCCGCAACGATCTCTTTGCTCATCTCCTGCGCTTGCCCGTGTCTTACTATCGTCGCAATCCGACAGGGGATGTCATGTCGCGCCTGGTGAACGACGTTACAGCCGTACGGATGGTTCTCGGTCCCGGTGTGCTGAACCTGATCAACACGCCGCTGTACTACGCGTACGGTCTTGCCATCATGTGCCAGCTCGACGCGTGGCTGACGGTACTGGCACTCTCACCATACCCGGTATTGCTGGGGGTGGTGAAGTTCTTGAGCCGCCGATTGATGGAGGGAACTCTCCGCGTTCAAGAGGGTTTGGCCGGACTTGCCGCACTCGTACAAGAGAATGTGAGCGGCGCCCACATCGTGCGTGCGCACGCCGCGGAGGAAATCGAGATCGAGCGCTTCCGCAAAGCCAACGACAGCTTTCAATCGGTCAGTGTGGAACTTGCGCGCATTCGCGGACGCCTCTTCCCGCTGATGCGGCTAGCCTCCGGAGCGGGATCGTTGGTGGTTCTCTGGTATGGGGGGTACCTGGTGATCCGCAACCAGCTCACGGTGGGGGATCTGGTTGCCTTTCTGGGTTACTTGAACCTGCTGGCTTGGCCAACGATGGCCCTGGGCTGGATTCTCTCAGTTTTCCAGCGCGGGCGGGCGGCGATGCGCCGTTTGGAAGAAATTCTGTCCCTCGAGCCGACGATTGCCGAAGCGCCACGCCCCATCTCGCCTCGGGAGGTCCGCGGGGAAGTGGAATTTCGTAACGTCACGTTTGCCTACCCTGGGCGAGAGCGCACCCCGGCGCTGCGCGAGCTAAACCTGCGGATCCCGGCGCGGGCCCTCGTTGCTATCGTGGGGCGAACGGGTGCAGGCAAAACGACGCTCGCTGCCCTAGTGCCGCGCCTCTGGGACCCAATCTCAGGCACCGTGCACATCGATGGGCACGACCTGCGGTCGTGGCCGCTTTCGACGCTGCGCCGAACCGTTTGCGTCGTCCCGCAGGATCCGTTTTTGTTCTCTGCAACCCTGCGGGAGAACATTGCGTTTGCGGCGGAGCACGCGAGCGACGACGAGATTTGGCGGGCGGTGCGTTTGGCCGGGCTCGAGCAGGATCTCGAGCGGTTGCCGCGCGGCCTGGACACAATGGTCGGTGAGCGCGGCGTGCTGCTTTCCGGTGGACAGAAGCAGCGCGTGACCCTGGCGCGGGCGCTGCTTTCACCGGCGCCGATTGTGGTGTTGGACGATCCTCTTTCGAGTGTCGACGCTGAGACCGAGCGGCGCATCCTGGAAGGGTTGCTGCCTGTGTTGCGCGAGCGGACGACAATCTTGATCTCGCACCGCCTCTCAACGGTGCGATACGCGGACACCATCGTTGTGTTGGAGCGCGGGCGCGTAGTGGAAGTGGGTCGTCACGACCAGCTCCTCATGCGGGGCGGCACCTACGCGGCATTGTTCCGCCAACAAGAGCTCGAAGAGGCAATTGCCGCACTATGAAAACAGATTCTTGGCTGTCGCGTTGGCGCGCAGGCAAAGACGGTGGCGCGGGCGAGGATGGGACATATGATGTCCGCCTGTTGTTGCGCCTGTGGCAGTTTATCCGCCCGTACCGCTGGTGGTTCACTGGCGCGATGATCACGTTGCCTCTCGCCACGGTCTTTTCGTTGCTGCAGCCATATCTGCTCAAGCTCAGCATCGACCGCTACGTGCTTGCTGGAGCAAGTGCCGGGCTGATGTCCATGGGCCTCGTCTATTTAGGGGCGCTGCTGGCCGAGTCGCTCTTCCTATATCTGGAGTACTATCTCACGATGGTGTTGGCGCAGCGCAGCTTGGGAGATTTGCGCCTGCGACTCTTCGCCCATTTGCAGGAGCTGGATATTGGCTATTTCGAGCGCAACCCGGTGGGTCGGGTGGTGACCCGACTGACGACCGACATCGACGTGATCAACGAGATGTTCTCCGCTGGCGTGATGACGTTAGTGACGGATTTTCTCACCCTCCTCGGCATCGTGGCGATCTTAATTTGGATCGATTGGCGCCTGGCGTTGGTGAGTCTCGCGGTGGTGCCTGTGTTGGTCGTAATTGTCGATTTTTTCCGCGTTCGCGCGCGTCGCAGCTACCGTTTGATCCGGGAACGCGTCGCACGCCTCAACGCCTACTTGCAGGAGGCAGTCACGGGGATGGCGCTGATTCAGCTTTTCGCACGCGAGAATAAGGCTTGGGCGGACTTTGACGAACGGAACCGCGCCCACCGCGACGCCAACCACTGGGCAAACATTTATGAGGCGGCGCTCTTCTCGCTCATCGAAGCCGTGGCTAGCATCTCCTTTGCTGCCATCGTTTGGTATGGCGGTGGCGAGGTCATCCAAGGGGCCTTGGCTTTTGGAACGTTGGTGGCGTTCATCGAATACGTTCAAAGATTCTTTGCTCCGATTCGCGATTTTTCCAGCAAGTATGCGGTGATGCAGTCGGCGATGTCCGCTGCGGAGCGGATTTTCGAACTCCTCGACACACCGACTCGACAGCCGCAGACTGGCCAGACAATCGTCCCGGTTCGAAAACAAGGGCAGGTCGAATTCCAGAATGTGTGGTTCGCTTACCGCGACGACCAATGGGTACTGCGGCAAATCTCGTTTGCTGTTCGCCCTGGGGAGCGCGTGGCGCTGGTCGGCGCCACTGGATCCGGCAAGAGCACCGTGGTGAAGCTGCTCCAGCGGTTCTACGATGTCGGGCGCGGTGCAGTGTTGGTTGACGGGGTCGATGTGCGCCATTGGGATGTGCATGCACTGCGGAAGCATGTGGGGGTAGTCAGCCAAGACGTCTTCCTGTTCTCCGGCACTGTGGCGGAAAATATTGCCCTGGGCCGCGCTGATCTTTCGCGCGAGCAAATTGAGCGAGTTGCCCGCACGGTGCATGTGGACACGTTTGTCCGCCAGCTCCCCCGTGGTTACGACGAACCCGTGGGCGAGCGCGGCGCAAATCTGTCGCTGGGCCAACGGCAACTGCTGGCCTACGCTCGTGCCCTGGCGCAGGACCCTGGTGTTCTCGTGCTCGACGAAGCCACTTCGGCCATCGACCCCCAAACCGAAGCGCTCGTGGAGGATGCCGTCGAAACCGTCACCCGCGGGCGCACGGTGATTGTTATTGCCCATCGCTTAGCGACGGTAGAACGCGCGGACCGTATAATCGTTTTGCACCGCGGGGAAATTCGTGAACAGGGCACCCATGCAGAACTTCTCAGGCAGGGTGGACTGTATGCGCACCTCTATGAGCTCCAGCGCGCCACAGCCTTGCTCGATCCGTCACTGTGTGCAGCCGGGGCTGGTTCCGGACGATAGAGACCGGGCACTCCCGCCCCGTCTCCCTGCGGTCGAGTGCTGAACTCGTCGATTGCGCGTAGCCCCCGTCGAATGGCCTCGCTCACTGCGGCCACGATGACTCCGCCGGATGCAGCCAAGGAGCCGATGACAGTCGCCCACTGGGTGCGATCGAGTGGCGTGTCTTGTAGGTAGCTGAAGAACAGCACATACGTCGGCCAAGCCTGCAAGACGACAACAGCCCCGACAACGCTCATGCACAGAATCATGGAAATTAAGGCGCCCACACTGGTGGCGATTTTGTTGGCTTGGTCGGCTTCGAACCGAGGGTAGCGGGTGCCAGCAGCAAGGCTGATGGCGACAATGGCGACAATGAGGCCAGCCATGGTGGCCGGAGCAAGCCACCGCATGAACGGCAGCACGCGTAGGTAATGGTTGGTGACGATGATGAGCGTCTCGCCCAGTATCAGAAGTGGGATCAGAGCTACCCAAAACTTGCTCCACCACAGTTGCCGCAAGTCGATTGGGGCGGTCTGCGCAATCCACAAGGCACGGCCCTCCAAGCTGATTGCCGGGAATACGAAGCGCTGGGCGATAGAGGCCACTACAAAGCCCGCAAGCAGCAAATTGAGAAAAGAAATGACGTTGCGGAAGTAGAATGTTACGAGCGGCATGCTGCCGAGGGGCAACACGCGAAAGTTGTACAAGTAGACCACAACGAGCGCGAGCAAGAGGATCAGTTGCGACCACTGACTTGCGTCGCGGAAAAATGTCTTCGTGTCCTTTTGCACCCAGAGCCGAAAAATTCGCGGAAGCCAGGCAGTGAGCCCGCTGAGGCCCCGAGCCGCAAGGCGCTGCCCCGAGAGACGCGCTTTGCGGCCCTCTTGCGACTTGCTGTAGCCGGAGAGGAACAGCGCTGCCGTGAGGTGCCCCGCTCCCCACCAGCTCGCCGCCGCACTGCCAACGAGAACAGCGGTCCACCAGCCGAGGTGTGCCGATTCCTGCAAGGCAAGCCCGTGGACAATTTCCGCTGCCCAGGTGCTGGGGAGCCACGTGGCTGTGGGCGTGCGCATGGCCACGAGAAACTGCGCAAAGTCGGCAAACTGCTCGGGCTGTACGAGCCGCTCTGGCTCGAGAAACCGCAATGCCATGTACAGCACCGCGCCGGCAACAATGGCCGCGAGCACCAGGAAGTCCCGCGCCTGGCGAGCGGGGAAGACGTTAACGAGGATCGCGGTGATCACGACCCCCAGGGCTGCGGGCACGATGGAGAACGGCACCAGGGTGAGCGGGGCGAATAAATAGAACACAGGATGGGCTTCGTGGGCCAGCCCGTACGCGAAAAAAGCGGGTAGAGCGAAGAGCACCACCATCCAGGACGACTCGGTAATCGTTTCGAAAAAGCGAGCATGGAAAAGCTTGCGGATGGGCACGGGGGCGGCGACGAGGAGCTCCATTTCCGCCGATAAGAAGAAGGTGGAGAGTGCAACGATGATGTTGGAAAACAGCAGCACGGAGAGAAATGTGAGCAACACCATGCCGAGCAGCTTGTAGGTGAGAATGGGTCCAAACTCGGGCACGGTGAGAAAGTAGGTGAGCACCCGGTAAAAAAACACGAAGACGCCCGTTCCGAGTCCGCCCGCGAGCAAGAGCAAAAACACCCGCTGCCAACGAGTGGTAACAGGAGCACGGCGGACGCGGTTCCTGGCTGCGAGCCAGCGGGGGCGGAGCAAGTCGCGGAGGCGAACACCCGAAGGCGAGTCCTGATTGCTCATGCGCGCGCCCGTAATGGTACGTCGCTTCCGCGTTCGGCTGTTGTGAGCCGCAAGAAAATGGCTTCCAGGTCCGCTCCCGAAGGTGAGCCCGCCAAGCGCTGGAGTTCGGAAAGTGTGCCAAGGGCGATCAGCCGTCCTTGATCGATGATGCCAATCCGATCGGCAATCTCTTCCGCCACATCGAGGCTATGTGTGGAGAAAAACACCGTTGCGCCCCGTCGGGCAAGGTGGCGAACCAATCGTTTCAGCAGCAAGGCGCCACGGGGGTCGAGGCCCACCATCGGCTCATCGAGGACGAGAATTTGCGGGTCGTGAATCAGCGCTGCGGCAAGCGCGAGCCGTTGCTTCATTCCATGGGAGTAGCTCTCCGTCAGTTCGTCCGCCCAGGGCGCTAAGTCGAATTGTTCGAGTAACTGTTGCCTCCGGACCGCTGCCTCGTGTTCTTCGACGCCATAGAGCCCAGCGACAAAGTCGAGAAACTCCGCTCCGGTCAGCTTGTCGTAGAGAAACGGCCGGTCGGGAACAAAACCGCACAGGCGCTTGGCCGCCTCCGGTGCGTCAGCGAGGTCGTACCCGCCCAACCGCACGCTGCCTGCCGTCGGACGCAATAAGCCCATCATCATTTTGATAGTCGTGGTTTTCCCGGCGCCGTTCGGGCCGAGGCAGGCAAACACTTCTCCTGGGTGGACCACCAGGCTCAGGTTCTGCACCGCCGTGACCGCCCCAAATGTCTTGTTCAACTGGATCAGCTCGATCATGAGTGACGATCGTGGGCGACAGTTTCCGTGCACGCAAGAGGAATCTGCAGCGTGCTCAGATCCGCTCATCCAAGGGGATCCTCCACCGTACAAGGTATGGCTTGACAGTGGAAGCCAAAAAGCGGTAGCGAGAGGGCTCCGTTCGCGCCGCTTGGCGCAGCATCTCAGGTGAAGGAGGAGGCATGGATCGAGGAGCACGATGGTTGATCGGCGTCGCCTTGCTGTGGACGCTCTCGGGGAGCAGTTCTGTGCTGGCGCAAACTTGCGGCAATGGAATCGTAGAGCCGCCGGAAGAATGTGACGACGGTGGCATGTGCGTGGGGAGCGACAATGCGGGAGCCGCTTGTAATTCGGACGGCCAGTGCTCGAACGGGAGCTGCCGGGCGTTCGGTGGCGACGGCTGTGCGGCAAACTGCACGACTGAACGCGATGTGCGCTTCGATTTGGTGCCCGGCGTGACATCCGGGAGCGGCTTGGGCTCGTCGCTACAGGCCGGCACTAGCGGAATTGTGGCGGAGGCGGCTGCAATCGCGGGGTTGACGGTGGCCATCCCCATGCAAGGGAGCCTCACGCTCACGCTGGGCAAAGAGCGCGATGGGATCATTCCGGTTGTGGTGAAGGAGACTGCGGTGAACGTTCCAGCGATCGAGATCTCCTTACTTGGCTTCGGCGGTTGTGGTTGCGTGAAAGGTGCGGCCGCAAAAACCTGTGGAGGTACTTATTTGGAGCCCGACGGGTCCCTCTCTCCGGACTGTACGCAAGACGCAAGCGTGTGTACGGGGAGGAAACCATGCACTTTTCTTCATGGACCTGGAAACACCTTGTCCGGGATTATTGGGTGTAGCGGTCTCGATGACACAGACTTTGAGTTTGTGGTTGATGCGGGAGGCGAGCTTGGCAACTCACTGCCCCCACAAATCACATTCTCAGGTCAAGGCCCGGCAGGGGCAGCCCGTTTCCTTGCAACTATCGGGCTCGATATCCGGTTAGCTCCGGGATCGACCACGGCTTGCACCGGAACAGGTCCAGCCTACGGTCCCGATGGCGTCTTTTGCACACCGGATGATGATCCTGATGTCAGCATCGCGGCTACCAACCCTGCGGTTTCGGGTACGGCTAGGGCCCGCGTGGTCAATCTTCCCGATGGGACGGACTTTGGGCCCATCTCCGGTACGGGTGCTCCCTTCTCGTGTGCCAAACTCGCGGCTGACAATCCAGGTGGTGCTCACCTCGTATCTGCATTTGCGATTGCACAACTGGACCCGCTGGGTTCCGTGGGTGTGACGATCAACCTGGTGGGCCAAGAAAGTGGAGCCGCTCCATCCTGTGCTGGTGACTGTGGGGGCGACGGTGAGGTCACTGTGGACGAGATCGTGCGGTTGGTGAACATTGCGCTGGGGGCTGCGGCGGTGGATCAATGCACTGCGGGTGACACGAACGGTGACGGCGAGATCACCATTGACGAGATCGTTGCCGCGGTGAACAAAGCCCTTGGCGGCTGCTGAGCTTTGTGCAGCGGAGTTGCCGCGCAATGGGGCGCTCGCTAGGATGCGCCGCCGTTGCGCGGCAATTCTTTTTTGGTGGTGGCGGCGTAGCTCAGCTGGTTAGAGCGAGGGTCTCATAATCCCTAGGTCACTGGTTCGACTCCAGTCGCCGCCACTTCTGGACCCCGCCCCCGCTTCGCGATAGCGAAATCATCGAGAGCTTTCTCATGAGCTGGCGGTGGGTCAGGCACGCGTGGAAAGACGGAGAAGCGGCGATGAACCTCCCGCGGGGCAAGGCGCCCGCTGCGGGGTTCGTGGAAGATGAAGGCTGGCGCGGAGAGTCGGCGCGTGTGCTTCTGAACCGCCACGAACTAGCAGGAGCCTTCGGTGATTTAGGGACCGATCTCCCGCTGCTCTTGGGGATGATTCTGGCAGCCGGCCTACACGCGAGCAGCGTGCTGATCGTGTTTGGCTGTCTGCAAATTGTCACCGGGCTTTGGTATCGCCTGCCGATGCCTGTGCAGCCACTCAAAGCAATGGCAGCCATTGTCATTGCCCAGGGGGTGACGCCCGGTGTTCTGTACGGCGGCGGATTGGCTGTGGGTTGCCTGATGTTGATCTTGGCGGTTACGGGTAGCCTCGATGCGCTCGTCCGGTGGCTGCCCAAAAGTGTCGTGCGCGGTGTGCAGCTCGGTGTGGGATTGCAGCTTGCCACAGTGGCGTTGACGAAATTCGTGCAGGCGGATGGGCGCGTGGGCTATGCACTTGCCGCAGCGGCCTTCGTCCTAGTGTTGGCGCTGATCGGCAACCGTCGCGTCCCCGCCGCGTTGCCGGTGGTTGTGCTCGGCGCGCTGTATGCTGCAATGTTCGGCCCCGAGCGGGTAACGTTGCTGCGAGGTTTTGGCTTGGTGCTGCCTGAGCCGCGAGCGGTGAGTGTGGCTGACATTGTGGCCGGAGCCTTCCTGCTCGCTTTACCGCAATTGCCGTTGAGCATAGCGAATTCGGTGGTGGCAACCCGGCAGCTTGTCGAAGATTTGTTCCCGGAGCGGCGGCTGACAGCGCGGCAGATCGGGTTCACTTATGCGCTGATGAATCTTGTGGCGCCTTGGCTCGGCGGCGTTCCAGTGTGTCACGGTTCCGGTGGCCTTGCCGGTCATTATGCCTTCGGAGGGCGCACCGGTGGTTCCGTCGTCCTGTACGGGGCAGTGTTCCTGTTTGCCGGACTCCTCTGGGGGGTGGGTTTCGAGCAATTGGCGCGGTCTTTCCCTCTGCCGGTGCTGGGCATCCTGTTGCTGTTCGAGGCTTTGGCACTGATGAGCCGCATTGGTGACGTGGCGGGGGACCTGCCCTCGTTGTTCACTACCCTGCTCGTCGGCGTGCTGTGTTCGAGTCTGCCTTATGGCTACGTGCTCGGAATGATCGTTGGCACCGCCGTCACTCGCCTCGGCTGGCATGACACTTGGGTCCAAAGTTCGCATCGCTAGCGACGGTCTCGCCGAGGAGGGTGTTGCTGGCCGTGGTTGTTCACGAGCAATAGCTGCCGCGCTGGCGGAACCGGTGGGGACATAAGCCGCCAGCGCGCCACGGAGAAAGGTGGCGCGATTAGGCAGGACACCATGCGATATGCGCTGGGCGTAAAGGCAACTCGTCAGGCGTCTTCAGCCAAGGATTCGGGGCGAGTTCGGCGCCGGCGGTACGTCAACATTGTGTCCGTGCTGATTCTGTCTTTCGTGAATTGCCTCGTGTCGCTGCGGGTTGTATGAGCCAATCTATGAGATCCGGTCGCGGCTCGGCATGGATTTTGGCCTTTGGGTGGCTGTTCTCGGGCCTCCTGCTCAGTGCCAGTGCCGGGTTGGCGGCTTCGCGCCAAGTGGGTTCCGCCGTGTGCGGCAATGGCACCGTGGAGGAAGGGGAAGAGTGCGACGACGGGGGCATTTGCATCGGCGGCCCGAAGGCGGGCGAACCGTGCACGAGCGAGGAAATGTGTGAAGCGGGGGGTGTTTGCGTGGGCGGAGCGCGGCAGGGCGTTCAGTGCAATGCGCATGTGGACTGTCCTTTCGGTCGCTGCGTGCGCTGTCGGCCGTTTGGCGGCGACCACTGTGCCGCCAACTGCACGAAAGAGACAGATGTTGTAACGAACTTCGTTCCCGGCCTGGTGAAAGGCAACGAGTTGGTTCCGGGCACGAGCGGAATCATCGTGAACAGCGGGTTTTTGAACCTCGCCATTGCTGTCCGCGGCTTTCAAACTTGGAGCATTGGGAAAGCGCGCGACGGCCAGATCCCCGTGGCCGTACGTGCAAGCTCGGTGGATTTTCCGCGCGTATCCGTGGCGGGCTTGGTTTGTGGCTGTGCCCGCGGGATCGCTGCGAAAACCTGTGGTGGCACATTGTTCGAGGCTGATGGGGTCACGCTGTCCCGTGATTGCACGCCCGTGCTTACAGCCGGGGATGCAGAATGTGTGGGCCGATTCCCATGCACGTTCGTGAACGGGCCAGGGAACTCTGCTGCTGGAGCCGTGGGTTGTGGGGGGATCGAAGCAGTGAACATCAGTGTCGCGCGCGATTGCGGTGCACCGGAGAGCGTGCCTCCGAACCCGCCCGAATTGGTGATCCATGGAGCCAATGGTCCAGGCTCCGCCGTGCTCACCTCGAGCACATTGATCACTGCCATCATCGGGTCGTGCACGGGTTCGGACCCAGCAATGGGCCCAGACGGGGAATTTTGCACTGACGACGATGATTGGCTCGCCTCACCGCGGCTGCAATTCACGCTTCCAGCGACGACTGCTGCTGCCTCGGCAGTCATTCACAATGCGAGTAACCAAGCCGGCATCGACCTCGGACCCGTATCGGCTCAAGGGGCACCGTTCGACTGCCAGACGTTGGAGCAAGGCTTGGCGCAAGGCGCCACTTTGGCCGGAGTGTTGGCGGCGTGCGACCAAAACCCATTGGGCGATCTCTTGGCTCGTTCGATGTTGGCGTTTGGGGAACCGAGAGCGACGCCCACGCCGGAGCCGACGGGGCCGACGCCTACCCCCACTCCCACGCCGCTCTTGATTCGGGGAGACCGGCGCAACCCACAGCGTCCGGCAGGTTGCCAGGTGGCGTGGCGGGTAATGGGTAGCGACCCGATGCTCGACCGCTACGGGATGGCGGCCAATCGCGTGCGCTGCACAGATGGCGACCCCGGTTGCGACTTTGCCGTAGATCGTCCCGGCTTGTGCGAGTTCTTGGCGCAGGTTTGCCTCAACGTTGTCGATCCAATCTTTTCGAGTTGTCGGCCGAACGGGGTGCAATCGGTGGAAATAATGCGGCCGGACCCTCGCAAGACGAAGCTTGAGGCAACGCGGGAAGTTTTGGCGGCAGACCGCTTTGCCTTGCAATCGGCACTTCAGCACTTGCGCGATCCGGCGCGCCCCGGTGCGGGGTTCGTGTTCCGGCCGCCGTTGCAGCCGTCGCGAATCAATTTGTGCAGCGCGCCCTTTCCGGTACAAGTGCTCGTGGGTGGTATGCGCCGGGCAACAGTGACGCTGGCCGTACGGAGCGAGGACTTTTCGTTCCCGAGCCGCGTGGAGTTGTCTTCGCTGAAGCTGACTTGCGAACGCAAACCCTTGCGGACCGATCAGCCAACCAGCGCCGGCTTAGGAACGACGGCAAACACTCGGTAGCTTGACCTTGGAATGCCGCGGGCGATGCGGGTACCCAGCGGCACGACCACGGTGTTCGTGCGGAGAGCGTTCGTGGCGGCCCTGGCCGCCATCTACCTGGTGGCGTTCGTCTCGTTGGCGAGCCAGATTGACTGGCTCATTGGTTCCCAAGGTCTCCTACCCGCTGCCACATGGCTCGGCGAGCAACGAGGCGGCGTCTCGTTTTGGCAAGCCCCGAGCATTTTTTGGTTAGGGGCTTCTGATCCCGCATTACGGCTCGCTGCCGTGAGCGGTGCAGCGCTTTCGCTGGCATTGCTGTTGGGCGTGTACCCGCGGTTCTGCCTGCTCGCGTTGTGGGCGCTCTATCTATCTTTCGTTTCCGTCGGGCAGACGTTTTTCGCCTTTCAATGGGATAACCTTCTGCTCGAAACCACCTTGCTTGCCTGTTTCGTGGCGCCCTGGAGCCGAGCTGGTTTTGGGCGCGCCCCGCACCCGGCCGCTGTCTTCCTGCTGCAGTGGCTGCTTGTGCGCCTGCACGTGGAGTCCGGGTTGGCGAAACTTCTGTCGGGTGACCCGAGCTGGCGCAACCTCACAGCGCTGATCACGTATTACGAAACTGCCCCGTTACCGACGAGCCTTGGTTGGGTTGCGCATCAGTTGCCGCCGGTCGCTCACCGGCTGTCGGCCTTGGGCACACTCGTGATCGAGATCCTCCTGCCGTGGGGAATCTGGGCCCCGCGTTCGCTCCGTCGCGTGGCGATTGGGTGCCTGGCCCTTCTCCAGGTGCTCGTGCTTGCGACAGCGAATTACGGCTTCTTCAATTACCTCACGCTGGCTCTTTGCCTGTGGGGGCTCGACGACGAGGACGTGCGCCAGCTCAGCCGCTGGTGCGGGGCGAATCTCCCCGGGCGGGCTCAATGGCAGCAACAAAACCAACGGCCGCGGGCGAGAGCGCCGTGGGTTTGGCTTATGGCTGGCCTCTGGGCGCTGGTCTCCCTGGTGCCGTTTTCACCCTTCGTTCCGCCGCTGCGAGGTGCCTTCCCGCGGCTGCAAGGGTGGCTGGCAACATGGCGCGCAGCGAACGCGTACCATTTATTCGCGTCGATGACATACGTTCGTTACGAGCCGGTGATCGAAGGCTCGGACGATACCCTCACCTGGTTGCCGTACGAGTTTCGTTACAAGCCAGGGGACGTGTTTCGCCCGCCGTCCTGGGTGGCGCCACACCAGCCACGGGTGGACTTTCAGTTGTGGTTCCTGTTGCTGCGTGGGCGCGCTCCGCGCGACCGGTACTTTCACAACCTCGTTGTGCGTTTGTTGACAAATCCGCAAGCGCTGGAGGGCCTCTTTGCTCGCGATCCCTTCCTGGGCCGCCCGCCGCACTGGTTGCGCTTGGTCGTGTACCGGTACCGTTTCACGGACTGGGCAACGGTTTGGAAAACAGGCGCGTGGTGGCAACGCGAGTGGATCGCCACGTACGGCCCGGTGACTGCACGTGACGTGTCGCAGTGAAGGACGGCTGCTGGGTATGGGCCGTCGTTTCGGCGAAGGTGCCGCAGCTCTGGCCGACCGCCCCCATCCTAAGCTTGTGCACGGCCCTGCGGATGGGCATTACTTGCCGTAACACCGACCAGGGCGTACAACGCACTTGAGCCTGGGCTTTCTTAGTAAGGAGAGTGTGCATGAACGACGGGTACCTGAGATTTGGGATCTTCTTGGCGCCGTTTCATCCGGTGGGCCAGAACCCGACCTTGGCGTTGCAGCGCGATTTCGAGCTGATCGAGTGGCTCGACCGCCTCGGGTATGACGAAGCGTGGATCGGCGAGCACCACTCTGCGGGCTACGAGATCATCGCCTGTCCGGAGGTATTTATCGCCGCCGCTGCGGAACGGACTCGGCGGATTAAGCTGGGCACCGGAGTTGTTTCGTTGCCGTACCACCACCCGCTGATGGTGGCCGATCGCATCATGCAGCTCGACCACCAGACACGCGGGCGTGTCATGTTCGGGGTCGGACCGGGTGCCTTGCCTTCGGACGCGTTCATGATGGGCATCGAAGTCGAGCGGCAGCGAGATATGATGGATGAGGCGTTGGCTGCGTTGGTGCCACTCCTGCGCGGCGAAACGGTGACCATGGAGACCGACTGGTTCAAACTTCGAGATGCCCGGTTGCAGCTTGCACCCTTCACGAAGCCTCACATTGAGATCGCCGTTGCCTCGCAGGTGTCCCCGGCGGGTGCCCGTGCTGCAGGGAAGTACGGCCTGAGCCTGCTCTCCCTCGGCGCCACGACCACGGGTGGTTTCAATGCCTTGGCGTCCAATTGGGAAATTTGTGAGAGTAAGGCGCGGGAATATGGCCAGCGGGTGTCGCGGAGCAATTGGCGGCTCGTAGGCCCTATGCATATTGCCGAGACCCGCGATCGCGCCCGCGAAAACGTCAAATTTGGCCTCAAAGCGTGGCTCGACTACTTTCGCGAAGTGGCAGCCTTGCCGCTTGCCCCCGAGGGGCCGATCGATGACGCGGTCGACGCTATGATTGCCTCGGGGCTCGCCGTCATTGGCACACCGGAGGACGCGATTGCGCAAATTTACCGGTTAAAGGAACAATCCGGAGGGTTTGGCTGCTTTCTGCAAATGGCGCATGAGTGGGCGGACCGCGAGGCTACGTTGCGGAGCTACGAGCTGTTCGCGCGCTACGTCATGCCCGAGTTTCAGGGGGCATTGGCGCCGCCGAGGGCCTCGCGCGATTGGGCAGCCGCCAACCGAACGACATTCATTGGCGCTGCGGTGCAAGCCATCATGAGCCAGATCGCTCGGCACGCTGAAGAACAGCAACGACAGCAAGCATCGAGCGAAACCGCGTCCCGAAAAACGGGAACGTGAAAGGCTCGGCCCCCCAGTAGAGGGAGCGACGGCAGCCCACCGAGATCGGGACGAGAGTCGGCACGGTGCCCGCTTGCGCGGGCCATGAAGTGAGCGCACGCCGCTTACGAGTGCGCGAGCTGGTGGAGCACACGCAACGAGCGCAGTGGCCGTCGTAAGTGCGGCGCGAGCAAACCCGAAAGCGCGAGGGCAGCATCGCTTTGGATGCGTGCCTCCCACTGCAAGGTTTGGGCTGCACCTAACGGCAGAAGCTTGAGGTTTTCCAGTATCGACAAGGTTTGGCCGGAGAGCCGGACGAGCGTGGGGTTCTCCGGTCCTGGCGAGCATTGGACACATAGTGCCGAGCTGTGCTGGAGATCGAGGATCGCGTCGGCAGCATCCCTCAGCGGCCGGCGACAACGCCCGCAGAAGGATAGTTGCGGGCTATAGCCAGCATGATGCAGGAGCTGCATTTCGAATGCCCGAAGGAACGGGCTCGTTGCTGGGCCAGCCAGGAGGAGCTCTAAGGCTTGATCGAGCAACTGGAACATTTCGGGAACGCCGTGCGCTTCTTCCGTAAGGCTATCGACTAGCTCGACGAGGTACTGGCCGTAGGCGAGTCGGGGCAATTCCCCATAGGCGGTGGCAGGCCGACGCAGGTCGCACCGTTCAAGGAAAACCAGCCCAGGGCCGGGCCGGGGGCGATAGTGCATTCGGACCCGCGCGAGCGGGTCCAAACAATTCGGAAACCGTCGCCGCGAATTCTTGGCTCCCTTAGCGATACCGGTGAATTTACCCGCGGCGTCGGTCAGGAACGTGACAATCTTATCCGACTCGCCATACGCGCGGACGCGGAGAATAATTGCTTCGTGGGCAACGCTGGTCGCCACGTCGGCTTACGGAAACACGGGATCGTTTGCTTGACAAGGTGGAGGCGCGTTCTTAGCTTGCCGCCGCTTGTCGCAGGTGCATCTTAAGGTTTCGGTATTGCTGCGAGGCCAATGAACCATGGTCGATCCCACGAAGGATGACAACTTGGGAAACTCAGGTCAGCGCAAGGAAACAGCCGAGCAGGGCAATGAGACTCGGGAGGGGATAATTGCCTCCCAGCCCGAGGAAGAACTTGAAGCCCTGCGAGCACGGGTGCGGGAGTTGGAGCTGGAGGTAGAAGAGGCGAGAAAAGCCTACCTTTACGAGCGGGCGGAGTTGGAGAACTTTAAAAAGCGGGTGCAGCGCGAGCAAACGGAGCTCCTGCGCTATGCGACGGAACCTTTGGTGAGGGATCTGTTGCCCGTGGTGGATAACCTCGAGCGAGCCCTACAGCACGCTAAGGCTGGGGAGCAATCCATCATCCAAGGCGTAGAGCTGACGTTACGGATGTTCCTCGACACTTTACAGCGGCATGGCGTGAGCCGTGTGGAAGCGATGGGGGAGGTATTCGATCCCGCGCGGCACGAAGCCGTGGCGCATCTTGCCTCGGAAGAGCACGATGCGAACCGTGTCATCGAGCAGCACCAGGTTGGTTACATGTTGCACGATCGGTTGGTGCGTCCCGCTTTAGTGAGCGTTAGCCGTGGGCGCACGAACTCAGGAGCAAATGGGAGCGCGGTTGCAGGTGCCGGTGACAGTGATTAACGCTGGCAACAGTTTTTGAGGAGAATGAAGCGCGTGTCGAACAACGCGAAGGAGATACAGGCGTATGAGTAAGGCAATCGGAATAGACCTGGGGACCACGAACTCCTGCGTAGCAGTGATGGAGGGTGGTGAGCCGAAAGTGATCACCAATGCCGAGGGCGGCCGCATTACACCCTCGGTCGTGGCGTTCACCGAATCCGGAGAAATCTTGGTGGGCCAAATTGCTTACCGGCAGGCGATCACCAACCCAGAAAACACAATCTTCGCGGTAAAGCGCTTGATGGGTCGTAAATACAACGACCCTGAGGTGCAGCGCGCGATGAAGGTGCTGCCCTACAAAATCGTGCCCGCGGAAAATGGGGACGCGTGGGTAGAGGTCCGCGGGAAGCGCTATAGCCCGCCGGAAATCTCCGCCTTTATCTTGCAGAAGATGAAACGTACGGCGGAGGACTACTTGGGCGAGCCGGTGACGGATGCGGTGATCACCGTGCCGGCGTACTTCAATGACAGCCAGCGCCAAGCCACCAAGGATGCAGGTCGTATTGCTGGGTTGAACGTGCTTCGCATCATCAATGAGCCGACGGCTGCCGCCTTGGCTTACGGGTTGGACAAAAAGAAGGATGAAAAGATCGCCGTATTCGACCTCGGTGGCGGTACCTTTGACATCTCGATCCTCGAGATTGGCGACGGTGTTTTCGAAGTCAAAGCCACGAATGGGGATACATTCCTCGGCGGGGTCGATTTCGACCAGCGGATTATCGAATACTTGGCTGACGAATTCCGCAAAGACCACGGGATCGACTTGCGCAAGGATCGCATGGCTCTGCAGCGCCTGAAGGAGGCTGCGGAGAAGGCAAAGTGCGAGCTCTCCACCTCGATGGAGACGGAGATTAACCTGCCCTTCATCACGGCCGATGCGTCGGGTCCCAAGCACCTCAACATGAAGCTAACCCGCGCTAAGCTGGAAGCCTTGTGCGCGGATTTGCTCGATCGCTTGGAAGGCCCTTGCATCGCCGCGCTGAAGGACGCGGGTTTGAGCGCCAGCGACATCGACGAGGTGATTCTCGTCGGCGGCATGACGCGTATGCCTGCCGTGCAAGCGCGCGTGCGCAAGCTCTTCGGTAAGGAACCGCATAAGGGGGTCAACCCCGACGAGGTCGTTGCCATTGGCGCGGCGATTCAAGCGGGTGTGCTCAAAGGCGAAGTGAAAGACGTGTTGCTGTTGGACGTCACCCCGTTGTCGCTCGGTATCGAGACCTTGGGGGGCGTCTTCACCAAGATTATCGAGCGCAACACGACGATCCCCACGCGCAAGAGCCAGATCTTTTCCACGGCGACAGATAACCAAACGGCGGTCACTATTCGCGTATACCAGGGCGAACGGGAAATGGCTGCCGACAACAAGTTGCTCGGCCAGTTCGACTTGGTTGGTATCCCGCCTGCGCCGCGAGGAGTGCCGCAGATCGAAGTCACGTTCGACATTGATGCGAACGGCATTGTGCACGTATCTGCGAAGGACCTCGGCACTGGGAAGGAGCAGTCCATTCGCATCACGGCCTCGAGTGGGCTTACGGAAGAAGAGATTAAACGGATGATCAAAGAGGCCGAGATGCATGCTGCGGAGGACCGCAAGCGGCGCGAAACCGCAGAGGCCCGCAACCAGCTCGATGCGTTGGTGTATCAGACCGAGAAGAACCTCAAAGAACACGGCTCCTCCCTCGACGCGGCGACGCGGAGCGGCATCGAGGATGCGTTGGCAGCGGCGAAGAAGGAGCTCGAGGGGAACGATGCGGAAGCGATGCGTCGTGCTGCCGAGCGCCTGACCCAGGCGGCGCACAAGCTTGCCGAGGTGATTTACAATCGCACCCGTGGTGGTGCAGCCGAAGGACAGGCTGCAGGTGGAGATAGTGGCGGCGCCTCGCAACGCCGCGGTGGCGACGATGCAGTAGATGCCGACTTCGAGGAAGTGAAGGGTTCGTGATCGACGATCTCACCGCAGTAGCTCAAAAGCCCTCCCTCGACCGTGAGGGAGGGCTTTTGTATTCTCGGAAAGAGGTGGCTCGACGGTGCCGGCAAAGCGAGACTACTACGAGGTCCTGGGAGTGAGTCGCTCAGCGAGCTTGGAGGAGATCAAGAAAGCCTACCGCAAGCTCGCGCTGAAGTATCATCCGGACCGCAATCCGGGCGACAAGCAGGCCGAAGAAAAGTTCAAAGAAGCCTCCGAGGCTTACCAGGTGTTGAGTGATCCTGAACGGCGCGCCCAGTACGATCGTTTTGGGCACGCTGCCTTCGAACAAGGGGCCGGCGGGTTTGGCGGCTTCGACTTTTCGACCACCTCCTTCGAGGACTTGTTCGGGGAAATCTTCGGCGAATTTTTCGGAACCGGCCGCACTCGCGGACGATCGCGCGCGCGCCGCGGCGAGGACTTGCGCTACGAGCTTGAGATTAGCTTTGAGGAAGCCGCCTTCGGTACCGAGAAAACCATCGAAGTTCCATGCCTGGCGAACTGCGAAGCGTGTAGCGGTCGCGGCACGAAAGACGGGGCCCCGCGGGCCACATGCCCGAGCTGTCGAGGAGCGGGGCAGTTACGCTATCAGCAAGGCTTCTTCACCATTGCCAAAACCTGCAGCCAGTGCAGTGGGCAAGGGACGATTATTCGCGATCCCTGTCGGGTGTGCGGCGGTTCGGGCGTCGTGCAAAAGACCCGCGCACTAGCTGTGCGCATTCCTGCCGGGGTGGACACCGGTACGCGCCTCAAGCTTGCGGGGGAAGGCGAAGCGGGGAGGAACGGCGGGCCGCCGGGTGACCTGTATGTCGTTCTTCGTGTACGTGAGCATCCGCTGTTCCGCCGCGAAGGGGTGCATGTGCTGTGTGAGGTCCCGATCAGTTTTACGCAAGCCGCGCTCGGCGCGGAGATCGAGGTGCCGACGCTGGAAGGGAAAGTGAGAATGAAAATTCCAGCGGGTACGCAGTCGGGAACCGTTCTGCGTTTGCGAGGCAAGGGTGTGCCGGAGCTGCAAGGCCACGGCAGGGGGGATCAGCTTGTGCGGATTTTGGTTGAAGTCCCACGCAAACTATCGCAAAAGCAGCGGGAACTGTTGGAGGAATTCGCCCGCGTCAGCGGCGAGGAAGTGCATCCGATGGCAAAGGGCTTCTTTGAAAAGATGAAGGAGATTTTCGGTTAATGGGCACATGGGGAACGCGAGCGGTAGCCCTGGCGTTGGTGTTTGGAGCGGTATGGGCGGGTTGTGCAGCAAAGGTACAGGCGCCACCCGAACCACCGGGAACTGTGCGGCGGGCCGAAGAGGCGTTTCGCCTTCGTGATTACGAGCGCGCGATCGAGCTCTATAAGACTTACGCGGAATTGGTTCGGCGTGACCCCTACGTGCCGCGGGTGTTGTACAAGGCGGCGCTAGCCCAGTATCAGCTCGGCCGTTACGAGGACGTATTGGCGACCCTGGAAGATTTGCAGAGTCGTTACCCCGAAAAACGGTGGGTGCAAGTTGAAGCCTTAAGGGGCGATGCACAACGTGCCTTGGGGAAGTCCGTGGCAGCGATCCAGTCGTGGGATCATGCTTTCGCGGTTGCCCGGCCGGACGATGAATCGAAGTTGCGGTTGCGTGTGGCTACCGTTGCCCGCTCTCTGTCGGACGAGGAACTGGGAGAAGCGAGCCAACTCGTGGAATCCAAGCCTGTTCAAGAAATCTTGGCTGCGGTTGTCGCCCAGCGGCAACACCCTGAAATTCCCGAGCCCTTGCCCGAATTCCCCGAAGAGAGCGCGAGCGACCTTGCTTTTACGAAAGGTCGGGAGGAACCACCGCCTGCTGAGGCTGCCGCCCGAGGCGAGGGTGCACTTCCGCCTCTGGAGGGACGGTCGACGGAAGCCGTGGGCGAGCTGCGGCTCATCGGGGTGCTCGCGCCGAACAGCGAGGCGGCGCCAGGGCTATTGCACGCAGTCACACTCGCGGTGGGCTCAGAGCATGTCGTGATGGCTGATACCCCCGCGGCGCGAGAGCAACTGCAGGGCGCTTTTCGGAAGTTGGCGGACGACCCGAACGTGTTGGCGGTGGTGACGGAGTCGACGAGCCGAGAGTTGGCGGCTCTCGCTCGGGAGCGAGCGGTACCCCTCGTTGATGTCGCGGAGAGCGAACCCGCTCCTTATGTGGTGGCCGCAGGGTTACCTCCTTCGGAGTCCTTGGAGGTTCTTCTGGACTACGCTGTGCACCGTGCAAGGCTGCGGCGCTTTGCCGTCGTGTACCCGGATACGCTAGCGGGCAGGCAGTTTTTAACGCGTGCACAAGCGGAAATCACGCGACGTGGTGGGGAGGTCGTGGGTAGCGACGCCTACGCGCCCGATACGCGGGGGATCACTGTCGGGTTGTTGCGGCGTTGGCGCGACCGGGAGAACATGCAAGCCGTACTGTTGGCCGATCAGGCGCTGGCTGCGGCACCCTTGGCTCGGCTGTTGCAGGCAGAGATGCCCGACATCCCCTTGCTCGGGGTCAACGATTGGAGCCAGCTCACGACGATGATTCCGGGCGTCAGTGGCGTGGTATTCACCTCGGCGTTATCGCCCGACCGCGCGCAGCACCCCTTCGTTGAGGACTTCCGTGCGGCGATGGGGAGATTGCCGACTACGGACGAGGTGAGCGCATACGAGGCTGCATTGTGGCTCGCCAAGGTTGCGTCCGAGCTGCCAGAAAAGGTTGCCCGCGCCGAAGTGTGGGCGGCACTGCAGCGGAGCTCCCAGATCGAGGGACCGAGTGGGGTTGTGGCAGTGGCAGGTGCGCGGTTTGTTCGGCGACCTTTCGTCCTCCAATTTGCCAAAGGAGAACTACACGAAGTCGCTTCACCACAGGAGCCTGTCGCGCTGGCGGGTGAACTGGAATCCACGGCTGGCTTGGTAGCGGAAGGCCACTAGCGACTACCGGGTTGCGCTGTGCTGCGTGTGTCGCTCTGATGGACAAGCGGTGGTAAGCCGAGTTCCTGCGCGAGCACTTTGACGAGCGTGTCCACGCTCAATGAGCCCTCGCGCGCCGCCCGCGCGGCATTGTGCCGGAGCTCGGCAACGCGCTGGTGGTCGGGCAGAATCACGCCGAGCGGCAGGCCGCTGGTCTTCTCGTCGTTTCGCAGCCGGCTGATGAGCCTGAGTCCATCAGCGCGCGGCAGCGATAAGTCTACGAGCACGACCTCTGGTTGAATCAGGGGAATGAGTTCAATGACCTGGCGGAAATCCAACGCCACCGATGCGGAGCAGCGCACCTTCGCCAAGTGGGTACGCAGCTCGCTGGTCATTTCGATATTGTTGCTGGCCACCAACAGCCGCTGCACCGATCCGTAAGTGGACATGAGCCACGCTGTGCAGGCGTTCACGTCGAACGGGCTCGGGAAAAACGTGGCGTCGCCAAAGAGGAAACCAAATTTGCCCTCGGAGCAGTAAGCGAATATTCCGTAGTCCCCAGGTTGCCGCACGATTTTGGTCAGAGCAGCAATTGGGTCATGTGCTCGATTGAGGAGATTGACGGCGAGGAGGATCGGGCTGTCCTTGGCAGTGTCCGCAAGGTCTAGCGTGTTCAAGTAACGCAGGTGAGGAATTTGCTTCAGCAAACGCTGCACTTGCTCGCGACACTCTTTGCTCTCTTCTAGATGCACCACGGTGAGCCCGGTCGACTCGCGCAAGCGCGCCAGTGGCGCTTGGCCGCCGCCGGTAGAGGTGAGGGACGTAACAGCGGAAGCGGAGGAAAACACAGCCTGTCCGCTGTCGGCGAGACGTAACGGCGTTGTTGTCACATCTTCTTGGGAGGCCTTCGCTGTTGGTGAAGGCTTACTTGCCGCGGTTCCCACGCTGCGCAGGGTGCCACCGGCTGCGGCGCGCCGGAGCTCGTCGAGCGCCGCCTCGAGCTGGGTTCGCTCCTCTCGCTCCGCCTCGAGACGGCTCTCCAGCTCCTCGATCGTGGCTCGGAAGCCTTCGACTTGGCGCTGCAGCTCCTGCAGTTCAGCCTCCTTAGCTTGCAGCGCTTCGGTGCGCTGGTTCAGTTCCAACAAGTATCCGGCAACCACAGCAGAGTGGTTTTGAGCCGCCTCGGCACGCAGCCGTTCCAATTCCTCCACCCGCGCCTCGAGGCGGCCGACTTCGGCCTTGTACTTGCGGACTTCTTCTGGCGAGAGCCGCTCTTTCCGCAGCCGCTCGCATTCCCGGTCTAGCTGGCTGACCAGGGTCTCTAGCTCTGCGACCCTTAAGGTGAGGGCGCCGCGTTCTGCTGCAATCTCGTCAATTCGGGCAGTCAGCGCTGCTTGAGTTTGTAACGCCGCCACTCGCTGTTCCTCACGCTCCTGCCCCAACTGCCGAATCACGGCCGACAATTTTTCCACTTGCGTTTTGAGCTCAGCGCGCTCGCGTTCCAGTTCGACAACATCGGCAGAAGGTAGCCCGGACCTCCCGCCTCTTTCGCGCTGGAGCAACGTGATCTGGGCCTGAAGTTGGGCTTGTTGCGCACGGGCTGCGTCCAGAGCCGTGCGCAGCGTCTCCCGCTCCGCGTCGAGTTGTTGTCGGATACTCAGGTAGTTGGCTTGCTCCTTTTGCCGCTGGGCTTCGCTTGCCTGCCAGCGCGCAACGGCATCGTCTCGCTCTCGGATTGCGCGCTCGTAAACCTGTGCCAGTTGCAGCCGTTCGCTCTCGGCGCGCTGTATTTGCTCGCGGAGAGTTTCGTTCTCCTGAGTAAGCAGTTCCTGTGCTTGCAAGATCGCAACCGACTGCTCTTGTAGTGCCGCGAGGTGCTGCTGGGCTTGCTCGAAATCGGTGAGTAACCGTTGATAGGCAGTCGCCTGTGCTTCGTAGCGCAGGGAGAGTGCGGCAACTTCGTCTTGCAGTTCCC
Organism: Candidatus Binatia bacterium; assembly: GCA_026415395.1. NCBI lineage: Bacteria > Candidatus Binatota > Binatia (SeqCode) > Binatia bacterium. The sequence continues at coordinate 151,318 of JAOAHD010000016.1, read as the reverse complement.
GATGTCGAAGTTGCCAAGCCGCCACAGCCTCGTCCCGCTTGTAGATCTCTTCTTCATATGCGCGCAGGGTTTCCCGCAGTTCCGCAACGGCCTGCTCGCTTGCACAGCTACGCCGTTTCCACTCCTCCACCTGCGCTTCCAGCGCGGCAAGCTCTTCGTTTTGCCTCTGCGCCGCGTACGTGGTAGCGTGTTCGAGCTCGGTCAATGCGGCTCGCAGTTTCTCCACCTCGTGTTGGAGGAGGTCGCGCTCTTCACGGAGGGCCAGGAGTTCCTGCTCTCGAGCGCGAATGCGCTGTTCGTACTCTGCAGTACGTTGGCTGGCCGCTGTCGATTGTTGCTCGAGTTCCTGGGCTAACGCGGCCGCCCGCGACTCGGATGTGCGCAGTGCTTCTTGAAGCTGACCGAGTTCTTGCTGAATCGAGCTGTGGTGTTGTTGCAACGAAAACAAGTGTCGCCTGAGTTCTGCTTCTTGGTGCGCTTTGGCTTCGAGCGCTTGTTGCAAGGCGGCTTGCTGATGGCGGAGTTCAACACGCTCTACGTCCGCCTCTCGAAGCAAGGAGGCGAGTTGTCTCAAATGTGCGCGGCTGGTCTCACTTTCGGTGAGGTGCCGCAGCTCGAGCGCCTCGTGCGAGCGTGCTTGTAAGCGATAGCCAAGCTCCCAACGCGCCCACTCGGCGCGTGCGTGCGCGAGAGACAAGGTAGTTGCATAGTACTCGACGGTGGCTTTTTGTAGCCGGGCATCGAGCTCTTCGAGCTGCCAGCATGCCTGCTGTAATTCGGCCTCGAGCTGGTCGCCGTGGAGTTGGAGATCGTCCAACGAAGTTGTCAGTTCCTCGCGCTCTTTCGCCCACGCGTCCGTGAGGTCGGCAAGTCGCTGATGTGCCCGTTCGAGTTCGGCGCGGTGCTCTGCGAGTGCACGGTTGCGGTCGTCGAAGAGGGCACGAAGCCGGCCAATTTCTCCCTCGAGTTGTTCGATGCGGGCTTCGGCCGCGGCACACGCCACATCGCGTTGGTGGAGGGCCGCCTGCAAGCTGGTGGTGTCTTCAACGAGTCGGGCAGCTTTTTCTTCGAGGCTGGCGCGCGCGCTGACGGCGGCCTCCAGTTCTTGGCGCAGCTGGGTGAGTGCCGCGCGGGCAGCGTCAGCTGTTGCTCGCGATTCGGCAAGTTCGCGCTGGAGTGTCGCAACCGTGTCCTGACTCTCCTCCTGGTAGCGCGCGAAGGCTTGCTGTAGGTCCTGCAACTTCTTTTGCCAATCCGCCTCCCGCTGTTGGGCGAGTTCCTCGAAGATTGTGCGTTCCCGCTGCAGTTCCGCTCGCGCCGCTTGCAGTTCTTCTTCGAGGCGCAGAAGCTCTTCAGCTTCAAGCTGGGAGCGCATCTGAAGAGAGCAAAGCTGAGCACGCAGGTTGCCGCTTTCTTGTTCGAGGGATGTGTTGCGGTTTTGTGCCTCCTCGAGTGCCTGTGCCAAAGCGTCCCGAACCTGAGTCCACTCCGCACTTTTGTTTGCAAGTTCCTGTTCCCAAGCTGCGCGGGCAGCCATGTGCTCGCGCCGGAGACCATCGCGCTCGGAACGGAGTTGTACTGTCTCGGCCGTAAGCTCGTCGATGCGTCTTTGGGCCTGTTCGAATGCTGATGCGAGGCGTTCGTTTTGGAGCGCCTTCTCGGCAACGAGAGCCAGAGCCTCCTGGAGGCGTTGCTCAACAGCAGCGTATTGCTCGCTCAATTGCCGTAAAGCGTCCCGTAAATTCTCGGCATTGCGGGCGGAGAGGGCTTTTTCTTGTTCCGCTTGGCTGAGAGCAGTCCGGAGAGCCTCGAAATCCGCCTCCAGCTCGCGAATGACAGCTTGCAACCGTTCCACTTCCCCTTGCAGGACGGCGTTTTCGGTTTCCAAGTCTGCGATTCGGCTGTGGGCGGATTCAAGCGCGGATTCAATCTCGGTTGCGCGCTGGCGCAAACTTTCCGCCATTGCCTGCCATTGTTGGGCGCTATGATGCGTGTCGCGGAGGTGGGCTTGTGCGCGTGCGAGCTCTTCTTCGAGCTGTTCTCGAATCTGTTGCGCCGCGCGCTTGAGCGCGTCGACTTGGCTCGCCGCCTCACGGTAACGGGATTCCACGAGTTGAACCCTTTCTCGGGCCGACGACTCCACTGCGTGCAAGCGGCGCAAGAGCTGATCCCGCTCTTGCCGAAGCGCTTCGACTGTCGATTGCAGCAGGATCACGTCTTCGATCTGGGTTGCGGGGGTGGATCGCTCGTCGTGTTCCGCCATGGCGCCAGGCTCTGTCGTTCAGAGCTGTTCTGCAGCAGCAAGGTGCGCGGGTAGAATTCCCTTCCCAGCCACGCGCACCATTTCGTCGATCAGTTGTTCCTTCGTGAACGGTTTTGTGAGGTAGCCTTCGGCTCCGACTTCGCGGGCGCGGGCGCGATGCTTCTCGCTCGAACGCGAGCTGCAGACGATGATTGGTAGGTGTCGAAGCTGCGGCTGTCGCCGAATTTCTGCGATCAGCTCGTAGCCGTGCATTCTGGGCATCTCGAGATCAGTAATGACCAGGCGGAACCGGCCAGTGGACAACTTGTCGAGAGCGTCGAGGCCATCGACGGCGGTGTCGACCTCCCACCCTTCGCTTTGCAGAAAGCGGCTCGTCAGCTTCCGTACGCTGATGGAATCGTCGACCACCAAAATTGCCTCCGGGCGCACCTCGATGGCATCACTGCGCGCTTCGAAGATGAAAGTCGACTGGTGTGCGGCCTCGGCTTGCAACAGCTCGAATAAGTGGGCGACGTGCAGGGTGAAAATCACGGTACCGTCACCAGAGATCGTTGCTCCCGAGAGAAAAGGATGGTGTTCGAGGAGGCGACCTAGCGGCTGCAGCACCGCTTCCCGTTGTGGCTCCACGTGATCCACGACCAAGGCCATGAGCTTGTCGCCACTACGCAGTAAAAGCCCCGTTGCCTGCTCGGCTGGTGGCGGTTGTTCCACTAGGGGGCCGAGGAAGAGCACAGGGATCAATTCATTGCGAACTTGCAGCATGGGTCGACCGTCGACGTCGAGCAACTGGCTCCGTTGCACTGCGACAGCTTGCTCCACGAAGTCGGCACCCAGCGCGTATTGCTGTTCCCCCACGTGGAGTATCAAAACTTCGTCAATGCTTGAGCTGATCGGAAGAACGAGGCGGATAATTGTGCCCTCGAACTCCCTCGACTCTACTTGCAAACTGCCATTGAGAGCGGCGATGTCCCGGGCCACCACGTCCATGCCCACGCCACGACCGGAAAGATCGGTCACTTCTTCGCCCGTGCTGAATCCCGGGCGAAAGATGAGGGCAAGGAGCTGCTCCTTGGAGGGCTGCCCATGTGGAGGCAGCAAACCGAGCGCACGCCCCTTGGCAAGAATGGCATCGTAATCGATCCCTCGGCCATCGTCTTGCACCTCGATAGCCACACTGTTGTGTCGTGGCTGGGCCGAGATCCGGATGGTCCCTGCCGTGGCCTTGCCGCGCGCCTGGCGGTCGGCCGGGAGCTCAATCCCGTGCGACACGGCGTTGCGAACCAAGTGCAACAGCGGGGCATAAAGTGCTTCGACGATGGCCTTGTCCAACTGCACATCGCCGCCTTCCAAAACGAGATCGACGATTTTGCCAGCCTGTCGCGCGGCGGTGCGAACCGGGCGCACCAAGCGGCGGAACACCGTGTCCAGCGGAATCATGCGCAAGCGCGTGATTTGCCGCTGTAAAGCCGAGGTGATTTTGTTGAACTGACGCGATTCGTCGCCGAACGACTCGATGAGCTTGCCAAGCTGGTCGGCAATTTCGCCGGTATCCGTGGCGAGCTCAATCACGCTACGCGCGAGGATGTTGACGTCGTCATACTTGTCAAACTCCAGGTCGGTGAAGAAGCTATCAGCCTCGGCACTGCTCGTGGGCTCGCTCACGCCCGTGGAACCACGGCGTTCGCCAATGGTGTATTCGTAATGTTCTTGGAATCCTTGAATCAGGTCCGCCAATCGCCGCCGGCAGTAATCGAGTTTGTCGCGGAGTTCGGCAAAGGTTTCGATTTTGCGCTCCATGCGGGTGCGGCTTACGACTAACTGGGTGACCTGGCTCATGAGAGCGTCGAGTCGGGAGGCATGGATGCGCACGGTGCCCGCCTCGAGCTCGGCTTCGGCAACAGGGCTCGACTCTGCACTTGCCGCAACCACCGCTTCAGTTGTGGGCTCCGCAGCCTGCTCCGCCATGGGGGTGGACTCTGCACTGAGCGCGGCGATTTCCTCCGCAATTTGTTGCGCCGCCTCAGCACCAGCGGGAGCCCCAGCGCGCGCTTGCGTGACAAACCCGCGCACCGCGTCGGTAAGGCGGAACAATAAGTCGACCATTCGCTCGGTCGGTACTCGCAAGGTGTTGTTCAGCACTGCCTCCAACAGCGACTCGCCTTGGTGTACGTGTTCGGCAATGTGGTCGAGGCCCACCGCACCAGCCGCTCCCTTGAGCGTGTGGAATCGGCGAAACAGGGCCTGCAAAATGCCGCGATCCTCTGGTTGCCGCTCGAGTTGCAACAACAATCGCTCGGCGGCCTCCAGAGCTTCTTCGGCATCGAGCACGAATGCCTCCAGGAGCTCGGGGTCCACTTCGGGTAAGCTGGGGGCCAGTTTGGTCGGCTGCGGTGCCGCCGGTTCCGGTGGCAGCACCCCGGGAAGATCGGGTGCGGGAACCTCGGCGGTCTGAAAGATTGCGGCCAAGGCGGTTTTCACAGCGTCGCTGCTGCCAGCCGGGAGACGGCCGTGCTCGGCTGCCTCGGCAAAGGTATCTTGAAGGTAGCGGGCCAAGTTCGAGAGGTCCTCTTGGCCCACCATCGCCGCGGATCCTTTGATCGTATGGAACACGCGCGAGAGGTCGTAAAATGCTTGCCCCCGCGCCTCAGGTTCATGCAGCCGGGCAAAGAGCTCGGGGACGCGGGCGAGGTTCTCCCTCAGTTCTTCGTTGAACGTCTCCGCGAGCTCAGCAAGCCAAGCAGCGTCCTCTCCACTGTCATCCACCGTCGACCCTCGGGGTTCTAACTCGTGCATGCGGGTGCTCGAGTCTCTGTCCTCAGACTCGTGCAGGAGCTGCCGGACTTGCTCGGGAAAACACATGAAAAACTCAGTGAACAGGTTCTCCTGCCGCTCTGGATTGGCGCCTTCGAGGGCGTCCTCGAGAAGTGCTTCAACCAGCGGTAGCCCCGCCTGAATTTGTTCGACCAGTTGGCGAGGAGCAAGAGTGGTCGTGGCTTGGCGGCTCAGCAAAGACGATAGCCGTTCAATCGTGCTGCCAGCCTGACTTAAGTACGTGAGGCCGACGAGAGCTGCGCTCCCTTTAAGAGAGTGACCGTACCCTCGCAGGCGCTCAGCCGCATGCGAATCGTCTGGATCCTCCTGTAGCTTGGTCAATTCTTCCCGCACCCCGTCGAGGAGGCGGGTCACGTCTTCTCGAAAGAGGTCCTTAATCTCATCCAGCCGAAAGCGGTCCGCCATGACTCCCCCTCGCCTTATGCAGTTGCTTGTTACGAGAAGGAGAGTGCTCGGCCGTTGCCGCGATTGACAAGCTCTCCTTCGCTCCCCGGAACGCCCTGGGGACCATCGGCTGGTGCGGCCACAGGTTCGGACGGAGCCAGTTCGAACTCCGCGTCTGGAACTCTGAACAGTCCGATTTGTTCGTTCAACTGCTTGGCCACTTCGAACAGACTCGCGGAGTTCTGTTGGGTACGTTCTGCAGCCATTTGTGCCTGGCGCGCGACCTCCGAGATGCTCTGCATGGCCATACTCACCCGCTGGGCTGTGGCTGCCTGTTCCTCGGTGGCGCGAGAAATGTCGGCGATGAGCTGAGCGCTTTGCGTGGAGGCTTCGAGAATTTGTTCCAGGCTTGCACCGGCATCGAACACCATCGAGGTCTGCTCCTCCACGTATTGCGCTTGTCGCTCGATGTTGCCGACTGCGTCATTCGTCTCCGCTTGAATCGAGGCAATCAACTCAGCAATTTCTCGGGTTGCCGCTTCGGTTTGTTCCGCCAGTTTGCGCACTTCGTCGGCAACCACACTGAAGCCGAGGCCGTGCTCACCAGCGCGCGAAGCCTCGATGGCAGCGTTGAGGGCGAGCATGTTGGTTTGCGCCGAAATCTTCTGGATCGTGTTCGTAATCGTGGAGATCTCCATGGACCGCTCGCCGAGCCGCTTGATCTTTACCGCAGCAGCTCGGGTATTCTTTTGCAGGGCGTCCATGCCGGCGATGACGCGCTTCACCAAGTCGCCACCCTGTTGCGCTGCAGCTTCGGTTTTGCGCGCTGCTTCAGCCGCAACCGCCGCATCGGTTTGCACGGCTTGGATCTTTTCGCTCATGTTCACCACGCTTTCAGTGGTTTGAGCGACCTCCTCAGCTTGTTGTACGGCCCCGGTGGCCAGTTGATCTGCAGAGGCACGAATACCCGTGGCGGCGTCGAACACGCGTGCAGAGGCCCCACGGAGGTGCTGAATGAGTGCCCCGACGTTCTCGAACATTAGGTTTAAGGCGTCTGCCAGGTTCCCCAAAGTGCCGCTACCCACGACCGCGCGTTGCGTGAAATCGCCGTCCGCCGCGGCAGCCACGACCATGAGCAGGTCGCGGATTTCTTTTTGCAGGCGCCGGTGCTCTTCCTCTGCTTGCACAAGGGCGTCCACGCGCTCGTCTAAGGCTTGGTTCAAACCTTGAGCGAGCAAACCGAGCTCGTTGCGGGCGCGCACCCGCGCGCGGGCACGGTAGTTCCCTTTTTGGATCTCGGCAACCACGTTTGCGAGGGCGCGTACCGGTCGCGAGAAGCTTGTCGAAACCAGGAGCGCCGTGAGCACGAAACCGCCGATCAGTGCGCTGGCCAGGCCGGTGGTCATCTTGCGGAGTTGAACAACCGGCTGCAGAGCCTCCTCCTCGGTGATCTCCGCGACGACGACCCAGTCGAGACCGTGCAGGTTTTCCAGTGGTGCGGAGGTGCCGAGCACGGGCACGCCGCGATAGCCAATGTAACGGCCAGAGAACTCTTCCCGCCCCGGCGCTAGCCGCGTAGCCTCTGTGTCGACCTTCTGGCGCAGCACCGCAGTGCGCGCTTGCGCAACGGCGGGGTTCGTCTGGCCAAGCTCACTCAGAAAGCGCGATTCGCTGCGGAGCAACTGGTCATCCTTCCCGACGCCCACCAGATATGCCTCACCAGTTTGCCCCAAGCCCGAGCGAGCCCATTGGCTATCGGCCGTCATGATCGCGTTGATTTCCTCGATGTTGAGTTGCACGATCAAGGCGCCGATTTTTTGCCCTGCTTCGTAAATTGGGCTCCCGGCGAATGCGGAGGCTCTTCCGTGTTGCGCAAAGTAGGGCGAGAAGTCGAGGAAGAGGTAATCACCCTCGCGCGCTTCCTCCTGCAGCCGCTGAAATAGTTGACCAATGGCACTTTGTGCGAATCGGCCCTCGAGGAGGTTTGCTTGATAGTCCGGGCCCTTGTTCACTGAGTACACCACGCGCCCGGTGCCGGTATCCACGAGGTAAATATCCTCGTAGCGGAAGCGAACGGCGGTGTTCACGAACACCGGGTGCCATACGGCGTGGTAACTGCTGTAACGGGTGTTGTCCTTAGCGTTTTCGAGCAGCAACTTGCGGGTGGGCGGGTTTGGGTTGTTGGCGATGTACTGGGACTGCAAGTAAATTCCCGAGCGCTGTGGTGAGACAATCTCGCTTAAGGCGAGGGTTTTGTTTTCGATCTCCTTGCCGAAAAACGTACTGAAGTACTGCTTCACCGCTTCTTGATGGGGACGAAGTTTGTCTCCCTCGGTGGCGGGGTCACTGTCCAGCTCCTTCACCGCACTAATGAACTGTCTGACCGCGAGCGCTGTGCTGGGATTGCGCGCGAGGCTGAGGACTTGGTCTTCGAGGCCGTTGAGGTAACGCTCGATTTCGCGCTGCTTGTTGTCGCGCACGGTAGCGAGCTGCCGCAGCGCCTGTTGCCGCAACGAGTCTGAGGCGACCTTGTACCCGATATATCCCACCGCCGCGATTGCAGCCACCGCCAAGGGCACGAACGCCAAGATCAGTTGCCACAGGATGGGGAAGCGGACCGCGCGTCCTCGCTTCGCTTGGGGTTTTTCTTCGACTTTGGTTGCCATGCTGCAGACCCTCCCTTCGTGCGGAACTCATGAGAGCTCGCGGGTGCTAACTCCTTGCATCCGGCGCTGTTGGAATCCGTCTCGCGCAAGCGCTACGGCTGCCTGAGCCAAACTTCGCGCGTCGAGCACATTCACGACTCCGAGCGGGCCCTCCCAGTAGCCTTTCACATGGGGACGCCCGACTTCGGCTTCGGTGGCCGCCTTGATGTCCAAGGGATTGATGGGGCGCACCTCGCGAACCCGGTCGACTACGAGGCCAAGTTGGATGCCATCGATGGCGAGGACGAGGACGTGGTCCTCAGGAGCGAACACGCGGGCTGGAAATCCCAACAGGAGGTCGAAGCGGACCAAAGGCAGCACTTCGCCCCGCAAATTGATGACGCCGACGACGATCTCAGGAGCCAGCGGCACCGGGGCCGGCGTTTCGTCGAACAATACTTCGCGGGCGGTACTGACGGGGATCGCGAATAGTTCGCCGTTTCGGGAGAAAATGCAGTGCTCATGGCCGAGCTGAGCCAAACGCTCGGACAACTGGTCGGCAACCTCAATCGGAGGCGCTGCGTTACTGGGCGAGACTTCGGCGTTCTTCATACGTATTTCCGCACCACGGCAAGTAGGTCACTGGGCGAAAATGGCTTCGTCAGATAGTCGGATGCTCCCTGACGTTGCCCCCAGAAGCGGTCGCTCTCGCCGTTTTTGGAACTCACGATCACCACAGGAATGTGCTTTGTCGCGGCATCGCGTTTGAGCTGCCGGCAGGTGGCGAAGCCATCCTGGCCGGGCATGACGATATCGAGGAGGATCAAGTCGGGCTGTTCGGTCCGCGCCCGTTCGATGGCTTCCAAGCCGTTGCTGGCACGGATGCATTCGTAGCCAGCAGGCCGCAACGTGTCGGCCATCAATTGTACGTCACTGCGAATATCGTCGACGATTAAAATCTTCGGCATGGTTCGTTGTTCCCTCCGATTGGAAGCGGTTCAAAGTTCTTTGCGAATTCGTTTACGGCGTCGCAGACGGGCTGCTTGCCACCTCGTCAGTTCCAGTCGGTCGCGGCGGGGTTGAGCCATCGGTGACCTGCGGCGACTCTTGTCCGTCGAACGTACCAGCATCGTAGGAAGGCTCGACGCTTTGTGATGGCGTCGCGAGTTGCTCTTCGGCCTCGAAAAGCGACCCGACCAGGTTTTGAATCCCGTGTTCTTGAAGCACCGCTTGGCGCTTGGTTTCATCGACGAAGGCTGGGGGAATGGGGCGCTCGCCACTGACAATGCCAAAGACACGAGCGGCAGCCAGTTCCGGCAGCCGGGCCGCGAGGCCGAGCTGTTCCCACAGTGCTCCGGACCAAGTGACCTCGGTCAACACCACCGCGGGTGCGAATAGCCGCACGATCATCGGAAGTTGTCGGAAGCCTTCGGTGACGTGAAACACTTGCCATTCTGGGTGGGCACTAACCACCGCCGAAATCTGCCGGTGCACCGCGCTCCCTTTTGTCGCCACAATCAAAACCCGCAGCTTTTGAGCGGGTGCTTCGTGAGCGACAGCGCCGGCAGACGTGGCCCGAAACAGCAACCTGCAGGAACGGCGGAAAATTTCATGCAGCGACTCATCAAAGGAACGCACCGACCCGTCGCTGTACAACCTGTACTTCACACCGGAGCGAGCATGCTGCAGGCCCTCTCCAAGCTCGCGGATGAGAGCTTCGAGGATTTCGATGTAGGACTTGGCTTGATCCGCTGTTGCGCCGAGTGGCGTGTCTACCTCTTCGACGTAAACCCCCTCCGTGCTCGAGCGCAAAGTTTCGAACATGAGATCCAAAGCCTCGCGCCGATTTGCTTCGGAGGTGAAAGGTGTACCAAACTCTGCGCGCGGAGCTTCGCCGAAAGGCAGCATCGGCGCCTCCCTCCGTGCGACCTTGCGCACGGGCGGAGTGGGCGCTGCGGATTGTTGCGAGGCTCGTGCAACCGCAGGAGGGCTGCTCGCAGACAGCTCCGACGCCGGCTCGTGCAGCGGGGCGATTGGCGGCGGGGGAGTTGCAGCAACCGGTGGCGTAGCGATGGGCGGTTGCATGGGTGCAACTGGGGGGATGGACAGGCCCTCGGCTTCGTGCACAGGCACCGCAGCCTTCACCTGCTCGCCGGCGGCAGTCTTCGCCAACACTTCGGCAACAATGCCGGTGACCACTTGGGGCTTGAAGGGCTTGGCGATGTAACTCACCACGTTGCGCGCGTCCCGGTAGGCTTGCCGGATCTCAGCCCCCTTCGCCGAGACCAAGATCACGGGGATGTGCGCGGTTTCCGGATCCAAGGCTAGGTGCTGGCACACCTCGCTACCGCGCATGTCGGGTAAAATGAAGTCGAGCAAAATGACGTCCGGCTTGAAACTTTTCGCCTTCGCGATTGCGTCCGCTCCGTCCACTGCCAGCTCAAGGTCGTAGCCAGCAGGCTTGAGCACGATTTCCAGTGCCTTACGGATCGTAAGGCTGTCGTCCACGCCAAGTACTTTAGGTTTACGATCCATCATTCACTTCGCTCCCCTTCGGTTGTCGATCAGTTTGCATCACGGAGATGCTTCACACGGCGCTCCTCGGTGAGTTGCTCGACGATCTCAGTGAGAACCCATGCTGGAGAGTCCGGGATGCGACGGGTGGTGGGAGGGGCCGCACTGCTGTCAAAGCTGTAAGTACCTTCGCGCAGCGCCAGCAGCTCTTTGAGCGCCGCGTGGCCTCGGTCTTGCCCAAACTCGGCATCGAAGATGTCGCCCCCATGGAGGAAGATCGATCCGGACCCTTGGTGGCTTTGAATCCGGATGGTTCCCGACTGATGTGCTGCGACGAGAGCCAGAAGATCTCGCAGCAGTTTGTCCCCGCCAAGGTTGCCTTCGACGCCGCCGTTGAAGGCGGGTGGCTGCTCGAAAATCGCAAGCACGGTACGTGCGGCTGAAGATGCGCGGGCCAGTCCATTCCGTCGCGTAAGGCGGGCGTAAGCTTTGAGCCCGCTTGGAGTACAATGGCGCCGGAGTTCGGGAACCAGCCGTTCGAGTTTGGCCTGACGGTCACGAAAGGCGAGCGCTTCCTCGAGGAGCGGATCCAGGGCGTCCCTCAGCGTGTTGCTTAGGATGCGGTTCGGGTCCAGCAAAACATGCAGTTCGCCATCGAATTCCACCAAGTGACCGACCGGTTGGCCCCCGTCCCGCACCACTGCACTAGCCACGGGAGAGCGCTCGGTCAGGTCAAGCTCCCGCACGCCAGTGAATTCATCTACCCGGACAGCGAGAAATGCGGAGCCCGATCGCACCACCGCAAACGCAGGCCGTTCGGCAATGCCGAGGACCTCGTCGAGACCGAATGCCTGCCGCAGGTCCATCACCCATGCTGGCTGTCCGCGATGAATGATGAACTGCTGAACGGATCCATCCGCTCCCTTGAGGGTGTGTAAGGTGACTTCCTTGCGGGGATAAATTGCATCTACCCAGTCCGCATGGATGCAGAAGCGGCCATCGTCCACCCGAAAGACCAGAACCCGACCAGTCATTGTCTGTGTGATTTGCCGATGATCCACAACAAGCCCTCCTGAGTGCCGGCGGCTTTTCAGCAGAAGCTGTGCCAGGTGGAAGGTGCGTAGCGAACGCAAGGGAGGCGGGAGCCTATCCAATTCGTGCTGCCACTCTGTTGGCGCAGTGTTCGTTTGGTGGCACAAAAACTCGAAGGGATCGGACAAATTTGTAGGATTTTCGCGCGTTCCCTTTATATTTCTGGTGCAGCACGGTGTTTGCTGGTTCGCTTGGCTATGCGTGCCAGCGTATTTTGGGTAGTGATTTTCTCACTTTGGTGGGGTTTGATGGAGTCGCTGCAGGCGGAGCCCGTGGATTGGACGGACTATTTTCCCAACGACCCCTTGGCGCGCCCCCAAAACCGCGTACGGACGGACGAGCCGAGTGGCCGGGCTCAGCGAGAAGAGAAAACCGTAGGTGTCGGTCATGCGGTTAGTGGTCGCCTCCCGGCGCCGGACCAGGTGCGTAAGGGTGAGCCGCGGGGCGGGTCTCGCAGGGAGAGCAGGAGTGAGCTCACTGGGAGAGGGGGCGGAGAGTCTCGTCTTGATAGCAGCGCCGAGAAGAAGCCTGGCGACGCTAATGCGAAGGGGAAAAAGAAAAGGTCCAAAAGACCACAGGGTAATTGACGCGCACTCCAGGGCAGACTTTGGCGACCCCCGCAACGTGCGTTTGGGACCGAACATTGCGCTCCGACGGTGGAGCAATCCGGCAAGCGCTTTGGAAAGTAAAACGATCGCCGCGCTCTCCGAAAGCGTTGCGCACGGATGGCTGGACGGCCGGTCGGGCTGGCATCGCCACAATGCTCCCTCGGTGCTGTAACCGCCGTCCGTGAGTACGCCTGGCGAGTGCGCACCTACTGTCGTCGTTCGCAGTTGGCTAGCTGTTGCTGTGGGCCGGGGAGACAGCGAACTCGCCTTCGTGATCGTTGGCGCGCGTCGGCCATTGCTTCCTCCCGGTGGGCGTTGAACTGCACGGTGGTATTCGTGGATGGGCTCAGGTAAAAGTGTCGGCCTGTGTCGTCGGCGGTGAGGTCCGGTGTAGGGGAGTTTGCGTTCCTTCGTCGCTTACTCCCTTCTTTGCCACAGGGGGCGAAGGTTGTTACCGGCCCGGGGCACGATGCTGCGCGGGTGCGCGTCGATGGCAAAGATTGGCTACTCACTGTCGATAGCCAGGTCGAGGGCATTCACTTCCGCCTACCGTGGATTTCCTGGTCAGCGTTGGGGCGCCGCAGTTTTCGCGTCGGCGCAAGCGATATTGCGGCCATGGGCGGGCTAGCGCGTTTTGTGCTCGTTGACTGCGGGGTGCCGAGGTATGTTGCGCTCTGTGATCTACGGCGGCTCGAGTTAGCGCTGGCGCGGGAAGCGAGCCAGTGGGGAGCATTTGTGGTCGGAGGGAACTTGCACCGTGCTGAAGAGTTCGCGCTCGTGCTCGCAGTGATTGGCGAGGCTCCGCGTCAAGTGGTGACCCGATGCGGTGCGATGCCGGGGGACCTTGTGGTGGTGACGGGAACTTTGGGAGACGCAGCATTGTGCGTCCGCCTTTTAGAGGCGGGCAAGCCATGCCCGCCATCGTTACGGAACCGTTGGCGACTGCCGCCGCGGCGCGATCGATTCGCTCGGCTCCTGGTCGCACGCAAACTTGTCTCCGCAATGATCGATGTCAGTGACGGGCTCGTGCAAGACTTGCAGCACATTTGCGACGCGAGTGGAGTAGGAGCGCGATTAGAAATCTCTTCAATGCCGTTGAGTAGGGCGTACAGGAGGGTGATGGGTGAGGATGTTAGCTTGGCGCTCGCAGGAGGCGAGGACTACGAGTTGTTATTCACGGTCCCCCCGCACAAGATGCCAGAGGTCGAACGGTTAAGTCGCCGCGAAGCCGTAGGTGTGAGAGTCATTGGCGAGGTTGTCCCCGGTCGGAGAGTACGATTCAGAACCGGAGGTAGGCAATTCCGTCTCGAGCGTCCTGGCTTCGACCATTTTTCACCTTGAGTCCTGGGGCAAGGTGGGAGCACGAGCGAGGTTTGGTGACGATGGAATTGAAGCAGCTCAAAGCGCTGTTGCAGGATGTGCAGGAAGGGCGAGTCAGCGCTGGCGAAGCCTTTGAACGACTCAAGGTGCTTCCCTTTGAGGATTTGGAATTTGCCAAGGTCGACCATCACCGGGCTCTGCGTACTGGACTCCCTGAGGTGATCTTTGCCCCAGGAAAGACGGCAGAGCACATCGTTGAAATCGCCCGGTCTTTGCAGGCGAAAGGGCACGGCGTCTTGATCACCCGAGTTGAGCCAACGATAGCCGCCGCTTTACAAGAGGCCTTGCCCCTCCTGCAGTATCACCCGCTGGGGCGGGTTGCGACAATCGCGCCTAAAAAGCGGCGGCTGACGAGCAAGGGACAGGTGGTTGTTGTTGCGGCTGGGACGGCGGATTTGCCGGTGGCCGAAGAAGCTGCTCTCACCGCCGAGTTCTTTGGAAACCGCGTGCAAAGAATTCATGATGTGGGGGTTGCTGGGTTGCATCGCTTGTTGGCGCACGTGGATGCGTTGCGTCGCGCACGGGTTCTGATTGTCGTGGCTGGCATGGAAGGCGCTTTGCCCAGCGTCGTTGCGGGCTTGGTTGATCGGCCGGTGATTGCCGTGCCAACCAGCGTCGGCTACGGCGCGAGCTTCGGCGGGCTCGCAGCTTTGCTCGCAATGCTGAATTCCTGTGCCGCTGGGGTAACCGTGGTAAACATCGACAACGGGTTTGGTGCTGCGGTGGCGGCCACATTGATCAATCGCACCTGAAACCAGCCACGCTGTCGCTCCGGGAGCGGATGGCGCAGCGTCTGGGTAAGTGGCACGCTCAGGTGCAAGGCATGGCAAAACGCTCGAGCTTCCAATGCTCGTGAATTGATTTCCGAGTATCGCCCTGTGGGAGAAATGCTGCTCTCGCGGTACGCGGGTTGCTTTTTGGAGGGCAACTGCCCTCGAGAACCTCTGGCAGCGCATTCGGAGAAAGGAAAGACGATCATGCCTTATTCGGTCTTAGTAAGCGTCGGTGTCTTGTTACTGGCCGTGGGCGGTTGTTCGCGTTCGGAAGAGCCACAAGCTGGGTCTTCATCGGCGGCGCAAGTGTCCGCCCCTGCGGGCCACTCGGGAAAGGGCATTGGTCCGGTTCAGAATGTGCAGCTCGGGCCTTTGGACAAAGCCTTAGCGGAGAAAGGAAGAGGGATATTCGAGCAAAAATGTGCTGCTTGCCATCGTTTCGATGAGCGCTTCGTCGGACCCCCACTAAAGGGGGTCACGCAGAAAAGAGCACCGGAGTGGATCATGAACATGATTCTGAATCCGGTAGAGATGACTCAAAAGGATGAAGCCGCGAGAGAGCTGCTGGCGACCTACCTGACGCAGATGACCTTCCAGAACGTTTCGCAAGAAGATGCGCGAGCCATCTTGGAATATTTCCGCCAGGTGGACGGCGACTCTTGACCTAGCCCCTTTTTCGCGCGCTTGCGGGTAGCCGGCTGACTTGATTTGTCGGGTCGTGCCCCGCACCCCTGGCCTCTTTTTCCGCTGCCGGAGCTCGTCGGTGTGTGTGCGCGTTCGAAGCGCGAGCCCGCGTGCCTGTGTTGCGAACTTGGGATGATCAGCGCGGCGCCTTCCGCAGTTCTGCGAACTGGTGAGGACCTTCAGCAAACAGGTGATGCGCCCCTGCGGCACTGATCCGCAGCCGGCCTGGCGGCATCGAAATTGCCACAACTTGCCGCGGTAATGCGGAGTAGGAGGTGTCCCAAGCGTGCGACGGCAAAGGAAGCTGCGCCTTTCGTTTTAGGTTTGGTAGCAGTGTTTGCAGTTTCAGGGGGCACAAGCTGCAAACAGCAGGTGTCGACCCAGGGATTCATGGCTCAGGATGCGGCCCAGAAGGTTTACGTTCCACCCGGAAAGCACGATGAATTTTACGCGTTCTTGTCGGGTGGCTTTTCCGGTCAGGTGGCGGTTTACGGTTTACCGTCCGGAAGGTTGCTCCGCGTGATTCCGGTCTTCGCCGTAAATCCGGAGAACGGCTACGGGTTTTCCGAGGAGACGAAGCCGTTACTCATGACTTCTCATGGCTTCATCCCCTGGGATGACTATCACCACCCCGAATTATCCCAGACCAACGGCGTGCCGGACGGGCGTTGGTTGTTCGGAAATTCCAACAACACGCCTCGCATCGGTCGCACCGACTTGCGGACCTTTCAAACCGTAGAGATCCTGGAAATTCCCAACTCCGGGGGCAACCATGCCTCGCCGTTCGTCACGCCGGATACGAAATACGTCGTCTCCGCGACGCGGTTTTCGGTGCCCATCCCACAGCGCGACGTTCCGATTCAAAGCTACAAGGAGAACTTCAAGGGGACGTTGAACTTTATCGCGGTGGACTCCGAGTCCGGCCGGATGAATTTGGCCTTTCAGTTGCTGGTTCCGGGCTTCGACTACGACTTGGCCCACTGTGGAAAAGGGCCGTCGTACGGTTGGTGCTTTTTTACCTCTTACAACACAGAGCAAGCACACACGCTGCTCGAGATCCGTGCCTCGCAAAACGACAAAGACTTTACTGCAGCCGTGAATTGGCGGCGAGCGGAGGATTGTTTGAAGGAGGGCAAGGGCGAACAGTGGCCAGCGGAGTACTATCACAACGTGTACGACGAGGAGCGTCACCTCGCGGTTAGCGAGGTCAAGCGGGAAGTGACGGTGCTCGACGCGGCTGCCTGCCCAGGTGTGATCTATTATTTGCCAACGCCGAAGTCCCCTCATGGGGTGGATGTCGATCCGTCGGGGGAATACATCGTCGGCGGTGGGAAGTTGGCCACTGTGATTCCTGTGCACTCCTTCAGCAAGATGCAGAAGGCGATTGCGGAGAAGAAATTTGCTGGCGAGGTCGCGGGCATCCCTGTGTTGGCTTACGAAGCGACGATTGCCGGCGAGGTCGAGAAGCCCTGCCTTGGGCCATTGCACACGGAGTTTGACGGACAAGGTTTTGCCTACACGTCGTGCTTTGTCAGCTCCGAAGTCGTCAAGTGGCAACTGGGCACTTGGCAAGTGGTGGACCGTGTACCGACCTACTACTCCATTGGCCACTTAATGATTCCGGGCGGCGACTCACAGAAGCCGTGGGGCAAGTACTTAGTGGCCATGAACAAAATTACGAAGGATCGCTACCTACCGACCGGGCCAGAGCTCACGCAGTCGGCGCAACTGTACGACATCTCGGGCAAAAAAATGCAATTGTTGCTCGACTTTCCCACCGTCGGCGAACCGCACTACGCGCAGGCGCTACCAGCGAACTTGATCAAGGACAAGGTGGCAAAGATCTACCCGATCGAGAAGAATCATCACCCCGATGCGGTGAAGAGCGAAAAAGAAGCCCGAGTGGAACGGCGGGGCAACGAGGTCCATGTATACCTGACCGCGATTCGCAGTCACTTCACCCCAGACAACATCGAAGGCATCCGCCTCGGCGATACGGTGTACTTCCACGTCACGAATCTCGAGCAGGACTGGGATATCCCACACGGATTCGCAGTCTTCGGTTCGGAGAACGCCGAATTGCTGGTCATGCCCGGCGAGACGAGGACGCTCAAGTGGGTGCCGAAGGCCGTGGGCGTGTATCCGTTTTACTGCACAGATTTCTGCTCAGCCTTACACCAAGAGATGCAGGGATACGTGCGGGTGTCCGCGCCCACAGCCGATGTCCCTTTGAGGTACGGCACGGGAAAGTGAAAGGGGGAGCGATGAACCGGTTGAGCAGTGGTCCGCGAGTGTGTTTTCTACTTGCGGGCCTTCTTCCCCTCGTGAACTTCGTGGTGCCATTGTGGAGTATCCGGCTTTATGCACCCCAGTACCCCGAGGGCATCTCGATGTACATCTGGATTAACCGGATCACCGGCCAGCTCGATTTGGTGAACGGGCTCAACCACTACATCGGAATGAAGCACATCGTTCCGTCTGGAATTCCTGAGCTGCGGTGGATGCCGGTTGCCGTAATCGCCATGTCGGGATGGGCGTTCGTTGTCGCGGCGCTCCCCAATCAAGCGCTGGCGATTCTGTGGGCAGTTGCCTTCTCTCTCCTAGGCGTGGTCGGCCTGGTCGATTTCTACCTTTGGGGCTACGACTATGGCCACAATTTGGATCCCACGGCTCCCATCAAGATCCCGGGAATGTCCTACCAGCCTCCGTTGATCGGCAGCAAAAATCTTCTCAACTTCACTGCTGTCTCGTTACCCCACCTGGGCGGCATTGGTCTGGTGTTAGCGGGACTATGTGGGGTTATCGGTGCTTGGCTGTTGTGGCGGAGTTCTTCGTCGACAAGAGCGGGCGGGTCTCCCCAGTAACTCGTAGGGATGTCGCGGATGCGAAGGAGTGGGGGAGCGCGACTGCGTGCGTTGATGGTGATTGCACTCGCGAGCGCAGCTTTACAATGCCAGCCTCGCGGGCCCGTGGAGCTGCCCGCCGCTCCGGTGCAATGTACCGAGTGCCAGATGACGATCGCCGATCGCCGGTTCGCAGTTCAGGTACACACGGATAAAGGACGTGTCTTGTTCTTCGATTCCATTGAGTGTGCGCGTCGCTACGTGTCAGCACACCCACGAGGGGTGGCACGCGTTTACCTGCATTCGTTTTTGGATCCGCCCAGATGGATCGAGGGCAACGAAGCATGGGTGCTTCAGTGGGCCGGCATCCGCAGCCCCATGGGCGGCAATCTAGGGGCGTTTGCCAGTGAACGAGAGGCAAGGGGCTGGGTCGAGTCAGCCCAGGCGCGGCCAGAAGAGTTTAAATTGACCCGCTGGGCCGAGCTGGGTCGGTGAGGTAGGGTGTGCGGTGTTTTTCGGCTGGGCTTTGGTTGTACTCACGGTTTGTGGCCACTGTCGTTACACCAGTATCTCGGCGGCTCTGGATGCGGCGCAGCCGGGGGACACAGTCGCGGTGGCTCCTGGCACTTATCGCGAGTTTATTCAGGTCACGCGGCCAGTGACCTTGGTCGGCAACGGGGCGGTGATCGACGGGGAAGGGCAGCGGCCTCTCATCCAGGTTCGGGCTGATGACGTGCGTGTGGAGGGCTTCCGTTTGGTTCGCTCAGGCCGCGATTTGCTCCGGGACACGGCCGCATTGCGGGTCAGCAACGCCCGGCGCTGTGCCGTTGTGGGTAATCGCTTCGAGGATACGTTTTTCGCTGTGTACCTCGAAGGCGTTCAGGATTGTCGTGTGGAAAACAACGTGATTGTCGGCGTGCCCCGAGGAGAGGGCGGATCTGGCAATGGAATTCACACCTGGAACTCCGCTGGCCTGGTTGTCGTGGGGAATCAGGTGACCGGTCACCGCGACGGTATTTACCTGGAGTTTACTAGCGACAGCGTACTCACGGACAATCGAGCTGAGGACAACATCCGCTACGGGTTGCATTTCATGTACTCGGATCAAAACGGATTTGCTCGGAACACGTTTCAGAGGAATGGTGCTGGTGTAGCCGTGATGTATTCGCGGAAGGTGGCGATGCAGGAAAATACGTTTATTGGTCACGAAGGCAAAGCCGCATACGGCTTTTTGTTGAAGGAGATCGCAGAGTCCTCCTTGGTGAACAATTGGTTCGAGGCAAACTCTGTTGCCCTGCACTTAGATCAGAGCAACCGCAACGAGGTACGCGGCAACGCCTTCTGCCGGAACGGTCTTGCCATTTCCTTGTGGGGCAGCGCCGAACAAAACGACTTTGCCGAGAACTCGTTCGAGGGGAATTTGTTCGACGTTTATACGAACTCGTTGCAAAGCGGAGGCAATCGGTTCGAGCGGAACTACTTTAGCTCCTACTGGGGCTACGACCGAGATCGCGACGGATGCGGTGACCTGCCGTTTCGGCCGGTATCGTTTTCAGCGGTACTCTTGGCGCGTTATCCGTTGGCGGGCTTGTTGGCAAAGAGCCTTTTCTTTGAGTTTCTCGACCTGACAGAGCGGCTCATTCCAGCCTTTGCCCCGAGCGAACTTGCTGACCTCCGTCCCAGCTTGCGGCCGACGAAAAACGCGTGCACGCGTGGCCGGAGGCTCAAAACGATCCCCGTCAATGGCAGTGGGTGACGGCGCCCGCGGGGCTGTGTTTGGCCTTGAGGTGCGAGGCAGGCCCTATGGACGAGGATGCGCAAAACTGCTCGCGCCCGACGCTCGCGAGGCCAAGAGTGGCGACGAACCACGGGCCGGGGAGCGAGCTTTGGGCACGCGGCGGCGACACAGCAAGCACTGAGACTTAGCTGGCGAGGAGAGGCATGCTGGTGGTACGAGAACTCTGCAAGAGTTTTGGCCGTACGCAAGCGCTGCGCGGCGTTTCGCTAACGGTTCCAGCGGAAAAACTGACTGCTCTGGTGGGGCCAAATGCGAGCGGTAAGAGCACGTTCATGAAAGCCGTGCTCGGTCTCGTGCGTCCCGATCGCGGCAGCATCTTATGGCAGGGAAAACCGCTGCATGCCCTCGACAAATACCAGCGGCTGTTCGGGTATATGCCGCAAAGCCCCCATTATCCGGATAACTTGAGTCCCCGGGAGATTCTCCGGATTGTCCGCGACATGCGCGGAGTGGATTGGAAGGCCTTCGAAGCGTTTATCGACAGCTTCCGGTTCGGCCCGTTTTTAGACCGTCCGATTGGAACGCTTTCACTGGGCACCCGCCAGAAACTCAGTGCGATTTTAGCGTTGGGCGTGAAAGCTCCGATTTTAATTCTCGATGAGCCGACGGTTGGCTTCGACCCGGTTGCGGCAGGGCTGTTTCGTCGTCTCTTCTTGGAGCGAAAAACCCAGGGCACGACGATCTTGTTTGTCTCCCATCTATTGCAGGAAGTGGAAGCGGTGGCTGACTACATTGCCTTCCTCGACGAGGGGAAGATCCTCTTTTCCGGATCGCTTGCGGAGTTGCAAACCCGGACGAAGACGGCATCGCTGGAGGAGGCGGTACTATCTTTATTCGATTGCTGAGTTACGAACTGCGCAATCTGCTACGGGCGCGTTGGCTATACGGATATGCCGGTTTGTTTTTCGGCATTGCCTCGTTGACCCTCAGCTTCAGTGAAGGGGGGGACCGCGCGTTGCTCGCGTTGGCACACGCGAGCATCTTGGTGATCCCCCTGGTGAGCGCAGTAGCCGCCGCGAATTCGACTTATGTTCGTAAGCCCTACGATGCGTTTCTGCTTACCCAGCCAGTGTCTCGGGCTGTGGTATTTTCCGCTGCAGTGGGCGCTTTGGTAATCACCTTTGCCGGGAGCTTTTTCATTCCGGGCGCTGCGGTGGTTCTTCCGGCCGGCCTCCCATTAGTTCCAACCAGTCGCATGCTTTTAGCAAGCGTGGCGTTGTCGACGAATTGCGTGTTGGCCGGAGTCCTGGTGGCGACTTGGATCGAGGAACGGACGCGTGGATTAGGCGTGTTGTTGCTCGCTTGGCTCATTGCCGCGCTCGTGTATGACGGGGCACTTCTGTACGTCATTGTCGCCTTCGAGGAATACCCGATCGAGCCGTTGTTGACCGCAGCCGTGTTGTTCAATCCCATCGATGCTGTGCGACTGGTATTGTATCAGGACTTGGGCTTGCGCTTCCTTTTGCCTGTTGTGCTTCCTAGCGGCGCGGTTTGGCTCTCGCTTGCGTTGTGGGGGGTCGTTTTACTTGGACTCGGCTTACGAGCCTTTCTCAAAAAGGACTACTAGCCGAGGCGGTGGCCCCGTCATGGCTGCCTCGCCAATAGCCCAGGGGCGTGAATCGGCTATTCGTTTGGTAGCCCTCGGGTAAGGGTCGCGCCGACCACCTGCCCGTAGGAGATTTCGAGATTGTGCCCATCGGGGTCGACAATGAACACCCAGTAACCCACGGGAGGGCCGCTGTCGAACGGGCCTCGAACAGCGTGGCCACGTTGCCTTGCGAGCTCACAGAGCTCGTCCACCTCGCGGCGAGTCCCAACCGCAACACCAAGATGGCAGAAGGCGCCACCGAGCACGTGGTCGATTGTAGCACTCTGAATGAGCACGAGCACGAATGGGCGGGTGTGGTCGCTGAGCCATACGACGTCAACCCCGGTGGCTGCATCGTGCCGACGGTGGACGACCCGCATGCCGGCAAAGTCTTGGTAAAAGTCAATACTGCGGTCGATATTGGTCACGGGCAGGGCCACGTGAGTGAGCCCGCGGTCGACGGCATTATCTCTTCCAAGCTGTAATGCTCGATCACCCGTCATGAGGCGCTCTCCTCCGACAGCAGGTAGCGCTTCCTGCGCGCTTGGCAAACCGTGGAGCGAGCGCGTGCCTCAGTCTTGTGGGGCGTTGCGGTCGATAACCCTCAGTCCAACGCGCGCCTGATTATCGCCGGTCGTGGGGTCGATGTTGCCAGGAAAGACCGTTGTGGCCTCGAGCTGTAGTTCGCAGCCTGGCACTGTGGAGCGTTGTAATCGGAGTCGCAAGCGCGCGGTTCGGGTTCGGCCTGTGGGTATCAATGCACGTGCTTGAGGCCCCGCGAGGTTCGGCTCGAAATCAGGCGATTCGATGATTGTTCCCGTTGGACACGTGCCGTCGGACGCGATGACTTGAACCAGGTGCCCGTAGGGCTCATCGCCGGAGAGGGCGTCAGCGTTGCGCACCCGAACGCGTAGTGTCCGGTAGGTCTCCGTCTTGCCCCGAGGAATCACCACTTTGATTGGACTGATTGGATTGATTGCAGTGTCGTGCTGCGAGTGAGTCGCCGGCGGCCACTCCACGGTTACAGGGGCGCTGCGGCTGCGCTGGGCTCGTCCATCGCTGGCGAGGAGTTCCAATGTGTAGCCCCCGGGTTCCAAATAAAGATGTCGGGCAGAAAACCCCGCGGCTGGTGCGGACCCATCGCCAAAATTCCACGACAAGAAAAGTGGATCACCATCCGGGTCCACAGAGCCGTACGCCGTCACCCGGAGCCAAGTGCCAGCAATCACTCGGCGCGCCGGGCCGGGATCCGGCCAGGGGAGGTGATTCGACAAGGCGAAAGGCGACTCGTGCGCACCGATGTCGCTGGCGTGTCCTACGGGTCGCGCTCGTCCGCCAGCGTCTAAGGACCCCTCGCTGTTTGGCGCTGCCCGGTCAACGGCAGGGCTCATGTCCAACAGCGTATATTCGTTGTGTTCGGCAAACTCTGGGTCCACGGCCAGAGTGCCCTCCCCCAGGCCAGTTTGCGACGCGTAACGACGCGAGTTGATTTCTTGACCGGTAAAGGTTGTCGTTCCGGTCTCCTGGTGAAGCACCACCACTGGCTCGTTGGATTGGGACCGGAACAAGATATTTCGCCGCTCCACGAAGGACACGTTTGGTTCAATCTCGACCGCCTTTCCACCGCCGGCGACGACAGAGTTGGTCAATTGCACCGCGTACGGAGCCTGCGTGAACGAAACCATCGGTGCCCGTAGCAGCAGGCCGACGCCGCTGTTGTCGGCCACAGTGAGGTGGTCGAGTTCTGCGACAACGCTCGTGGGGTTGAAGTTGGTTGTCAGCAACCCGGTACGGTTGCGCGCGAACACTGAGTTCGTCACGCGGCCACCTTGGAACAGCTTGAGGCCGGCGCAGCCGTTGCCGATGGCCCAGCTTTGATCCAGGCGTACGTTGCTCGCTTCAATGTCGAATCCGTCCTCGCCATTCCAACTCGCTCTGCAGCGTATGCACTGAAACCCGGTGACATCTTGATCGACGGCGAATCCATCCGCGTCCCCTTCACAGCCCCGACCATCGTCGTTGCCTACAGCCCAGGTGTCCATGATGCTGATGTTTTGGCTACCCTGGTAGATCCGCACCCCAGTGCTCGTGTTGGCCTCGATCGTGCTCGCGGACAATTCGATATTCGCCGCACCGGCAATCCAAACCCCGCTGCGGTTACCGTGAATCGACAGGCGGCGCAGAGCGAGGTCGTGCGCGCCAGGGCGGACGAACACGCTCTCGTGATAGCCCCCACGAATTTCGAAGCCCTCGACAATGATATATGCCGCCGTGGGGCGGAAATCCCATGCGGAAAGGCTTCCTGTGGGGTCGGGCGATTCCAGCACCACACCGGGTTCAGCCTTGAGCCAAATCGGGGCATTAGCGGTCCCGCCCACGGCGATGATCACGGCCTCACGGTAGACCCCGGGCCGCACGATCAAGCTGTCTCCGGGCAACAGCCGGTTCACGGCTGTCTGCACGGTGCGCCAGGGGGCTTGGGCGTTGCCTGCACCATCATCGCTGCCATCTGGGCTGACATAGAAGGTGGCGGCGTGCGCCGCGACGCTGGCGAGGACCACAGGAACCAAAAGCCAGGACAGCAGGAGTCGATGCGTCGGTTTTGACATACTCCTGCCGAAAGGCAGCGAAACTCGTGCCGCAGGACTCGGTGCCCTGCGTTCGTCCAGATGGTGTGTGCTGGAAGTTTTCCTCCCGTCATCGAGTCAGCAGGTCGCCGCTGGATGTCTCAGGCCGCAACAATGGATCCTTTATTCCGCGGAGGAATCGGAAAGCGGAGCCCGCAGCGACCTACGATCGGTACCTCTCGAGGTGCGTCATTTTTCAGTGGCCCGGGAGTGCAAAACGGGTTGCCCTCCGAGCGGCGTGTCGGGTTCGAGGCACAAGAGGCGTACTCGGCCCGTGGCAACAATTTGTCCTGTGCTATCGCGTGCGGTGGCCTCCCAAAGTTGCGTTCGTCGGCCACGCGTGATCGGTGTTGCCGTGACGCGAATCGTGCCACTGCGCACGGCGCGGATGAAACTGGTGTGATTCTCCACGCCGACCACCGCTAACCCTCGCTCCATGGCGTCGATTCCCGCGCCGGTGGAACATGCCGTTTCAATGGTGGCGCAGTGCATCCCGCCGTGAACGATGCCGTACGGTTGTAGATGGCGTTCATCGACGTCGTATTCGAGTACGACCTCGTCGCGCGAGGCGGACAGGAGACGGACACCCATGTGGCGGTCGAAACCGCGTACCAGTGCATCTGCCATTTCCTGCTGCATGGATTTCTTTTCGCCCATAAGGCCGGCGTATAACGCAAGGCACGCGCGCGTCCAGCAGGGTGGTTAGTGCGACAAGATGGGCTTGCGCTATACGAGTCGGACCGTTGCCGCGTGCGGTCAGGCACCGGGGAAGCTGCTGGGGAACCTGTGGGCGTAGAAGGAGGAGCGATGAAGTACCAACGAGTGCTGCGAGCCGTGTTGCTCTCGGCTGCGGTGCTGGGTGCAAGAGCGGCCTTTGGCTTCGGCTTTGCTGATGTGGTGAATACGGCGCAGGGCCTGGCGCGTGAGGCCTACCGGGATACCAAAGAGCGGGTGCCGCAATGGATGCTGGACATGACCTATGATGAGTGGCGGGACATTCGCTTCCGTCCCAGCGAGGCGCTGTGGCGAAAGGAGAACCTGCCGTTCGAAGTGCAGTTTTTTCATCTGGGGCTTTACTACCCCCGGCCGGTGTCGATCAATGTGGTAGACGGTGGTCGAGTGGAGCACGTGCGCTTCTCGCCAGCGCTGTTCGATTACGGAAAGAACACGTTTGCCGATCGCATCCCTGACGACATCGGCTTTGCCGGTTTCCGGGTCCATTACCCAATCAAAACTCCCACGTACAAAGATGAGGTGATCGTGTTTTTGGGTGCGAGTTACTTTCGCGCACTCGGGCGCGATGAGATTTACGGTCTTTCGGCGCGAGGCATTGCAGTCAACACGGTGGAACCAGAGGGAGAAGAGTTCCCATACTTTACCGAGTTTTGGCTCGTGAAGCCGGCGGCGGAGGCGACGACGCTGACCATTTACGCGCTGATGGATAGTCCAAGCCTGACTGGGGCTTACCATTTTGTCGTTTCCCCGGGTGTGCAGACTAGAGTCGACGTGGAAGCACATCTGTTTTTTCGGCGCGACGTGAAGAAGCTCGGGTTGGCGCCTCTGACGAGTATGTTCTTTCACGGAGAGAATACCACGCGATGCTTCAACGACTTTCGCCCCGAGGTGCACGATTCTGACGGCCTCCTGCTTTACAGCCGCACTGGGGAATGGTTGTGGCGCCCGTTGGATAATCCCACGAAGATCCATGTGAGTGCGTTTGAACTGAACAATCCCCGGGGCTTTGGCTTGATCCAGCGTGATCGGGACTTTGAGCACTATCAGGACCTTGAGGCGCGGTCGGAGCTACGTCCGAGCGCTTGGCAGGAAGTGCATGGGAATTGGGGCGATGGCTGGGTGGAGCTGGTAGAGCTGCCGACCGATTCCGACATTCATGACAACATCGTGGCGTACTGGCGGCCTCATCGTGCACCGGAAAAGGGGGATCGAATCGAGGTAAGGTACACCATATTTTGGTACGGAGATGATCCCAGTCGTCCACCGGGCGGCCGGGTGGTGGCGACGAGACAAGAACGCACAAAGCAGGGCCTGCAGCGGTTCGTGGTCGACTTCGCTGGGCAGGAGCTTCGTGAGCTTGCAGAATCAACTCCGCCCGAGGCGGTATTGACCGTAGCTTCGGGCGCGGAGACAGGGGAAATCACGGAACACCACTTGGTGAAGAATCCTGTGAACCAAACGTGGCGTTTAAGCTTTCAGTTGCGCGCTACAGGCAATCGTGCCGTGGATCTTCGGGCTTTCTTGCGCCGACAAAAGGACGTTCTCACGGAGACGTGGACATACACCTATCTGCCATGAGTTCAGGGAGGAGTGCCGATTCGGTGGGTTGAGTGGCTGCGCAACACGGCGGCGCTCATCGTTGCTGCAGCATTGCGCTTCTACCGCGACGATTGTCTGACTCGTGCGTCGGCGCTGGCCTATGTGTCGTTGCTGTCGGTGGTGCCACTGTTGGCGGTTGTGTTCGCGGTGCTGAAAGGCCTGGGAGTCCCGCGCAAGGTCGAGCCGGCGGTGCTCGCGCGTCTCGCAATTCCCCCAGAAACGATGGCGACGATTATGTCTGCCATCGAGCGCCTCAATGTCGGCGTACTGGGTGCCTTGGGTGCCGTGTTGTTACTGACAACGGTGGTGGGCCTGTTAGGCGCAATCGAGGCGGCTCTTGACGGTGTGTGGCGAGCGCAGCGAGGGCGCGGTGGGTGGCGAAGAATTCGAGAGCATCTAGGCTTGGTGTTGCTCACGCCGTTTTTGTTGCTCGCCGCGATTGCCATCACTTCTTCTCACCACTTGGGGCACATGGTGCGGGTAGCCGAAGGGATACCGGTTGCAGGTCAGCTCATTCGGAGTGGTCTGCTGCTTGTTCCAATTGCCTTGAACGTTGCGGGAATCCTCGTTCTCTACGTCGTACTTCCGAACCGGAAGCCAAATTGGCGTGCGGTGCTCGTGGGAGCACTAGTGGCAGGGCTGCTTTGGCAGTTGGTTCAGTGGCTTTATGTAAGCCTGCAAATCGGTGTCGCTCGCTACAACGCGGTGTACGGGGCACTGGCGCAGCTCCCAATCACGCTCGTGTGGTTGCATGCGAGTTGGATCGTATTTCTGTTTGGTGCAGAGTGCGCCGCGGTATGTGAGTTTGGGCGTGGGCCGGGCGGGACCGCAATGTATCCGCGAAGTGTCCTAGCGATTCAGTTTTTGCGCTGCGCATGGCACGCGTTCGAGCACGGTGGTGGCAAGGTCGACACCGTCCATTGGGCGAGGAAGCACAACGTGGCGGTAGAGGTCGCGGAAGAGATCGCTCGGGTCATGACGGAGTGGGGTTGGCTTGCGGTGTCCCCCGAGGGTGCGAGGGATCGATACGTCTTGGGATCTGCCCCGCGCACCTGGGATCTCGCTCGCTTGACCACGCTCGATTACGCTTTGGTTCCCGGCGAGGTCGATTCCGTGGTGGCCCGACTATGGGCGGTGATGCAGGAAAAGGCGACGCAGCAATGGAAGGATTTGCTTGAACACGCTTCGATCGACGAGCTCTTTCCCGGCGCACTGCCGCAGGTCGCAAACAGCTCGCCTGGGGAAATCGCCGGAGCGTAATGCGTGATACGCAGCAGCCGGGATCTGAACGTTCGTCGAAATCGGTCCTTGCTGGGGTTTGGTGGTGCTTGCATTTGCAGAGGTTGCTCGGCAGAGGATAAGGAGTGATGGCGACAATGGCCGGTACCGCTGCCAAGCCGATCGGTGCCGTCTCAACGTGAACGGAGGAAACGATGGAGAAACTCTTGCGTGTGAACATGACGGATTTGAGCTGGCGCGAGGAACCATTCCCCGAAGAGTGGAAATTCATCGGTGGACGGGGTCTATCGGCGAAAATCCTTTTGAAAGAGGTCGATCCGCGCTGTGACCCTTTGGGTCCAGAAAACAAGGTCATTTTCGCCCCTGGCGTTCTCTCCGGAACCATGGCACCGACCTCCGGGCGGATGAGTGTCGGGGGGAAGAGCCCACTGACGGGAGGCATCAAGGAAGCGAACTCTGGGGGGCAGGCTGGACAGAAGCTCGCCCGCTTGGGTTACCGGGCGCTGATCGTGGAAGGGAAGGCCAAGGACCCGTTCAAGCGGTACCTTGTGGCGATCGACAAGAACGGAGTTCAAATTCGGGAATGCCCTGAGCTCGCGGGGCTTCGGACTTATGCTGCCTCGGAAAAACTCAGTTCGATGTTCTCGGCACGGGCTGCGTTTGTGCTGTGTGGCCCAGCGGGTGAAAAGGGATTTTCAGGGGCAAGCGTTGCTTTCACCGACGAAGGCAAGCGGCATCCGGCCCGTCACGCCGCGCGTGGTGGCCTGGGAGCGGCGATGGGCGCGAAGGGACTCAAGGCGATTGTCGTCGACGATGAAGGGACACAAGCTAGAGCCCCGGTGGACGCGGCTGGGTTCAAGCAGTACGTGGCCAAGCTGACGAAGGAGTATAAGGCGGGCCCGCAACTGTTTCAGTTCGGCACCTCGGCTACCGTGCCGCTAGCGAACATGATGAGCACGTTCCCCACACGGAATCGTCGGGCAATGCAGTTCGAGCATGCGGATAAGCTCGATGGAGCTCGCATCGTGCAGAACTTTGCCACCCGAGGGGGTGGGATGCACCACTGTATGACTGGTTGCATCGTTCGCTGCTCGAACATTGTGCACGATGCGAACGGGCAATACGTCACTTCGGCCCTCGAGTTTGAAACCCTGGCACTTTGTGGCTCGAATTGCTGCATCGGCGACCTTGATCAGGTGGCGCGGATCGACCGCATGTGCGATGAGCTTGGCCTCGATACCATCGAGACTGGTGGTGCGCTTGCATTAGCGATGGACTGTGGCGCGTTGCCCTGGGGAGACGGGGAAGCGGTGCTCGCGCTGCTGGACAAAGTGGACAAGGGTGACGAGCTCGCGGAGACCATTGCTCGAGGTGTAGTGGCGACTGCCAAATATTTCGGCGTCACCGACCGTATTCCCGCGATTAATGGCCAAGGGATCCCCGCTTGGGAACCGCGGACTCTGAACGCGACTGGCATCACCTATGCGACCAGCGCGATGGGTGCGGACCACACAGCCGGTCTGGTCATTGCTCCAGCCGCCGACTTGGCACGCGCATCACAAGAGGCTCAACTGATTAATGCATTGTGCGATTCGAGCGGCTTTTGCCAGTTCCAGCAGCCGACGATCGAAGACATTCGTATCCTGTACAACTGCTTTTATGGCGCCAATCTCACCTTTGAAGACGCTGCAGATTTGGGCTGGCAATGCATGGTGGATGAATGGGAGTTCAACCGACGTGCGGGGTTTAAGCTCGAAGAGGCTGATCTGCCCGAGTGGCTACGCAAGGAACCCGTGCCCTCGAACGGTGCGGTGTTCGCCGTTCCGCGAGAGGAAATCCAACGGGTCTTCCAGCGCATGCCGATCTCTGATGAGCTCAGAACCATGAAAGCTGTTGGGTGAAATGCCCCTGCCACGCGAGGGCTGCCGTGCCAAGGCATGCGGCCAGTAGCGGGTTGACCTACTCCTAGTGCCAGTGGAGCTACCGGAACGAATGGACGAACACAGCACGCAATCACAGCGGAGACCGAGGGTGAAGAGGTGGCTCCGAATCGTGGCCGGTTCAGCCCTGGTGGTGGTTGGAACCGTTGGTCTTTTTCTGCCGTTTCTTCAGGGAATTTTGTTCATCGTGGTCGGCCTCTCGCTGCTCAGTTCCGAAAGTGAGCGAGTACGGCGGCTTCAGGAGTGGCTCCACTCTAGGTGGGGGCAATTGCGAGCGCGGAATCGAGAAGAAGGGAAATCAGCTCATGGTGTCTGACGAGAAGGACCGTTTGGGACAAAAGCTTCGAGACGTCGAGCGGGCGCGGGAGGATTTGTACTTCGCAGAGCAAGACCGCAAGCTCATCGAAAAGATGCGCCAAGCGAAGGCGGAGGAAATGGAGAAGCACGTTCGCGAGTTAGCTCGCATGCGCTGCCCCAAATGCGGTGTCCGCCTCCAGCACGTGATCGAACGCGGAATCGCGGTCGAGGAGTGCCCGCAATGTCACGGCGTGTGGCTAGACAAAGGGGAACTAGAAGCGATCGCCGGTCAAGAGAAGGAAGGCTGGATTGCCCGCTGGCTCAAGGGCGAGTTTAGACGCCCACAGGTGAGCTGAGCAGGTTGGCGGCCGAAGAGGGCAGGACGCACCCAATTCTCGTGGGGGAGGGGCGCTTGTGCTGCAGTCCGAGTTGATTTCTCTCAGTTGAATTGGCGAGTAACGGGCTTGCAGCGATGCCGCTTGTTGGTGCGGCAGCGCCGAAAAAACAAAGGGCCTCCTCTTCCAGGAGGCCCTTTGTTTTTGCCAGCGTCTCGGGCGAGTACGGCGCTAGTCTGAAATGCTGGTCAAGTGCTTGAGGGTAAAGTAATCGCGCGGGAAGTTGGTCTCGATGAATTGCGAGCTGTAGCGGCCGCCGATGGCAGCTCGATTGGTCTTGTCGTTTACGCCCACGACCATGTTTGGCGTGACAGCCGTGAACGAGCCATCGTCGCTCTTAGACCAGTGATAGGCGCACATCGCATTGTAGAAGTATTCGCCGGCACGGTTGTGGACGAGCTTCCACCAAATGCGGTACATGTCCTTATCCATGAACATGATGACTTTCCCGAAGTTGTAGTACGGGTCCTCGGATTGACCTTCCAAGATCCACACCGGCCTCGGAATCATGTTCAGGTTTTCGACGATCAGCCAGGGAGCGCCCTTCGCGCCCGGGGTTTCGTATGCACCCTTGAAGTAAGGAATTTCCACTTCCCACCGCGTGGGCGATACCTGCTTTTGCTTCAGGGGCTCGGGGCTCAGAACCGGAGCGAGGATTTTGCCTTCGCCGATCAGTTTCCACTTGTAGTACTCGACCTTGCCAGCGTAGCAGTTCACGTCGTCAGCAAAGATATCAAGGCCCGCAACGGGGTCCGAACGGGTTGCAGCGTTCACGCGGCGCACGCGGCGGGTCGACGGTACGTAGAACCAGGCTTGGTCCTGCGAAGTCCAATCGTTGATGACCTTGGTAAGACCACCGACACCGTCAACGTCTTGCGGTTCGAGCACGTTCGACAGGCTTGTGGCCCGCAAATTTTCCGGATTTTCAATCGGCCCCGCGGAACGACCGAGAAACGCATTGATATGCAACCACAGCTTGATCCGCTTAAACTCGCCACTGCTATCGATTCCGTTCAGGGTAAACGTTGCGCCCTGGCCGTTCCCCATGCCGTTCGCGGCTTGGAAATTCCAGGCCATCTTACAAGCGGCAAAGGGGTCCTTCGGATCGATTTTCGGGAACGGGTAACCAAAATAGAAGTCGGGCATTTTTCCCGTCTTCTTGTCCTTCAGGCCGCAGGTCGCCGGATCCAGGTCGTACTTTCCGTCGTTTGCCTCGCTCGCTTCCCAAAAGCGCTTCGAGTAATTCTGCTTGAACTTTTCCGGGTCCACAGGAACGACCTTGAACCAGTATTCCCCGTTTTTCACTCGATTCAGAATCACTTCAGGAAGCAAGTCCTTCCCACGCTGCCAGTTGTTCTGGTCCAGGATCCACGGCTTGTTGTCCTCCTCAGCGGCTTGGGCTGAGACGGCGCGAACCCCGCAGGCTCCGGCGAAAGCCAAAGCTCCAAGGGCCGCAATGAACACGCGGGTGGTTCGACCCCATTTCATAACCTGACCTCCTAAAACTTTTTTCTCGTCTTAGAAAACCGACCCCGTCAGCAACGGGCTGCTACTGCGCAGTACCCAGTGCTGCTTGTCGTTGCTCGGCGAGCATAGCCTTTGTTTTTCGGTTCACCAAGAAGCCTGGTCGCAACACCTTCACGAACGCAGGCACCACCACCAAGCCGCCAAAGGTGTTGAAACTCATCAGCAGGGCGAGAAGCAAGCCCATCTCGGCTTGGAACTTGAGATCAGAAAACCAGAAGAAGCCAGTTCCCGCAACCATGGTGGACGCGGTGAAAATGATGGCCTTTCCGGTAGTCGCGGTGGCGTAATCGACCGCTTCGTCGAGCTTGCCAATCTCATCGTACGTATCGATCATGCGGCTGAAGTGGTAAATTCCGTAGTCCACCCCAACGCCTGCACCCGCTGCGGCTATAGGCAAGGAGTTGACGTTCAAGTCGATCTTGAACCACACCATCAATGCTTCGGCTGCCAACTGGGAGAGGACCACAGGAATCATCAGGATCAACGAAGCATACAATGATCCGTAGGTGAGGTATAGGCAGATATAAACGATAAGGAAGATCAGCCCGAGGTTCTTCCAGTACGAGTTTTCCACCTCCTCGTTTACGGCTGCCAGAATTCCAAAGAGGCCCCCGGCAAAACGGAAGTCCACGAACCCTTCTTTATACTGGTCCACGAATTGGCGGGCGTAGGCAATGGAGTTCATGATGACTGAGTGGGAATACTCGTGAAACAGGGTGATGATCGATCCGTACCGCGCGCTGGGGTCCATGAAAAAGTTCAGTGCTGCAATATTGGCGTTTTGGGTGAAGGTATAGATGATCTGACCGATCTCTTTCGGGTTCAGAGGAATAATGGACCATTTCGGGTCCCCGTCGTGCTGGAGGCGGGCAAGCTGCTTGATGATGTCCACGATCGTGATGGTTCCGCTGGCTCCCTTAGCCCCCTGCATGTGGTAGGCAAACTCTTCCATGGTGGTCAGCGCTTCGGCTGACTTCACGCCATTGGGTTGCTTGGTATCGGCGATAATAATGAGCTGACTCGCCCCTAAGAATCGCTTGTTCAGGATATCGTACGCGATGTTGTACGGGTGATCGGCAAACAAGAGGGCCTTGCCAGGCGTCATATCGCCCACCTTCAATTGCCATCCCCAAATGGGCAACAGCCCATAGAGCGCAACCGTAAGGAGGATCACGACCCACCGGCGCCATCCTTCGCTTGCTTGGATCACAAGTTGGGTGAAGGCGGGATAAATGCGCTCGCAATACGCCAGCCAGTACCATCCAAGAATAGGCGATATCGCAATAAAGCAGAGCATGCCCGGACCAATGAACTCTAAGGCTCGGGCGATGTTTGGCGGAAAGAGCATAATAAACGCATGCATGATCCCCGACCGGTCGAGCGCAACTGCCGCGGCAACTGCAGCCACCAAAATCGCTGTGCCGGTGCCGATACTGACTGCTTGCTTCGTTCGTGCGGAATGATCCACCGGCGGCGGTGGGTCGATGTATGAGAGGATGATTGGATGGAGAGTGACCACGCTGATGAAGATCGATACTACCCAGAAGCTCGCGAAGATCGCGACTTTTTGAATCAGTGGAATGGGTGCAACGGCTACAATCAGGAGCCCAATGCCATCGGTGACAATCGACGCAATTGCGGGCGCAAATAGATGCGAGTAAGAGACAACAATCGCCTGGTTTTTGTCTTGCAGCCGATAAAACTCCTCGTGGTAGCGATCCATCGACTGCACGGAATGGCTGAGCGCCCGCGCAGTCAAGAACAGCGGGATCACCAGCACCAGAGGATCCAGGTTAAACCCCAACCAAGCCGCGATGCCTAGGCCCCACACACTGGAAAGGATTCCGGAAAAGATCGGAACCCAAATCCCAGTCCAAGTACGGAAGTACGAATAGAGGAGGAAAGAGAGCGCCACTGTTGTCAGAACGAACACCAGGGCCAATTGTCCGGAGTATTGGAGCACCGACGTGTACAACCAAGGAAAGCCAGTAATGTGCACTCGGTGATTGTCATCCTCCACTTCGCGCACAAGCTGCATCATGCGGTCGTACAAATACCGAAAGTCGAGGGCTTCCTCCCAGAATCCGGTGTTGACCACCGCTGCAGTGTCGTCGTTGGCAACATAAACGCCGCGGATGTTCGGGTTCGCGTAGACGGCAAACCGTACACGGTTCGCGTCTTCCTGAGTCTTGGGTACGCCCGGGTAGAAGATCGGGCGTACCTGCACCGCGCCTTGAGTGGCGGTGGCGCTGCTCACTGCTGGGTGCGCAATCGAGAGGATTTGGTAGGGAACCACCCCCTTGGTGTTGATCATGAACTTGGTGATGTAATCGAGCTTTTGCAGCGTCGTCGGGTTGTAGATGTCCCCCGACTTCACTTCCAAGATGACGTTCATCACGTTGGCGGTTCCGAACATTTTGCGAAACTCGTGATAGAACTTGATGTACTTGTGTTGCCGAGGATAGAAGTCGAAGAAGTCCGTATGCAGGCGGATCTTCGTGAGCCCGTACGCAAAGAACAGCGTCATAACGGCGACGAACGCCGTAACAGAGCGGCGGTAGTTCAGTAAGAACCTGAGATAAGCCTCAATCCAACGCTGGGGGAACATTGCAGATCAACCTCCACAAGTTTTCGAAGTCTGACCGCTCAGTAGTTTTCCTTTAGCGGCGTCATCTTCTCACGATCGACCGCGAGAACCAAGCCGCGCGAGCCGACGATATAGCCACGCCCATCGGGAAACAAGCTGATCCCTCGGAACCACGATCCCGCCATCCGGACCGGAATGTCGTAGAGCTTCCAGCTCTTACCAGCATCCTGGCTGTAAAGCAGCAGCCCGCTGTTCCCTACTGCCCATCCGAAGAGACCGCGCACTGCCACATCATAAATCGGCAACACGAAACCCTTGGGCATGGGCACAGTTTGTTTCGCCCAGGTGGCCCCTCCATCTTCCGTCGCCAGCATGACGGCTTCCATACCCACAGCCCAGGCGCGCTGGGTGTCTAGGGCCGCCACGCCAAATAGGGTTGTTTCTACCCCGCTCTTTTGTTGCTCCCAGGTCAAACCACCGTCGCGAGAAAACAGAATCACACCGAACTCTCCGACGATCCACACATGGTCTTCGTCAGCGAAGGCAATGCTGTATAGGATCACGTCGCCAGGCTGAACCACTTCCGCAATGTCTGGCGGTAGTTCAATGTTTTCTGGCAGCGACACCCTGGTCCACGTCTTTCCGCCATCCTCCGTCCGCAGTAGGGTTCCGAAGTCGCCAACTGCCAAGCCACGATCCAGATTGACGAACTCAATGTCTAACAAGTTGCGGGTCGTCCCGCTCGGTTGACTCTGCCAGTTAAAACCCCCGTCGGGGGAGTGTGCGATCTGCCCGCCCTGACCGGCCACCCACAATTTGTCTCCCACGCAGGAGATCGCCACAAATGGCCGCTTGGTGCCGGCGGAATGGATCCGCCAGGACTGCCCGCCATCCACCGTGTGGAAGATGCGCCCCAGATCCCCCACTGTCCAACCCTCACGTGGGTCCTGGAAACAGACAGAAAAAAGATTTTGCCGGAGATCGCGAGCGGGAATGGTTGCCTGTCCGAGGCTGAGCGCGGGAAAACCTACGATAAGAGCTAGGAACGCTGAAGAGCGAATGACATGTGCTTTCACCTTGGGTGTAACCTCCGATTAAGGGATTTGCGGTCGCTAAACACGAAGAGCGGTGCGTTGGCACCTTGGCCGACGCACCGCTCGCCCGACTAGCAAGAGCCGAAGTTCAAATCACGTACTCGAAGCGGAACTGAACGTTATCGCGGTCCTTGAGGAAGCTCACGCCGCTTCCGCCCTTATAGATATGTGCATCCAAGATGCTGTAATCGATCGCAAAGCGGAAGGGGTCGTAGACGATCGTAAGAGCGGGTTGATAGACGATCGCTCCCCCCCAATCGTAGAAGAACGTAAACGCGGGATTGATCATGCCGCTCCGGAAGGAGGTACTGATGAACAAGGTCTGTAGGAAAGAGTCGGCCGGCTGACTAACGAAGACCGGCTCGAGGCGAGGGAACACGGAGCCGTTGTAGTTAAAATCAATCGCGTCGAGATAGATGGGCAGTACTTGCCGGTTCGGGTTGGGTGCTGGATATTCGCGAACCTGGCCCGTCTGGTTGTCCACCGCGCGCACAGAAACGGACCGACAAATGCCCCGATCCACGAGTTCCTGATTGCAATACAATGGCCCATCGGGAGCCGCGTTCTTGATGTGCTTGTAGAAGAACTGTGTGGAAATGAAAAACGTCTGGTGAGGGTTCAGCCAGCGAATCCACTGGTTCCGATCGATGCCGAGAACGAAGTTGATCGAATCGCGCAGCAGCCGCCGCCCGTGGTTGCGCCGCCCGGCTGCGGTTCGCCGCGCGGCTGTGAACTGCCCCAGGTTGAACTCGAAGGGATCCAAATCTTCCTGTTGGAACGCAGGCTCATCTTTAAAGTACGCAAGCTCGCTGCGGATCACGCTGTAGTACTGCGGCAGCGCGAACGTCGTCGTGATTCCAGACACCTGTACGCGCGGAGCGGTCTGCACGGCGCGAACGGGGCTTCCGCAGTTCAGGTTCGTGTAGTCGGGCCGAGTTGGGTCTCCTGGGGTAGGACAAGGAAGACCGTCGTTGATTCCGAAGATGAAGGGGAGGACTCTGCCCTGCTGATCCAACTGCTGGGTGGTGAACACTTGGACCGCTGGCGTGTCGAAGTACGTGTAGTAGTGGGCAAGACTGAACGTGGCGTCGAACAAGTTAAAGACAATGCGCCCGCCCCCACGGGCGTCTTCGAAGTTCCTGGCAGGGGCGATCTTAATAGACCTGGTATCGTTGCTTGGAGCTCCCTGGCTGGGTAAGGCCCATGGGGAGCCATTGGGCACTCCAGGGATAAAGCCCACCTTGTTGTCGATCGCGATGTAACCCTCGAAGAACACCTCCGCCAGAGGTCCTAAGTCGCCCCAGTAGTACTGTGCCCGAAGCATATCCAAGGGTACACGCCGCTCATCCAACGGGATCAAAAACCCTCCGAAGCTCGCGTCCAGCGGATTGATGTTGTCGAGCAAGCGAAAAGCGTCCGTCTCACCCCAGGATAAAAGTTGGCGGCCGAAGCGGAAGAAAAAGTCGCCCACCTTCATGTCGAGGTAAGCCTGGAACAATCGCTCGCGGTGGACACCCTTCTTCCTGAGGTTTTTACGCAGTTGGTAAATATCATAAGGAGTCTGTTGAAAACCATCGGGGAACAATGGCGGGCCGATGAAAGGGTTGGGCGGATCTGCTTGCGCAAGCCGCTTGAACTCACGCGCCGTGCTGTACTCCTTGGGACCCCAGTCATAGATCCCATCACCCTCGCCTCGAAACGTGAGCCCGTACCCGAGGTCGCGGATCTTGAACGGCAGGTCGTTGAGCAGACTTAATGGACCAATACCTTCCCTGCGAATCCGGTCCAAGTCGTGTTTCAGCTCCGCTTCGATGAAGAAACGGTTCTGCCGAAGATGCCCCGCTGCGGAGCGCGGCCAGGTGGCTGAAGTGGATACGCCAGGATCGTCAGGGTCCCGCGCACCATCGTGGGTGCGTTCGGTACCAATTCGGGCGTTCACGTAGGTACGTACCCCGAGTTTGATGTCGCCATCCTTGTCCAACGGTACCGCCCACGCAGGTGCTCCTGAGAATTGCAACGCCAGTAGGCCGCTGGCAGCCCCCCCCCACCAAACCGTGCGCCAAAAACGCCGCATAACCAACCCTCCTCTGTCTCCCAGCACCGACCCACAGTCGGTCCCTTGGTTCGCTTGTTGCCGCGAATCCCTACGCTACCCGTCGGCCTCATGTCAAGTAAATCCAGGCTGTTCTCGATGGCCCTCTGTGTGACGGCGGTGCTTGTGCTTCAGGCCCTTTTTCTGAAATCGGGCGCGACATCGCTGGACAGTGTGGAGGATATCCACCCTTTCCAGAGGTGGGCTCCTGAGGTGAGTATGATCTCAGGCATGGATGTGCCCGCACTGTGGGGTTGCCCGGTGAGCAACATCCTGGCGTGGAGGTGTGAAACCGACTGCCGGCTAATGTTGCTTCAAGTGGACGAGCGCGATCCCATGGGGCGCTGGGTGCTGGACCGAGCAGAGGACGGCTCGCAAGATGAAGCACCAGGTTTGCTCGACGCCACGGACGTTCTTCTGTTCGGCAATTCCCACCTGGGCGAGGAGATATCGGAATGGCCAGCCACCGCGCAGTATTTGGTGAAGTTGCTCAGTCCAGCGGGATCCATCGAGGCTCGTTCGTTGTACTTAGGTTGTGGCCATGGCGGGAAGTCCAAGCAAAGCACCTGGGCCCCTCTTTTGTCCGTGGAGTCGGGTTCGGGCAGGGTGCGAATGCGGCACGCGACCATTGGGTTCAGGGGCGCCTGGCCGGATTGGCTCTCGATCGGTGCGGGGCCTAATCTCCTCGACCGACTGAAGGTGCGTGCTCGCGCACGTTTCCTCTTGGGGCTGGTTCGGGTCGAGCGCGACGAATCACACCTGCAAAGCCGAGTCGTGGGCTGGCGCGTAGGCCCGCTGCGCGCGATTCGCGCGCAAGAGCAGTGGGTATTTCTCGGCTGGGGCCTCCGCACCCCGATCATGCGTGCATACGCTGTCTTCTACCCCGACCACGTAGAGGTTCCGGTCGCTTTCCGCTTACGCTTTCCCGCTACATACTTCTTCTCCGACATTCGCATTCGAGCCTACGCAGATTTCCGCGACTTACATGGTTGGGTGCTCCTTTTGCCAGAGGATCCGGCCGAGTACCCGATCGATGGTACTATGAGCGCAGAGGAGCGAGGTCTCCGGGAGCGCAACCCAGAGTGGTTCGCACTCCGCGGCGCGACCGTGACTTTAGTTCAGGTGCTGACGCTCAGTGACTCTTTGCGTTCGGTTAAACGGACGTTTTTTTTCAACGACTCGCTCGGCGCTCAGTCGCCTCCCGAGTCTTCGGCCGGGGAACTTCCGGGTGTGGGCTACGAGCTCAGCGATTGGCAGCATGTCGGTGCAGGGCTCCACACATTGCAGCTCGTGAGTTTTGTGGTTCCCAACACGGTGCGCCCAGAGGATGTCGTTGCAGCTTATCGCAGACCGGCAACAGTCCAAGTTCTCCCCTTACCGTCCGCGGTGCAAAGTCCTCGTTTGTGACCGTCCTTTGCATTCGATCACTGCATGGAAGCTGCAACGCTGGGGCTCAAGAGTGTGGACGAGGCTCAGATGGACGAAGGAGGGTGGACTCCGAGCGCGGGTGGAGCGAATAAGCCGCGGAGGGCTGCTTTCGCGAAAGCCGGTGTTTCTTTTCTCGGTGCAAGTTCATGGTCGCTGCTGCGTTGATGAATAGACCCGGCGCCGTGTGAACCGAGGGCGCCCACCCGCCCCCGATGGCGAAAGGTAGGCTTCCGTTGCGCACGGAGCCCCCAAAAGGGTTTCGCGGCCGATGAGATGGTTGGCGATTGCGTGTCTGGCGTTGGTTGCCAACGCCAGCTCCCCAAAAGGGTTTCGCGGCCGATGGGATGGCTGGCGGGCGGCAATCGACGCCGAGGGACTTCTCAATTCTAATCCCGTTTGCAGCCCGGGCTACGCTAGCGTCCCCGGCGCAAGGCGCCCGTGAACATCTGCTTTAGATCACGTAGTCGACGCGAAACTGGATGTTGTCCCGATCGCGCAACAGCCCAATTCCACTACCGCCCTTGAGCCGGCCAGCGTCGAGGATGCTGTAATCGACGGTAAACCGGAACGGATCGCGGATGAAGGTGACCCCTGGCTGGTACACGAACGCCCCCACCCAATCGTAGAACACCGCCAGGGTTGGGTTGACTTTCCCGCCGCGGTAGGAGGTTGTCAGGAGCAGGGTTTGCAGAAATGACGTTGCTGGCTGGCTGACCATCACCGGCTCGAGCGGTACGCCGAGTTGGGGAAGGAGCGTGTCGATGACAGGCACGACTTCGCGATCGGGATTGAGTCGACCGTCGGGATTGAAGACACGCGAGCTACCCGCGTTGCGGATGTGCTTGATGAAGAATTGGGTGCTGAGGAACAAGGTATTGTTGGGGTTGAGGAAGCGCAGCCAGAAATTCACGTCCCAGCCGACGAGCAGGTTCACCGAATCGCGCAGCCGGCGGCCTCCGGTGGTGCCGCGTTGTCCGAAAAGGAAGGGATCGAATTGAAACTGGGAATACGCCGGCTCGTCTTTGAAGTAGGCGACCTCGCTGCGCAGAACGCTGTAGATTTGCGGGATGGCGAAGGTCGTCGTGCCTCCGAACACTTGCACGCGGGGCGCGGTTAAGTGCACGTGCACGGGGCTGCCACAGTTGTTGCGCGTGGGGTCGTTGCCACGGAAGGGAAAGCGAGGGTCGAGCGGGCAGGGTCGGCCCTCGTCGAACGCTTGAATGGGGATGCCACGCACGGTGAACAGTTGTGCGGCAGGTAGATCGAAGTACGTCGATAGGTAGGCAAGGCTGAACGTTGCGTCAGCCCAGTTAAAGACAATCCGTGCCCCGCCCCGGCCATCGCGGAACGTGCGCCGCGGCGTAAAGCTGAATGTCCTGACCTCGGTGCGTGGAGCGCCGAATGACGGTAGGGTCCACGGTGAACCGGCTGGGATGGCCGGCACAAAGCCCACCTTATTGTCGACCGAGAAATACCCCTCGAGGAAGGTGTCGGTCAGCGGTCCGATGGAGCCAATTCGGTATTGTGCCCGTAACATGTCGAGCGGCACGCGCCGTTCATCGAGCGGAATGAGGAATCCCCCGAAGCTTGAGTCCAGTGGGTTGATATGATCGAGGAGTTGAAATACGTCCGATTCTCCCCACGACAACACTTGCCGCCCGAAGCGAAAATAAAATCGCCCGGCCGTGGCCTCGAGGTAAGCTTGGAAGAGCCGCTCCCGGTGCGAGGCTACACGGCGCAAGTTACGACGGGCTGCAGGAATGTCCGGCGGCGTCTGGTTCAGCGCAACCAGCGGGAGGCGCAGCAGGAAGTCCAGAGAGTCTGCAGTTGCATATTCTTTCGGTCCCCAGTCGTAAATTCCGTCGTACTCCCCGCGGAACGTCAGGTGATAGCCTAGATTGCGGACGCGGAAGGGAAGATCACGGAATAGGGACAGCGGCCCGATTCCCTCTTGAACGAGTCGGTCAATGCGGTGGTCAAGTTCTGCTTCGACAAAGAAGCGATTTTGCCGTAAGTGACCCGCAGCGGAAAACGGGAAGGTGCCTGACGTCGACGGCAGCACTTCGCTACCGACGCGATTGGGTACGCCCTCGTGGGTATTTTCCGTCCCAACGCGCGCATTCACGTAAGTACGGACACCGAATTTAAGCGAGCCCTCGCGGTCGAGCGTGACCGCAATTGCCTGCCTGGAAACAGCGAGGCCTGCGATGAGTACGAGCCCGACACCCCACCAACCCCAACGCTCCCTCACGGTGCACCTCCCGAGAATGCAAGTTCCGCACTATTGGTTGCCTCGCTTACGGCGAAGTCGTGGGCGAGGTCAAGCGGACGTGGCGCCAGCGTGGCTCGCCCTCGCGTCATGCATTATACATAATCTGCTCAAATTATTATACACTATTGACAGTCAAGGAGTTGGTGTGGCAGGAAAGGGCTGATGTCCTCTCGGGTGCTCTCCGGTGCGGTACATGGGGTCGACGCCTTGCTGGTGGAAGTGGAGGTGGACTTTCTTCCCGGCTTGCCGCGGCTGGACATTGTCGGGTTGGCGGAAGGCCCGGTGCGCGAAAGTAAAGAGCGGGTGCGGGCGGCCGTGAAGAACAGCGGCTTCCGGCTTCCGAGCTCGCGGGTTGTGATCAACCTGGCTCCAGCAGATGTCAAAAAGGATGGCTCCGCGTACGACCTACCGATTGCCGTAGGGATCCTGGCAAACCTCGGACTCCTCGCGGGAACGCGGTTAGCCGAATACATGATTTTAGGAGAACTGTCTTTGGACGGGCGAGTGAAGCGTGTGCGGGGGGCATTGCCGATTGCCGCAACTGCCCGCCGCTACGGGCTGCGAGGGCTGCTACTGCCAGCGGAGAACGCGCGCGAGGCGGCGGTGGTGGACGGAGTCGATGCTGTTCCCGTGACGAGTTTGGCCGAGGCCGTTGGGTTTCTCCTCGGCCACCTCGACATTGCGCCCGTGCGAGTGAGCGTCGACGAATTGTTCCGGGAGGCGCAAACCCACGAGGTCGACTTCAGCGAAGTCCGTGGGCAGCTCCATGTAAAGCGCGCATTAGAGGTTGCGGCTGCGGGCGGGCACAACGTCTTGATGGTTGGCCCACCCGGTTCCGGGAAAACCATGCTGGCAAAGCGGATTCCCACGATCCTGCCCCCGCTCACTCTGGCCGAGGCGCTGGAAACCTCGCGGGTGCATAGTGTGGTCGGGCTGATGGACGGCCGCGCGCTGATTACCACACGTCCGTTCCGCTCGCCGCACCACACAATTAGCGATGCGGGGCTCATCGGCGGCGGATCCATCCCCAAGCCGGGGGAAGTGAGCCTTGCGCACAACGGCGTGCTGTTTCTTGACGAACTGCCGGAGTTCCGCAAAAACGTTCTCGAAGTGCTCCGCCAGCCTTTAGAGGAGCAGCGCATCACCATTGCCCGGGCCCTTGCCTCGATCACGTACCCTGCCCGCTGCATGCTTGTGGCGGCAATGAATCCATGCCCGTGTGGTTTTTTGGGTGACCCGCAGAAGGAATGCACCTGCTCGCCACTACAAATCGAGCGGTATCGATCCCGCATTTCTGGGCCATTGCTCGACCGGATCGATATCCACATCGAAGTCCCTGCCGTGCAATTCCGCGACCTCGCGAACTCCACCCCCGCAGAATCTTCAACCGCTATTCGCGAGCGCGTGGAACGTGCCCGGCGGCGCCAATTGGAGCGATTTCGTGGACGTAAACTGTACTGCAACGCCCAAATGACCAGCCGGGACCTCGCTCGTTTTTGCCGCTTGGATGCGCAAGGCGAGAAGCTCTTGGAGACAGCGATGATGCGATTGGGCCTAAGTGCCCGCGCCTACACCCGGGTGCTAAAGGTTGCCCGCACCATTGCGGACCTCGAGGGCACGGAGGCGATCCAACCGACCCATATCGCCGAAGCGGTGCAATACCGCTCGCTCGACCGCCCGGTCGCGTAGAGAAATAGGCAATCGAACCGGAGAGAGTGATTTGTGCGGATTGTGGCCGCTGCGCCTAGAGGACCTGAGGATTGGCGATGGTGGATCGCTCTTCGGCTTGTGCCTGGAGTGGGCCCGGTGGTGTACCAGTCACTCCTGCGCATTTTTCACGAACCTCGGCTGGTGTTTGGTGCTGATCGGGATGCGTTGGAGTGCGCAGGGCTCCGACCTGACGTCGCACGCGCGATTTGCGAATTCCAGCGGTGGAACGAAGTCGAAGAGGATCTCCGACGCGTGCAGCGTGCTGCTGCCAGGGTGATCACGTGGAACGATAGTGACTACCCGCTCTTGTTGCGCCACATCCATGATCCACCGCCGCTGTTATACCTCGTTGGAGAACTCCATCCTGCAGACAACCTTTCTGTGGCGGTGGTGGGTTCCCGACACCCGAGCAGTTACGGTTTCCGCATGGCGCGGGAGTTGACGCAAGGCATTGTCCAATTTGGCCTGACAATTGTGAGCGGCCTTGCTCGTGGTATCGATGCCGCGGCTCACTGGGCGGCGCTGAAAGAGGGCGGTCGTACCATTGCGGTGCTCGGGTCGGGAGTTGACGTGATTTATCCTGCCGAGCATCGTGTTCTCGCCCAAAGAATTGCCACGCAGGGTGCGTTGTTGAGCGAACTACAAATGGGGGCGCAGCCGGATGCGGAAAATTTCCCCGCCCGCAACCGCATTATTAGTGGTATGACGAGAGGGACGATCGTGGTTGAGGCGGCAGAGAAAAGTGGCTCGTTGATTACGGCTCATGCCGCGGCGGAACAGGGACGGGAAGTATTCGCGGTGCCCGGACCAGTGGGGGAGCGGTCGCGGGGAACCCACCGCTTGATTCGCCACGGAGCGAAACTTACGGAATGCGCCCGCGACGTGATCGAGGAGATCGCTCCGGAGTTACTTGCTGGAGGCACCCGATCGGCGCTAGTGCAACGGTCCCTGCCATTAGAAGCCGTGCCCATTGTGGAGCTCTTGCGCTCCCGCCCACTCCACATCGACGAGTTGATTGCCCGTAGCGGGAAGCCGGCAACGGAGGTTCTCACAACCCTGCTGAGTCTTGAACTGCAAGGGATCGTGCAACAGTTACCCGGCAAGTGCTTTGCTCTCGCAGCGGGTGTTTCTGGTTGACGACTGGGGCGTGCGGGCTATCAGATAACTTCCATGGCAAAAAATCTGGTGATCGTGGAATCGCCGACCAAGGCGAAGACTCTGCAGAAGTACTTAGGCAGCGACTACCAGGTGAAGTCCTCAGTCGGCCATATCAAGGACCTGCCGAAGAGCCGGCTCGGGGTTGATGTGCAGCATGAC
Organism: Candidatus Binatia bacterium; assembly: GCA_026415395.1. Taxonomy (NCBI): domain Bacteria; phylum Candidatus Binatota; class Binatia (SeqCode); species Binatia bacterium. The sequence goes on along the minus strand of JAOAHD010000016.1, from coordinate 107,055 downwards.
TTTAAGCCCGAATACGAAGTCATTCACGGTAAGAAGAAGATCATCACCGAGCTACGCAACGCCGCCAAGGGCAAAGAGCAAATCTTCTTGGCGCCCGATCCGGACCGCGAGGGTGAAGCAATTGCGTGGCACATCGCCGAGAGCCTCGGTGTCGACTCGAAGCGAATTCGGCGAGTGCTGTTTCATGAGATCACCAAGCGAGCCGTACAAGAGGCCTTGCAACATCCCCGTGACCTCGATCGCAATCTCTTCGAGGCACAGCAGGCGCGGCGTATCCTCGACCGTCTCGTAGGCTACGAAATCAGCCCCCTGTTGTGGAAAAAGGTTCGGCGCGGGCTGTCCGCTGGTCGCGTGCAGTCCGTGGCCGTCCGATTGATTGTCGACCGCGAACGTGAAATCCAGCAGTTCAAACCCAAAGAGTACTGGTCCATCACCGCTCGCCTAGAGGGTAAGCAGCCACCGCCTTTTGCGGCACGGTTATTCAAAATTGGGGAACAAAAACTTGACCCGGAAACGTTCCGCATCGAAACCGAGCAAGCGGCCCAAGAACTTGTGCAACGACTGCAGGGTGCAGAGTTCAAAGTTGTCCGGGTCGAGAAGAAGGAGCGCCGTAAGTTTCCCGCCCCTCCGTTTACCACCTCACGGCTGCAGCAGGAGGCGGCACGCAAACTTGGCTTTACGCCAACGCGAACGATGCGGATCGCCCAGCGCCTTTATGAAGGGGTCGAGCTGGGTCCCGAGGGTTTGGTCGGGTTGATTACCTACATGCGGACTGACTCGACCCGTGTATCCACCGAGGCACAGGCAGAGGCGCGCCGTGTGATCGGGGAGAGGTTTGGCAGCAACTATCTCCCTCCAGAGCCGCCGGTGTACGCCAGCAAGAAAGGGGTGCAAGATGCCCATGAGGCGATCCGGCCCACGTCACTCGATTACACCCCGGAGCGCGTGCAGCCGTACCTGAAGGCGGAAGAGTACGCTCTGTATAAACTGATCTGGGACCGGTTCATTGCCAGCCAAATGCTTCCCGCGGTGTACGACCGCACCACCGTAGATATCTCCGCGGCGGACACTCTGTTCCGCGCCACCGGGCAGGTGATGAAGTTCGATGGGTTCACCCGTGTGTACACCGAGGGGCGGGACGAGGGGCCGGCCAAAGCCGAGGACGAGGAAACTGACGGCGAGGGTGAGCTGCGGGAGGGGCTGTTGCCTCCGCTCGAGGAAGGAGAGGTGTTACGGCTACTCGAGCTCACGCCTGCGCAGCACTTCACGCAACCTCCGCCACGTTTCACGCAGGCGAGCCTGGTGAAAGAATTGGAGGAAAAAGGCATCGGTCGCCCATCTACCTATGCCACCATTGTGGGGACGATCCTCAACCGGGAGTACGTGGTGGAAGACTTGTCGAAGCGTTTGCGACCGACGGAGCTGGGCTTCTTGGTAACCGATCTGTTGGTGCAAGCTTTCCCGGACATTTTGAATGTGGAGTTTACTGCCGGGATGGAGGAGGAGCTGGACAAGGTCGAAGAGGGCAAAGAGAAATGGACTGAGACGCTGCGGCGGTTTTATGAGCCCTTTAAGCGGGACTTGGAGCAAGCCGAAGCCCACATGCGAGATGTAAAAAATGGTCAGCCGACCGATGTCGCTTGCCCCAGTTGTGGCCGCCCAATGCTGTTGCGGTGGGGGCGCACAGGCGAATACCTTGCGTGCTCCGGGTACCCCGAATGTAAGACGACGCGCAATTTCGCCCGTGAGGACGACGGCTCCATCCGTATCCTCGAGCGAGAAACGACTGAGGCAACCTGCCCCCAGTGCGGCAAGCCGATGCAGGTTAGGCACGGCCGGTTCGGCAAGTTTTTGGGGTGTTCGGGTTATCCTGGTTGCAAGACGATCTTGCCTTACGAGCGGCCGCGGGAAACGGGTGTGAACTGCCCAGATTGTAAGGAGGGCAAGATTCTAGAAAAACGAACACGGTCCGGGAAAACCTTCTTTAGTTGTAGTCGTTTTCCGCAGTGCCGTTTTGCCACCTGGGAACGGCCTGTGCCCGAACCCTGCCCAGAGTGTGGGGCGCCCTTTGTGGTCGAGAAGACTACAAAACGCCAGGGTACAGTGCGCCGGTGTCTGGCGGAGGGCTGTTTTTACCGCGAGACGGTTGCGGAAGCCGTCGAGGAAGTGTTGTAAGCGCTGCCCTGCGGCTCCGCCTAGTACCCTGGATTGGGCTGCCTTTCCGTGGAAAACAAGATTTATAGTAAGAGAGGTCTCCATGAGGTCTGACGCAAGATTAGCTGCCGTAGGTGAACCTGTGATCATTGTCGGAGGGGGGCTGGCGGGTTCGGAAGCTGCGTGGCAGTTGGCCCAACGTGGAATTCAAGTGCTTCTGTTCGAAATGCGCCCGCAACGGCAGACGGAAGCCCACCGGACCGACCGCTTAGCGGAGCTCGTTTGTTCCAACTCCTTTCGGAGCGCAAGCCTGGATACTGCGGTCGGGTTGCTCAAGGAGGAGATGCGCCGCCTAGGCTCTCTCGTGTTAGCTGCGGCGGAACGAACCAGCGTTCCGGCTGGATCAGCATTGGCTGTGGATCGCGACCTATTTGCTGAGGCAATCACCAGTGCGATTGCCTCATGCCCGAACATCAACGTGGTTCGGGAAGAGTTGCGGGACATCCCCGAAGGGTTGTGTTTGATTGCCACGGGGCCGTTGACGTCGCCCGCCTTGTCCTACGCACTCCAAGAGCTGCTGGGCCAAAAGTACCTATATTTCTACGATGCGATCGCGCCGATCGTGACTGCCGATTCGATCGATCGGAACGTGGTTTTCGCGGCCTCGCGCTACGGCAAAGGGGGAGAAGACTACCTGAACTGTCCGCTAACGCGCGAAGAGTACTATGCGTTTGTGGATGCGGTGTTGGCGGCAGAAAAAGTACCCGTGCGAGACTTCGAACGCTGCATCTACTTCGAGGGATGTATGCCGATCGAAGAAATGGCTCGCCGTGGTCGTGACACGCTTGCCTTTGGACCCATGCGCCCAGTGGGTTTGACGGATCCGAGGACGGGCGCACGTCCCCACGCGGTCGCACAGCTCCGCCAGGACAACGCCTCCGCGACCCTGTACAACATGGTTGGCTTTCAGACCAAGATGACATATCCGGAGCAACGGCGGGTATTTCGGATGATTCCAGGATTAGAAAAGGCGGAGTTCGTTCGGCTGGGGAGTTTGCACCGAAATACCTTCATCAATTCACCTCGGGTGTTATCGCCTACGCTGCAACTACGGCGGCGGCCGGTGACCTTCTTAGCGGGGCAGTTGGTCGGGGTGGAGGGGTATGTAGAATCCGCCGCCACGGGGTTGCTGGCCGGGGTGAACATGGCGCGCTTGCTTGCGGGATTGCCGTGCGTGGTTCCGCCGCCGACAACAGCCCTCGGTTCGTTATTAGCCTATATCTCGGACCCAGAGCGGCGCGACTTCCAGCCCATGAATGCGAACTACGGGTTGTTTCCCCCCTTGGGCGGGCGCGAGCGCGGGAGGGAAAAGCGCGAGCGGTTAGCTCGACGCGCCCTTGCGGATTTAGACGCTTGGATCGAGCAACACCGGATCGCGATCGTGAGGCCGATTCAAGAGCAAACCGTCGCTGTGGGTTCGTAACCGCGTGGCCGCGTTGGCGGGCAGCTTATGTTAGTTGGAGAGCACATGACATCGCCGGTGGTAACCGTGGATCCGCATACCACGGTGGCCGAAGCGCGTAGGCTGTTACGCGTGCATGATATTCGGCACCTTCCGGTGACGGAGCGCAGCCGGCTGGTAGGCATCGTGGCTCGGAGCGACTTGAACTGGCCAGCGACGGCAGGAATGTCCGACGAAATACCGGTTGCAGAAATCATGAGCGGCAATGTGATCACAGTGACACCACACACGACAATCGAAAATGCGGCGAGCCTGATGCTGGCGAACAAAATCGGTGCGCTGCCAGTGGTGGACGAGGAGGAGCACGTTGTCGGAATTTTGACTGCTGCTGACATTCTCTCCGTGTTCCTCGACGTCATGGGCGTAGGATCGGGTGCGCGCCGGATCGAAATCCGCTTACCGGATCGGCCGGGCGCGCTCGCGCCAGCGGTGCAGTGCATCGGGGAGCTTGGTGTCAACATCGTCAGCGTGGTTTCTGCACGCGAGCAGGACGGCTGGCGGAGTTTGGTCCTGCGGTTGGCGACGGACGACTTGGAGCCCGTGCTGACGGCGTTGGCTGATCGCGGGGTCGAAGTCGTGTCGACGGGTGAGGGGGACGACTGAGCCTTCCGTGGCAACCGCTGGCGACCTCTCCGCTCTCTTCGAACGCTTTGGTGTCGCCTGGTCACGAGTGGTTGAGTTTGCCAACGGGCCGGTCGCTGCCCGAATTCCGCCAGCAGTTCGGGCCAAACTGCCTGAACTTTTAGCCAGGGCTGCAGACCCCGCCACGGCTTTGACGAACCTTGAGCGCCTCGTCGAGTTGGAGCCGCACGCGCTGGAAGAATATTACGAGCAAGCTTGGTGGGTTGATCTGATCACGCTTCTGGGGGCAAGTCCGTCGCTGGCTAACTGGCTGGCTTCTCAAGGTGCAGAATGGGTGCGAGCATTTACCGACGCGCGACAGGCCCCGAGACTGAGCGCTGCGCAGCATGTAGATCGCCTGGCAAGTATCGTAACCCTTCCCTGGGGCGAATTTGCCGATGCGTTGCGGCGCTATCGCCACCGAGAGTACCTGCGCATCGGCTTGCACGACTTGGTTCACGACTATTCTGTAGAAACCACTTGGACGGAACTCAGCGAACTTGCGCAGGGGGTCGTGGAGTGCGCATACCGGTGGGCGCGCTGCCGCCTCGAGGGCGACTACGGTCCTTTACTGGATGGCTCCGGAAGGTTGGCGCCCTTTGTTGTCCTCGGCATGGGAAAACTCGGTGGCGGCGAGTTGAATTTCAGTTCCGACATCGACCTCGTCTACTTGTACGAATGCGACGCGAGTCAGAGTCAAGGTGGGCCCCAGGGCACCCTCGATGCTCGCGCCTACTTCACGCGCTTGGCTGAGGGGCTGACCCGTGCCTTGCAAGAAGTGACCAGCTGTGGGTTTGCCTTTCGCGTCGACCTGCGGCTGCGGCCCGATGGGGTAAACGGCCCGCTCGTTAACTCAGTTTCGAATGCGCTCCTGTACTACGAGTCGTACGGTCAAACTTGGGAGCGAACCGCATTGCTGAAGGCACGCCCGATCTCCGGGGTGCTCGAGCTGGGAGAACGATTCCTCTACGAGGTGCGTCCATTTGTCTTTCGGCGTTACTTGGATTTCGCCACCCTCGCCGACATGCAACGGATGAAAGGGCAAATCGAGGCCCAGCTTGTGCGTAAGGGCGATGAGTACAACGTGAAACTCGGGCGCGGAGGGATCCGGGAAATCGAGTTTCTCGTGCAAACCATGCAAATCGTGCACGGTGGGCGGGATGAGCGGGTGCGCTGCCGCCCTACGCTGGAAGCATTGGAGCGCTTGGCGACTTGCCGCTACCTCCCGAGCGACGATGCCCGAGCGCTCGCGGATGCCTATCGATTCCTTCGGGATGTAGAGCACAAACTGCAAATCGAGACGCAACGGCAAACCCACACGCTGCCCGAGGCGCCACTGAAGCAGGAAATTTTGGCTCGGCGGCTCGGATATTCTGGCGAGGTTGCTCGCGACGAGTTTCGCCGCGAACTGGGCCGGCATACCGCGAGCGTGCGAGCGGCGTTCGAAAAGCTGTTCTTCCGGCCGGAGTCGGAGCGCCGCGCCCAAGTGGCGGAGGCAGAAGAACGAATCGTTGCGGCGCTGGACAATCGGGACGCCGCTACCAGCCTGTTGGCTGATCTCGGCTTCCAAAGCCCGGAGCAAAGTTACGAGCACTTGCTCTTTTTACGGGATGGCCCGCCGTCCGCGCCTTCAAGCCCGCGGCGCCGCAAGGTGTTGTTCGAGCTATTGCCGAGCTTACTCTCCGCGATGCGGCAATCGCCGCACCCAGACTTGGCCCTACAAAACATGGCGAGTTTCCTGGCGGCGGTGGGCGCCCGCACGAGTTTTCTGATGTTGCTGCGGGAGAACCCGGGTACGATGCGCATGCTCGTGCGGGTATTTGCGACCAGCCAGTACCTGGCGAACCAATTCATCCGCCACCCGGAATTGCTTGATTCTCTTGTGCGGGCCGACTTGGTGCGAGTACGGCGCCCGCGCGCAGAGCTCGCGGCTGATCTCGCGAGTCTCCTCGCAGCAGCAGAAGATCTCGAAGGAAAACTCGATGCGCTTCGCCGCTTTCGGAACCAGGAGTTTCTACGGATTGGCATTAACTGCGTGGAGGACTTGCTCGGGGATGAGGAGGTCGGCGAGGAGCTAACGAACCTTGCCGAAGTGTGCTTGCAGGCATCGCTCCAGGTCGCGGCGGACCAAACCTTGGCACGCTTTGAACTGCCTGAGTTGCCGGGCCGGCTGGTCGTTCTCGGCTTGGGTAAATTCGGTGCGCGAGAACTGAGCTTTAACTCCGATCTGGACCTCATCTTCGTGTACGACCCTCAAGCCCTCCCCGGAGTGGGTCCGACACCGCATGAAATATTCACTTGGCTGGCGCAGCGCCTGATCACCGTACTGCAGGTGCCGACGAAGGAGGGGATCGTTTACCGCATCGATACGCGTCTGCGCCCCTCGGGGCATTCTGGGCCCCTGGTTTCTTCGCTTGCCGCCTTCCGCTCGTACCACGAGCAGAGTGCGCAGGTATGGGAGCGCCAAGCCTTGATTAAGGCCCGGCCGGTTGGCGGCGACGCCGGCTTGGCGCAAGAGGTCAGCGCAGTGGTGGAACAGTTCGTCTACCGGACACCGCTGTCGACGGAAGAGACCAGGGAGATTCGGCGCTTGCGCGGACGAATGGAACGGGAATTAGCCCGCGAGGGAACAGACCATGTCAACATCAAGACCGGCCGGGGCGGCTTGGTGGACATTGAATTTCTCGTGCAGATGTTGCAGTTGCACTGCGGAATCTTTCACACTCGCCTGCGGCAGCGAGCAACGCTTCAGGCCTTGCAAGTGTTAGCAGACCTGCACATTTTACCGGGTGACGATGCTCAAGTGTTGACTGGTGGTTACCGCTTTCTCCGGCGTCTAGAGCAGACGTTGCGGTTGCTGCACGACCGTCCGGTGGAGGACCTGGAGCGTCATGACGTTGATCTGTTCGTGGTCGCCCGCCGTCTGGGTTTTGCGAGCAGGAGCGACCCGGCGCAGGCGCTGTGGCAAGAATACGTAAGTCGGCGCGAGCGAATTCGCGAGCTTTACGAGCGGTGGTTCGACCGTGCGGAGCACGGAGAAATCGACTGCCGGGCGCACTCGCGGTAGGGCAAGTTTCGTTGACTGGCTTATCCGCGTGAGCTAGCCAACTCGCCTCCAAGGAGCGGCTGGTGGAAAAGACCGAACACATTTGGCTCGATGGCCGGTTTGTACCATGGGACCAGGCGCAAGTTCACGTGCTCACCCACACGCTTCACTACGGCTTGGGCGTGTTCGAAGGGATTCGGTGCTACGAAGGGAAGCACGGTCGCCCCCTGATCTTCCGCTTGACGGAGCACATTGAGCGGTTGTTTGCGTCGGCGCACATCCTGGGCATCAAGGTGCCGTTTTCTCGAAGCGAGATCGAGAGCGCGTGTGTGGAAACCATTCGGGTGAACCGGTTGAAGGCGGGCTACCTGCGACCGCTGGTATTTTTAGGGGATGGGGAGATGGGGCTCGCGGCCGTGCACAACCCAGTCCGCGTCGCGATTGCTGCCTGGCCCTGGGGAGCGTACTTGGGTGATGAAGGTGTTCGTCGAGGTGTGCGGCTGAAAACCTCGTCGTTTCAGCGGATGCACGTAAACTCGTTCATGACCAAGGCAAAGGCCGTGGGGAATTACGTCAATTCGATCCTGGCTGCCGTTGAAGCGCGTAGCGCGGGTTATGACGAGGCGATGATGCTCGATACCGATGGCTTTGTGGCCGAATGCAGCGGGGAGAATTTGTTCATCGTACGGCGAGGTGTGGTGAAGACCCCACCGCTGACTTCGGTGTTGGAGGGTATTACGCGGGCGTCTGTGCTGGCTTTGCTGGACGATATGTCGGTGCGTTGGGTGGAGGAGCGCTTCACGCGTGACGAGGCTTACATTGCCGATGAAGTGTTCATGACAGGCACTGCGGCTGAGGTCACCCCGGTCCGCGAGATCGACGGGCGGGTCATTGGGGACGGAGCCCCTGGGGTGGTGACGCGGCAGCTTCAAGACCGGTTTCGCGCCGTGGTGCGGGGTGAGGTTGCCGCATACCGCCATTGGCTCACAGAGGTGAGTTAGGGAGGCCTCGTTTTGGCGGAATTTGAATTGACACGACTAGGGTATCCGAGTATAAGCGCGCTGCCTGGATGTGTGTGGTGCGGAGGAATTGGATAGCGCCCTGTGGCGGGCCTTGGCGACTGGGGGACGCGACGGAGGATCGGGGAGTGATGGGTAAACTGAGCCGTTGGGTGGTTCGATATGCCATCGTCACCTGGATGGCTTCAGTGGCTTGTGTCTCCCAGTTGCGTGCTGATGTCAGCGTGGAGCGTGGAAGCTCGATCTTGATCTTTCCCAAGGTCATTTCGGACGGAGATGGCTTGCTCACCGGAGGCTTCCCAGTTGAGACAATTATTCAAATTTCGAACACTTCGAACTCGCTCGCTTTTGCGCACTGCTTTTACGTCAATGCTGCGCCCTTGGATCCAAGGCAGCCGGTCGGTCCCTTCAATCCACCGCAGTGGCAGGAGGTCGACTTCGATATCGTGCTGACGAAGCAGCAGCCGACATACTGGGTGGTGGGCCAGGGCCGGAGAGTGGATCCGACGGACCCTCAGTGCAGCCGTGTGCCGCCTGTGTTCAGTTGCCCGAACGCGGGGTTTGACCCGGGCCCGATCCCTGCAGTCCCTCCGAACTTTGAAGGGCAGCTCGTTTGTATTGAAGTCGACGCCGCTGGTGCCCCGTTGAACGGAAACCGGCTGAAGGGCGAGGCTACGTTGGTCACTCCCCGAGCAGTGACCGTTGGAGCGGTCACGATGCGGCAGGGCGAGGTTAGTAAGTACAATGCCGTAGGGATCCTGGGTTTGAACACGGATACCAACTCAAACGATGGGGATCTAACCTTGTGCATCGGTGGTCCTCCGAGGCCGGGCTGTCCGGGCGGCGCGGAATACAATGGATGCCCGGGTGCGGTGATTGTGAATCACTTTGCTGAGCGTGCAACGATGCCGGCGCTTCCAATAGCGGACATCCCCAACTCTCGTGTGGAAACTGAGGTTACCTTGGTACCTTGCACGCAGGACTTCGAAAACCAGATTCCCGGCACTGTGGTCGTGCAATTTCGCGTGACAAATGAGTTTGAGAACCTGTTCTCGGCTAGCACCACGGTTACATGCTGGTCGAACTTCCGCTTGAACTCAGTGGGGCGCATCTTTGACCAAAGTTTTTTGGGGACGCGCTTTGCGCAAACGCGAATGACTCCGGGTGGGCCTGAGCAGCCCGGTTTCGTGGGTGTTTCTGAGGAATTTTATAACGATGGGCGTGGGTTTCTGTCGCGCGCGGCTCTTAACCTGCACGTGGAGGGTGAACGCCCTGGTGGAGACCGCATCACGATCCCGGAGGTGGCCCCATGAAGCTGCGGCGCAACGCATGGGCAGTGCTGCTGATTGCTGCAGCGCTTACCAAAGTGGCTAATGCGCAGGTCGTTGGCTCCGATCGCGCCGCGGCAATCCTTGTCTTCCCGAAGGTCGTGGTCGACACAAATAACAGTGCTGGGCGCGGTAGGCTCGACACGCTCATTCGCATCAGCAACACGCTGAACAAGCCGATTCGGATGCAGTGCTTTTGGGTGAACGCCAACGGTCATTGCTTTAATGCCCCGGGGGTGATTTGCGATCCCACGTTGCTCCCGCGCGATGATCGTTGCCCAGCGAATTCGGTCTGTGTTCCGGGATGGCAGGAGACGGACTTCATTGTGCAGCTCACCGCTCGTCAACCTGTGGCCTGGCTCGCCTCGATGGGTGCAACCTTGTGCAGCGATGCTGTGGATCCGAACTTGCCGTGTTTCCCAATTGGCGGCGCCGGGCGGCCAAGCCCAACCAATAACTTGGAGAGTCGAGTGCCTGCTGTGCAGGAAGATCCCTTCGTCGGCGAGTTGAAGTGTATTGCGGTTGATCAGAATGACGTTCCGATTGAAGATAACGCCCTCAAGGGCGAGGCGTTGATCGTGCGTTCGGACATCCAGAACGGGATCAATGCCTTCGACGTGCGTGCATACAACGCTGTCGGCATTCCGGCGCTGCCAGGTGCCAACAATCGGGATAACGTTCTTGTACTGGGGGGTAACGGTGCCGAGTACGCCGGCTGCCCAAATGTGCTGATTTTGGATCACTTCTTCGACGGCGCGCAGGACCCGGTGACGCAGCAGGGAATCAACACCACACTCACCTTGGTGCCGTGTACGGAAGACTTCTTGACGCAGCGGCCAACATCCATCCCGGTGCAATTTTTGGTTTTCAATGAGTTCGAGCAGCGCTTCTCGACAAGCTTTCGCGACTTCAACTGTTTTCGGGAGTTCCGGCTTTCAGAAATCGACACGCGGGTGCCCACGTTTTCCATTTTCCACGCGGGTGTGTCAGGCACGCTTACAGGGCAAACGCGCATCCGGGGCGTGGCGAACAACGACCGTACGCGTGGCCAAACACTTCTTGGCGTAGCGGAGGAATTCCGTGCGGGGGGCGGGAGTGCGGCGTTTCAACTGCACATGCAGGGAGCGCGCCCGCAGAGCGACTTTGTCTATTTGCCGTTGCAGTGAGACGGTCATGAAATTCGGCGCTTTTAGCTTGACAAGGTGGAACCATGCAGATATAAGGCCGTCACTCAATCGAGGGGTTCGCCCTGGCGAATACGGTGCGGCGTGATCGAAAGGAGGAGGGTAATGCGTAGGCAGCGAGGGCTAGTTGGGCTCATGGGACTCGCGGCGTTGGTCGGTTGGGGTGTTAATGCCCGATTGGCTGAAGCCCGCGTCACTACGGAGCAGAGCGCATCCATTCTGGTGTTTCCGAAAGTGATTGCCACCGCCAGCCGGGATACGGTGATCCAAATCACGAACACCTCGAACAATATGCGGCATGCGCACTGCTTTTACGTGGATGGCTCGCCGGTGAATCCGGACCTGCCGGTGGGGCCACTCAATCCGCCGCGATGGGTAGAGACGGACTTCGATATTTGGCTCACTCGCCAGCAGCCCACTCACTGGGTGGTCTCCACGGGCCGCTGGGATGATCCTACCGATGATTCGTGTCGAGCCGTTGCATGTAACCCTTCAAGCAGTGGTGGCAACAACGGCACGGCGGACTGCTGCGATGCCGGCTTCGATCCTGGTCGGATTCCGCCAATGGGGCCAAACTTCACGGGTGAGCTCAAGTGCATCGAGGTTGATGCATCCGGTTTCCCGGTGCCTGGAAACTCGTTGAAGGGTGAGGCGACTTTGGTCGACCGTGGTCTTGACGGAACCTTTGACGTGTCGAAGTATAACGCAATCGGGTTACAAGGGTTCGACACCAACAACATGGATGGCGTGCTTTGCCTCGGTGGGTCGGTCAGCGCCTTGTGTCCATCTGGCCCGGAATATGAGGCTTGCCCACGTACGTGGATTTTGGACACGCCTTCTTCTGGGGCGGAAAATCCGGTGGTTGATGATGAAGACAGCAGTGTGAGCGTTGAGTTGACTGTGGTTCCCTGCTCGCAAAACTTTGAGACCCAAGAGTTGACTTCGGTCACCCTACAGTTCGCGATCACGAACGAGTTCGAGCAGACCTTCTCGGCATCGACAACCGTCACCTGCTGGGCAAACTGGGATCTTGAGCAGATCAACCCGGTGTTCAACGTGAACGCCGTGGGTGGGAATACGTTGCAAACGCGGATTCGTGCCGCCGCCGCGACACCCCGCGGGATTATGGCGGTCGTTGAGGAGACCGTCAGCCATCAAACGCTTGGGAGGGCGCGGGTTGCTCATAACCCACACAACACGCTGGACCCGGCGCCGGGCCAGGACCTGATCGTGATTCCGGCTGACCAGATTCAAGCTCCCTAAGGCGTGGTGGTATGCGTGAACAAAGGCGACGTCCAACGAATGGGGAAAGGAGAATAACGATGCGACAGGTGCGATGGGCTGGCTGGACAATGGCTGTCGCCGTCGGGCTGCTGTCTGGTGGACTGGTTACGAGAGGGTTCGCTGACATCGCCTCCGATAAGCCTGCAGCGGTGCTGGTATATCCGAAGGTGCAAGTGGTCGGCGCAAGAGGCGTAAATACGACCATCCGGCTTGCAAACACCAACACCACCAACCCAATCAATTTGCATTGCTACTACATCAACGCGAGTTCTTACTGCGTGGGTGGCACAAACGCCGGAGCGAACTGTACGCTGTCGCCCACGGTTTGCACTGGCGGTGGGTTCTGTCAGCCGAGCTGGCAAGAGACCGACTTCCGAATTGTACTGACCGCCGGTCAGCCGATCGAGTGGGTGGCGTCGGAGGGCCTGTCCGACGGTGACCTACCGTTGCCGCGTGGCGTGTGTGTGCGGAACCCGACCAGGCAGTGTGGGACGGATGCGGATTGCAATCCGTTCCCGGGCGGCACCTGCACGCAGAGCAACGCCGGAACACGAATCCCACCGGTGCCTGATGATCCGTTTATCGGAGAGCTGCGTTGTATCGCGATTGACCCACAAGGCAACCCGATCCCGAGGAACGACCTGAAGGGTGAGGGGCAGGTTGTGACAGTTGGTGATTCGTCGATAGACGTTGCCGGGTACAACGCTATTGGAATCCAAGCAACCGGCAATTCCGATGGCGTTGCGAATCAGTTGACCCTCGGGCCTGGCCGTAGGGGAGAATACAATGGATGCCCGAATTATCTGATTGTGGATCACTTTTTCGATGGGGCGCGAAATCCAGTTCCAGGTACGGCAGCTACGATTTCTACCAACTTGGTTCTGGTGCCGTGCTCGACGGATTACCTGCGGCAAATTCCGGGGCTTGCCGTTGCGCAGTACCTGGTGTTTAACGAGTTCGAGCAGCGATTCTCGACGAGCCGTGCGGTACGTTGCTATCAGGACATCCCGCTCAGTCGGATCGATACGGCCAACAGTGCCCGGTCGATTTGGAACGTGAGCGTCGCCGGAACCTTGACTGGCCAAACCAGGGTGAATCCGATTGGTGTTCCGTCTGCGAATCCGCCTTCCATTCCGAGTGGGCTGTTAGGGATTGCGGTGGAGACCCACACCGGATCGGTCACGAAGAGCGCGGCGTTCAACATTCATATGGCGGGTGATCGTGAGCAGGCTGACGTGATGATAATCCCGTAAGCCGCGTTTGGGAGCAGGAATGTAGAGTGAGGGGCTGGAGCCCATATGGGTCCAGCCCCTCGTCATTTTCGGATCTGTGCAAGAACAAGGTCAATGACAGCGGCTTCGAGACGGGTGCCGTGAAGTCGGTTGTATTCTTGGATCCCGGTGGGGCTCGTAACGTTGATTTCCGTCAAGTACGGGCCGATGACGTCAATGCCGACAAAGTAAAGACCATCGGCACGCAGTCGCGGCGCAAGCGTGGCGATGATTTCGCGGTCCCGCTCGGTGATAGTGGTAGGGTGGACGGTGCCACCGACGTGGATGTTGCCGCGATGGTCGTCGGCACGGGGCACGCGCAGGATCGCGCCTAAGGGCTCGCCGTTGAGGAGGAGAATGCGCTTGTCGCCCTCGCGCACCTCCGGAAGGTAACGCTGAACCATGAGGTATCGGCGTCCGTCCTGAGTGGTCAGCTCGAGAAGGGAGTTGAGATTGCGGTCGTCGATGGATGCGAGAAATACCCCCGCGCCGCCACAGCAATCGAGGGGTTTGAGAATTGCGGTTCCGCCTTGCTCGCGAATGAAGTCCTTGATTCTGGTGATATCCGAGCTCACCAGGGTGGGAGGAATGACGCTAGGAAAGTGCAGGGTGTAAAGCTTCTCGTTGGCTTCGCGCAGACCGCGGGGAGAATTGAGGACGAAGGTCTGTTGTGGGTTGACCAGGCTGAGCAGGTAGGTGGCGAAAAGATAAGATTGGTCGAACGGGGGATCTTTCCGCATGAATACCGCGTCGTAAAACTCAAGCGGTTCCACCCTGTCCTCTAGCCGGTGGAAGGGGTTGCCTTCGCGGTTGACGTCGGTCCGGTGAGCCTGGGCATAGGCACGGTGGCCACGTGCAAATAGTTGCTCGACCGTGCAGGTGAATACTTGGATCCCGCGCGCTTGGGCCTCCAGCATGAAAACAAAGGTGGTGTCGCGATCCGGAAGGATTCGCTCCAGTGGATCCATGACGAACAAAAAGCGCCGGCTCATGACTGGATGCTACGCGGCCGAGCTTCCGCGCGCAACTTGTCGCCTACGGAGGAGCATACCCGGAGGTCGCCCCACCAGAATTGCGCCAGTGTGAGGCCGACAACGGCAGCGGTTTCGGTGCGGAGGATCCGCGGCCCAAGGTGTAACGAGACGAACCCCGCCTCGCGGAAGCGGAGCCGTTCCTCCACGCTGAACCCGCCCTCGGGGCCGACGACAACGGTCACCCGTGGTGGAGGTTCGAGTGGCAACGGGTTTTGCGGGAGATGGTTCTCCAGCGTTTCCTGCTCGTCCAGCAGTAAACCAAAAGTGGGTCGCGTCTGCTCAATGAGCGTTTGCACCGAGGCACAAGAGCTGATCGCGGGCACGCAGCTTCGCTGGCACTGTTTCGTTGCTTCTTGAAGAATCCGTTGCCAGCGACGGAGACGAGCGCCCACGGCCGCCGGCCGCGAGCGTTCACAGGCGAAAATAATGATGCGAATCGCACCGAGCTCTGTGGCTTTCTCCAGCGCGTATTCGAGCCGTTCCGGGCGGATCATGGCAATGGCGAGCGTGATTTCCAAATGCGACTCGCCGGCAAAGGGAAGCGCGCGGCAAATTCGGAGGGTCGCTTCCGTGCGCCCAATGGTCTCCACGGTGGCGACGAATGAAGCGCCCGTGCCATCGATCACCCGGACCTCACTGCCGGGGCGAAGGCGCCGTACCCTCAAATGGTGAAACTCGCGCCCGTGAAGATTCAGGGTGCTGCCAATGCCGACGGAGAACGGTGCCGCAATAAAGGTCGGGAGCGTCATCGGACGGGATTGTGGAATAGCAGTGCTACCCAGCCATCGCGTTCCCAGCGCTGTTCCAGCGATACCCCACGCAACGTGTACGTGCTGACGATCTCAGCCTCGTCTGGCCTTAGGAAGCCGGCACAAACGAAACTTCCGCCTGCTGCTAGGTGCGTGGTGATCGGTGCAGCCAATTCGACCAACGCGTTGCGGTACAGATTGGCGACGATGCAGTCATATACGACACCGGGTAAGGCCCAATCTTCTCCTACGCTGACTACATCGGCGACTTGGTTGCCGAACACATTTTCTCGTGCGACGTGGAGAGCGGTACGGTCGATATCGACCGCGTACACTTGGGCCGCCCCCAGCTTGGCGAGGGCAATGGCAAGGATTCCGGAACCAGTGCCCAAGTCCAAGGCGGTCCGGACTGGGCATCGCTCGAGCACAACTTCGAGGAGTTCTAGGCACCCAAGAGTGCTCGCATGGTGGCCTGTCCCGAAAGCCATTCCCGGTTCGATCACGATTTTCAGTCGGCCGGGTGGTGCGTGCGTGGTCCAAGGTGGTTGAACCCACAGGCGCTGCCCAGCGGCCACGGGAGTGAACCAGTCGCGCCAGGTCTCCGCCCAATTTTCCGCTGCCAGCGTACGAGTCACAATGGTGGGCTGGGGGCAACCGAGCTCGCGCAGCTCCTCTTCGATCCGTTGCGCAAGAAACTCACTCGCAGGTTCTGGGAAGTAGGCGCGAAAAGTCACGGCCTGCCCCTGCTCTTCAACCTCCGTACCCGTAGAGCCGAGTTCGAACAGGACTTGGGAGGCAAGGTCAGCGTAGTCAGCGCGGACCGTTACGTCACACTGACGGTACGTCTGCATGCGATCGACAATAGCGCTGCTGACGGAGGCGCGCTCGATCATTTCCTTGGCAGTTGGTTTTCCCATGCGAACAGAGTAAACGCTGCTGGCATGATGCGGAAGTGTTTGTGTATCGCCCACCGGGGGTCGTCTGCCCATGCCCCGGAGCATACCCGCGCAGCCTTCGAGTTGGCACTCGAGCAGGGGGCGCAAATGATCGAGCTCGATGTGCAATTGAGCGCCGACAATGCCTTGGTTGTGCTGCATGATGCTGACGTCGCCCGTACGAGCAACGGAAAGGGAAAGGTGCGAGAGTTGTCGCTCGACCAACTGCGGAACCTCGATGCCGGCAGTTGGTTCGCCGCCGCGTTCGCGGGCCAAAAAGTATTAACGTTGGAGGAGGTGCTCGAGCTGATTGGGGGGCGAGCTCTACTCAACGTTGAGATCAAGTCGCCTCGCGAAGAGGGCGGCATCCTGATTCCAAGGCTGCTGGCGTCGCTGGAACGGTTCGGAGCGCTCCACACGACGCTGATTTCCTCGTTCGATTGGTGGCTGCTGGGTGACGTGCGGGAGGAAAGTGAAGAGGTGCGCCTTGCACTCCTGTGGAGCGATCCCTTGATCCCGTGGCCGTGGGACCGTGCTGCGAAGCTCCGAGCCACTCATTTGCATCCGCTGTGGGCGCTAGTCACACGGGAGCAGGTTTCCGAGGCGCATGCGCGAGGACTTTGGGTGAATGCTTGGACGGTGAACGATATCCCGACGATGGTCGAACTCATCGACATGGGTGTCGACGGGATCATCACAGATTACCCGGATCGATTGACACAGGTGCTGCAGGGTTGATTGCCGCGGAGGGGTGAGTTAGCCTCAGTCGCTCTGTGACAGAAGACACGACCCAGTGGAACCAAAGCTCGGCTTGCACGGGAAGGGGGTGAGTGTTTTTGGCAGGCGTGCGCGTAAAAGAAAACGAACCGCTCGATAGTGCTATCCGAAGGTTTAAGAAGCAGTGTGAGAAAGCCGGCATCTTGGCGGAGTTGCGCAAGCGGGAACACTACGAGAAACCGAGTGTTCGCCGAAAGAAAAAAGAACTAGCTGCAAAGAAGCGGTACCTCCGCCGTATGGCCCGAGCAGCGGGCTTGTGAGGAGGACAGCTTTGTGAAATGGCTGAGCCCACACAGGTGTCCGTGGTGAGTTGGGATCTGCCGGTACTCGGATTTTTGTTGTTGGCCAGTTTACGCGGCTTTTGGCGCGGCGTGTTTCGGGAGATCGGCTCGCTGGTGGGCTGTCTCTCCGGCATTATTCTCGGGTGGTGGGGCGCCGTGCCATTGGCAGAAGGCATGAGGAGTGGAGCGCCGGGTGCCGCATCGCAGCTCGATGCGGCACTCGTGTTTTTGGGGACCTTTGTTGGCTTGTGGATGGTTGGAGGGTTGGTTGGCTGGGCAGTTGAGAAGCTTGTGAGAAACCCTGTGGCGGTTTGGGTGAGTGGCGCGGCTGGCATGGTGGTCGGTGCGATCAAAGGTGGGGTGATTGCCGGAGCCTGTCTTGTGTTCGCTCAGGTGTTTGTCCCGCAAGCGGCGGCCCAGATCGAGCACGCCACTGTGGCTCGGTGGCTGAGCCAAGCGACGAGCACCGCGACCATGTGGTTGGTTCGGTACCCACAGGAGCCGTAATAAGCAGCTCATGGCAGAGTTCGTTGCCGATGCGAGCTTGGAAGAAATTCAGCGCCGAGTATCGATTGTCGATCTAGTCTCCACCTACGTACGCTTGAAGAAGCAGGGGCGCCGCTTTGTCGGGTTGTGCCCCTTTCACGCGGAAAAAACGCCTTCCTTCTCGGTCAGCCCTGAAAAAGGGCTTTTTTACTGTTTTGGCTGCGGTGTGGGTGGGAACATCTTTACGTTCTTCATGCGCGTCGAACGGGTCGACTTTCGCACCGCCGTCGAGCGCTTGGCAGAAAAGGCCGGGGTGCCCTTAACGCAGCGTAGAGGTAGCAGTCCGCACGATGTGCGGAACCGGGCTTACCTGGTTCACCGCGTGGCTGCTGAATATTTCGCGATGGCGCTCGCCCGCCCGGAAGGAAGGTTGGCTCGATCATATTTAACGCATCGTGGCATTTCGCCAGAACTCGCGGGGCGATTCGGCTTGGGATTTTGCCCGCCGGGTCCTGGGTTACAGCAGGCACTCACTCATGCTGGCGTGAGTGTAACGGAGGCGTGCCGTTGGGGATTATTGGCGGAGCGCACCGGTGGTGGCACCTACCCGCGTTTTGGGGGCCGGGTGATATTCCCGATCCGCAACGCGGCAGGGGCAGTGGTCGCCTTTGCGGGGCGCGCCATCGGGGATCAGCTCCCTAAGTACATGAACTCGCCGGAATCCGTTGTGTTCCGCAAGGGCGAATTGCTCTTTGGCTTATACGAGGCGTGCCAGGCCATTCGTGACAGTGGTCGCGTGTTGGTTGTCGAAGGATACTTGGATGTGTTGGCGCTCGTAGAAGCGGGGATGGGCGAGGTCGTGGCCACGATGGGCACAGCAGTGACGGAGAAGCACTTCGAAATCCTCCGCCGCTTAGCGGATGAGGTGTACATATGCTTCGACGGCGACGAAGCTGGTCGGCGAGCGGCGGAGCGCGCGTTTGTGGTCTCGACTAAGGTGGGCGTGTGGGCGCAAGGAGTTTTTCTGCCCGCCGGCCAAGATCCCGATTCGTTTGTGCGCAGTGCGGGAGTTGAGGCAATGCGCCAGGCAATCGCGAACTCGATCCCGCTTGCGGATTTTTACGTCGACCGCAAAGCCCCGCCACCCGGGGCCTCGGTGGCCGCAAAATCACGCGTGATTCACGAAATCGCCGAGGTGGTCGGTTCGATGCCCGACCCCGTGATGGCGCAATTGCTCGTCCAGAAGGCCGCGGTTCGAATTGGGGTGGACGAGCGCTTCTTCCAGCTCCAGCGACGGCCTTTAATAACGGAACAGCCGGATCCTCAGACGCCGACTACGGAAGGCGCTCCGTGGGCGAGGCCGGAAGAGCAGACTTTATTGGCGGCGATGGCAGCCAACCGGCAAGTGGCGCAGCGGATGGCGAGCGAAGGAGTCGGGCAACTCTTCTTGACGCCAGGTTTAAATGAGTTGGCACAGCGGATTACGCGCGCCTGGGAGAGCGCGACGGAGTCGTCGGAGTTCCTCAGTGAGTTGCCAGAGGACTTGCAAGGAATGGTGAGCGCCTATCTTCTTGGGGCTGGGCCCTTGGCGGGAGTGGACCTTGTGCGAGTGGCAAACGACTGCGTGGTGAAACTCAAGAAACGGCAGAGCCGAATGCGTTTGGAGACGCTGAAAGAACAACTTCGCCTAGCGCAAAGCCAGGGCAACGAAGCGAAAGTCGCCGCGCTCCGCGATCAGCTCAAGAGCCTGCGAGAGTTGTTAGACCCATGACTCGTCGGGAGAGAAGTGTTGCGTTGCTTACCGGTTGTTGCGAACTGTTGGAGGAGTGAGATGGCTTGGCATAGGGCCCATAGCTCAGATGGTCAGAGCCGCCGGCTCATAACCGGTAGGTCCCAGGTTCGAGTCCTGGTGGGCCCATCGTACTCCATCGCAAAGCGATTCGTGAGGAACGAGGAAGGAAACAATTTATGCCAGTGGAATCAGCGCTAGCGCAGTTGGCTGCCCTGCAAAACTTGGATCAGCAGCTCCGGGAGAAGATGGAGCAGCTCGAAGGGCTGCGCGCGAGGCTGAGCGATTGGCGCACTCGCATCGAAGCGAGGCGGGAGTCTGCTGCAGCATTGCAGAAGCAATTTCAGGAGCTCGATGGCCGACGCCGGGATCTCGAGCGGAGGCTTGCCGAAGAAGACGCTAAGATGCGCGACCGTCGAATGCGTTTGCAGCGCGTGCGCAACGAAAAAGAGGCCCAGGCGCTGCACCGGGAGATTGAGCTCGGCAAGCAAGCAAACCAACAACTAGAGTCGGACTTATTGCAACTCCTCGAAGCCCTGGAAACCCTGCAGAAGGAACTCAAGGCTGCCGAAGAGGACCAACAGGCCCTGGAGAACGAATTTCGTGAAGACAGCACGCGGCACGAGGTGGAGATTCAACAGTTGGCTCAGGAGATTGAGCGGATTCGCGCCGAACGGGCACAGTTGGCCATGGCAATCGATGCGAGCTTGCTGCGCAGGTACGAGCAAATTTTTCAACGGCGCGAAGGGCTTGCGGTCGTCGAAATTCAAGAGCCGATTTGCAAGGGCTGCCACATGAACCTCTCCCCGCAGTTCTTTATCGAACTGCAACGGGGTGACGAAATTCGCCTCTGCCCGAACTGCCACCGGATCTTGTATTTTCGCGTCGACCGAGCTGGTGAGGACGGGTAGATCCCGCTATCTGTAACCGCACGGAGAGGGCCGGGCGGCCGCTCGGGGAGACCCCGAGAGGAAAGTCCGGACTCCATAGGGCAAGGTGGCCGCTAACGGCGGCCTCGAGCGATCGAGGGAAAGTGCCACAGAAAAGAGACGGCTGGTAAGCTCTGCTTGCCAGATGCGGTGAAAACGATGTGCTCGCACATCAGCATTCGTGGTAACACGGGTGCTCGGCAAACCCCACCTGGAGCAAGACCAAAGTGAGGGTGCGTGGCCCGCGCAGACCCTCCGGTGTGTCGCTTGAGGCGGTTGGCAACAACCGCCCCAGAGGAATGGCCGCCACCCACCCCGTGGGGTGGGGACAGAATCCGGCTTATAGGCCCTCTCCGACTTCTGCTGCCACGAGCGGCGGTAACTCTCCACATCGTGAGTAGATTGGGGACGCGAGCAACCCCGGACGCGGGTGCTCGCCGCGGTGCGCGGCGCCCGACCTTGCTGCCCCGAGAGAGCGCAGCGCGATCTTCAAGCCGTACAGCTGGCCTTCGAGCGTTGCTGTTCGACTCGGCGTGAAATGGATGAGTAGCCCGGCCCCAAATCAACAAAGCGCACCCGCTGGTTCAACCGGTCCGTGTGCATGGACGCACGTGAGGATTCTTTCTCTAGCCGGATTCCGCCGTGCGGAGAATCCCTGGTCGCAGCCCGGACACAAGGTAGGTCAATGGTGCTCTGCGGAAGAAGAACTCCTTTGCCCACCAGGGGCAACCTCTTCTAGCTGCGCCTGCTGCGGGCTTCGAAAGCTACCCATTCGTCCTCCCTACGCATAACGCTGGGGGTTCGGGGCTAGCCGCCGCTGAACGCACCGCCTCCACTCCGTTACCAACGAGGGAATGCGACTCGTTTGGACCTCAGCGTAGCTGGGCCATGAAGGTGGGAACGAGCGGAGTGCCCGCGGCGAAAGCCCCCCACTTGCCGATTGACTTGCCAGGCCGAGTTGTTGTAGAGGGCGGCCCACTGGTGAAAAGTGGTATTAAGTGGGATGAAGGGCCATTTGGTGGAGCATGTTTCGGGGCACTTTCGAACACACGGTGGATGAAAAGGGGCGAGTGAGTGTCCCAGCTCGGTTCCGGGCGTACTTGCAATCGGTGAACGACAACCGAGTGGTCATCACCAATTTCCAGATCGACGGCTTCCCCTGTCTCGACGTTTACCCCTATGCTGCTTGGGTTCAGCTCGAGGAACAACTCCGCGGAAAGCCACAGTTCGACCCGCGGATCCTGAAGTTCGTCACCTTCTACGTCGCCAGTGCGCACGACTGCGAGTTGGACAAGCAAGGCCGAATCTTGTTGCCGCCCACGTTGCGCGAGTACGCCGGGCTCAAGCGCGATGTGGTGTTCGCTTCAGCGATCGACAAGTTCCGCATTTGGGATCGCGAGACCTGGCGTAAAGTACATGCGGCGGCAAGCGAGGTAGCCAATCAGCCCGAGGTTCTCGAGCAGTTGGGGGTGTGAAATGTCCGTTCGGATTGAACCTCGTTCCGTGCCGATTGCAACCTATAGCGTTTCGCGGTCCTCGCGGCCGCGCACGATGGCTTTAAGTGACGTCAAAGAGCGGCGCTTCCTCGCGCGGGTGTGGTTGGGATTCTCGTTTCTGGCGGCTGCAGTCGGGGTGTTTAACGTGGTTGTGCGTTTACGGGTCGCCGACTTGGGGTACCGGATCGAGGCCACGCACCGAGCGATCGAACGACTCGAGCTGGAAAGGCGCGAACTTCAAGTGCGGGCAGCGCGGGCCGAAGATGCCCGACGTCTGGAGCAGCTTGCAAAATCTCGTCTCGGCCTCGGTCCGGCTTCGGCAAGCCAGAGAATGGTGGTGCCATGAGTGGGTTGGCGGTGCGGACGGGCGCGCGACTGCGCTTGATGAGTGGTTTTTCGCTGCTGCTGTTCACTGCGTGCTTCGTGCGGGCTGTGCACCTTATGGTTTGGCAGGCCGACTTTCTGCAAGTCCGTGCGCGGCAGCAGCACACCCAGCGCGTGGCAGCCCCCATTGAGCGTGGGCCGATAGTGGACCGTAACGGGGAGCTGCTCGCCGTTACCGTTGAGGCCGGAGACATTTACCTCCGACCTGCTGAGTTCGATCCGGGTCACGCAGCCGCCTTGGCAGATGCGCTGGGCATGACCGCTCGCGAAGTGTTGCAGCGGGCGAGCGCACCGGCACCTTTTGTGTGGCTCAAGCGGAATGCCTCGCGTGAGCAAGTGGATCGCGTGGCGTCTTTGCGCACGCCTGGTGTGGGAGTGCAGGCGACTCGGCGTCGTGAGTACCCCATGGGATCCTTGGCTGGCCAGGTGCTGGGAACGGTCGGGGTCGATCTTCAAGGTCTCGGCGGCGTAGAAGCGGCGTACGATCGCTTTTTGCGGTTCTCTGGGCCGCGAGACTTCGTGGAGCGTGACGCTCGTGGTCGGCGCCTGCGGCGCCACGCGCTGAAGGGACCGGAAGCCGCCACCGGCGTGCAGGTGCAACTCACATTGGACGCAAGATTGCAACGCGCCACCGAAGAAAGCTTGCGCCAGGCGGTGGAGCAAACCCGTGCGCTGCAAGGTTTGGCGGTAATTCTCGATCCACAAACAGGCGAAGTGCTCGCCTTGGCCCATTACCCGTGGTTCGATCCGAATCAACCGGAGGAGGCAGCGAGTGGTCGAGCCCGCATTCGGGCGATTACGGATCCGTTCGAGCCAGGCTCTACGTTCAAAGCGTTTGTGGCCGCGGCAGGGCTCGAACATGGTGTTGTCCGGCAAGACGAGCGCCTCTATTGCGAGGGAGGTCGGTACCGGGTTGGCAATCGGGTTGTGCGTGATCACGAGGGCTACGGCTGGCTCAGCCTGGCAGACGTAATTCGCCACTCGAGCAACATTTGCACGGCAAAAATCGGCGAGCGGCTTGGAGCAGAACGACTGCACGCTGCGCTGACTCGCTTCGGTTTCGACCGCACCACCGGAATCGATTTGCCTGGTGAGAAGGCGTACCCCTTACGGCCGTGGCAGCGGTGGGCGCGCATTCACCTGGTGACGAAGAGTTTTGGTCAGGGTGTCGCCGTGACGCCTCTCCAACTTGTCACCGCCTACGCTGCTTTGGCCAACGGCGGGAAGCTTCTGCGACCTTACGTGGTTCGGCGTGTCACCAGCGCGGAGGGTACCGTTCTGTTCGAAAACCGACCCCAAGTTGTGCGCGAGGTGATCTCGCCCGAGGTGGCCGCCACTGTATCCAGCTTGCTCGAGGGTGTTGTGGAGTCGGGAACTGGTAAGAAGGCGCACATCCAAGGAATCCGCGTTGCTGGCAAAACGGGTACGGCCCAAAAGGTGGAACCGGGAACCGGCCGTTATTCTCCTCGGGATCGGATTGCATCGTTTGTCGGGTATTTCCCGGTTGAGGCACCGCGCTTCGTGATTTTGGTCGTCATCGACACTCCTCGTACAGCGACGTACGGAGGCTTGGTCGCCGCACCAGTCTTTCACGAAATCGGCGAGTTCGTCGCCGATCGGTTTGAATTGCGATTGGCTGCGGTGCCCCCTCTTCCCCCGCCCGCGCTTCCCAGCAGTGCTCCCTCCCTGCAGAAAGCAAACTGGGCGGGGGAAGAGGCTTTTGTGGGTATGCCGAGTTTTCTCGGCATGAGCCTGCGGGAGGCCTTGTTGCAGGCGCAAAGGGCCGGGTGGAACGTGGAGGCGGAAGGATGGGGCTTTGTCATCGCGCAGGATCCACCTCCTGGGGCTTTGGCAGCTCCGGAGAGAAAACTGAAGCTGCGGTTGGCACCCCCGATGGGTTGAACTATGCTCGCAAAATTTGCCGAACTGGAGAAAGTGCGCCGCGAGATGGAATGGAGCATCGGGGAAATCCTGCGCGCCACTGGCGGCAGCAGCGCCCTGCCGGAGGACAAGGTTGTGCGACGCGTGGTCATCGACTCGCGCTTGGCCTCCCCCGGCAGCCTGTTTATCGCTCTCAAAGGAGAGCGTCACGACGGCCACTCGTTCGTAGCCCAAGCCTTAGCGACTGGTGCCACTGCGGCTCTGGTCAGCACTCCACCTCAAGGGGTGGACAGCGGGCGCTGCATCTTCGTTCCGGATACCCTGGAGGCCTTAGGGCGGCTCGCAGCCTGGACGAGGCGGCGCGAGGACTGGCGGGTTGTGGGGCTCACTGGCTCGGCCGGCAAAACCACAACGAAGGAAATGATTGCCGCCATCTGCGCTCAGGCCCGGGGCAGCGAAAAAGTGCTGAAGACCCTAGGGAATTGGAACAACCTCGTCGGGCTCCCGCTCACGATTTTCTCCGCTCAAGGCGGTGAAGAGATCGCGGTCTTGGAAATGGGCATGAACCGCTTCGGTGAGATCCGTCGGCTTGCCGAGATTGCCGATCCGGATGTTGGACTCATCACCAACGTGGGCTTGGCGCACGCGGGTGGCGTCGGCGGAACGCAAGAAGGGGTGGCACGGGCAAAAGGGGAGTTGATCGAAGTTCTCAAGCCCACCGCCACGTTCGTGGTGAATGCCGATGACGAATGGGTTTGCCGCCTTGCCGAACGATTCCATGGCCCAAAGATTCGCTTTGGTAGCGGGGGTGAAGTTCAGGCGCACTGGATTCGCGACCTGGGTATCGACGGCGTTGTGTTCGAACTCGACCTAGCAGGGGAGCGAGCCAAGGTTCGTTTGCGCTTGTTGGGGGTGCACAATGTGAGCAATGCCTTGGCGGCGGCAGCCGCCGGGCTAGCGATGGGCTTTCGCGTTGAGGTGATCGCTGCCGGGCTGGAGAGTGTGGATGCGGTGGCGGGGCGGATGGAGGTGGTGCGGTTGCGGAATGGGGTGACCGTGCTCGACGACACCTACAACGCGAATCCGTCCAGCGTGGAGGCCGCCCTGAAAGTGCTCCGGCGCTTTCCAGGGCGGCCGCTGGTGGTGTTGGGCGCGATGTTGGAGCTGGGCGGCGAGAGCCAACGCGCTCACCGGCAAGTCGGTGAGCGCGTTGCAACTCTCGATGTGGCAGCGCTGGTTCTGCTCGGGCAGGAAACCGAGGCCACGGCCGAGGCTGCGCGCGCGGCCGGCTTGCCAGCGGAACGAATTTATTCGTGTCGGGACTGCAACGAGGCAGCACAGACTGTCGTGAACCTCTGGCGCAGCGGTGACGTGGTACTGGTGAAAGGATCTCACAGTTTGCATATGGAAGAGGTGATACGCTCACTCGCGATCAGTGGGAACTCGAGCTAATGCTGTATCACCTCCTCTATCCGCTGCACACTTCATTTTCCGCACTCAACGTCTTTCGCTACATCACCTTTCGTTCGTTGGTTGCGGCGCTGCTGGCGCTAGCCATCTCCTTTTTGCTCGGTCCATGGCTCATTCGCCGGCTGCGGCAAAACCAAATCGGCCAGACAATCCGGCCCGACGGACCAGAACGCCACCTTGCCAAGGCGGGGACACCGACGATGGGCGGTACCCTCATCTTGTTCTCGTTGCTCAGTGCCACCCTGCTGCTCTCTGACCTTACGAACTTCTATGTGTGGCTCCTGATTGGCGTGACCACTGCGTTTGGAGTGATTGGTTTTGTTGACGATTACCAAAAACTCCGCCGGGGCAATGCACGCGGGCTGACTGGCCGGGAAAAACTATTTGCTCAGTTCCTCGTCGCGTTCATCGTAGCGGAGCTGCTGTACCTGCGGCCCGGTTTCTCCACTGAGCTCTATGTGCCCTTCTTTAAACATATCCATCCCGAGCTGGGCTGGTTCTATGTGCCCTTCGGGATGTTTGTGATTGTCGGCGCGTCGAACGCGGTGAACTTGACCGACGGGCTGGACGGCTTGGCAATCGGGCCCGTGATGACCACTGCCTTCACCTACGGGATCTTTGCGTACCTTGCGGGAAGCCCCCGCCTCGCAGAATACTTGCAGATTCCACATGTGGCCGGAGCAGCCGAACTGGCCGTCTTTTGCGCCGCACTGATTTGCGCGGGACTCGGATTCCTTTGGTTCAATGCGTATCCAGCGAAGATGTTCATGGGAGACGTGGGCTCGCTTCCCCTGGGCGCAGCGCTTGCCACTGTGGCTCTGGTGACGAAACAAGAAATTGTTCTGATCGTTGCGGGTGCGGTGTTTGTGGCGGAAGCCCTGTCGGTGATTTTCCAAGTCGTGTCCTACAAACTGCGACGGAAGCGGATCTTCCGCATGGCACCGATCCATCACCACTTCGAGCTCCTGGGCTGGCCCGAGCCACAAATTATTGTGCGATTTTGGATTGTGTCCGTGGTGGCCGCGCTGCTGGCCTTGAGCACCTTGAAGCTGCGATGAGGTCCGCCTGGAGTGCGAAGCGGGTGGTGGTGGTGGGAGCAGGTCGAAGTGGCACGGCCGCGGCCCGCTTTCTCTGCGCAAACGGAGCGAACGTGCTGATGGTCGATCGCGACCCTCGTAAGCTGCAAGATCAGGCTCTGCACGCATCGGCTTCCGTGGGCGATGAGGAGTGGGGTGCCGAGCAAGTGCGGAGCGCAGACCTCGTGGTGACAAGCCCTGGAGTGCCACCTACAAACCCCGTGCTCCGACGCGCGCAGCAGCTCGCTGTGCCTATCTTGAGCGAAATTGAACTCGCGTTTCGCGAGCTTAAGGTTCCTGTCGTCGCCGTCACAGGGACGAATGGAAAAAGCACCACCACGACCTTGATTGGGGAAATGTGCCGCCAGGCCGGCATGAAGGTCTTCGTCGGCGGGAATCTGGGCACGCCGTTGATCGAAGCCGCCGGCCATCCTGAGTACTCGGTCGCCGTCGTTGAGGTATCGAGCTTTCAACTCGAATGGGTAGAAGAGTTTCGCCCCGCCATTGGGGTGTTCTTAAACCTCAGTCCAGATCACTTGGACCGCTATCCTAATCTCGACGCCTATGGCGAAGCAAAGCTCCGGCTGTTTGCTCGGCAGACGACACAGGACTTCGCGATCCTGAATCGCATGGACCCGTGGATTTGGTCTCGACGACAGCAGATCCCGGCGACAACCCGTTGGTTCGGCGGCTGCGAAGGCGGGCTATCGCACGCCTGGATCGAGGGTGAGTTCTTGCATGTGGCCGATGGGCGCGGGGATGCGTGGTGTTTCGCGCTTTCCGAAGCGTCCCTCGCGGGCCAGCATAACCGTGAGAACATGATGGCAGCGGTGCTCGCCGCTCGGTGTCTCGCACTGCCCTTTCGAGCTGTGAAACATGCGTTGGCGGCGGTTCGCCCGTTGCCCCATCGGCTCGAGTTCGTTCGGGAATGGCGCGGCGTGCGCTTTTACGACGATTCGAAAGGCACCAACGTAGGGGCAGTGCAAAAGTCGTTAGCGAGTTTTGACCAGCGGGTGATTTTGCTGGCTGGCGGTTACGATAAGGAAAGCGATTTTCGCTGCGTGATTCCGCAACTGCGAGAGCATGTTCGCTACGCGATCTTCTTCGGTGCAGCGGCGGGTAAGTGGGCGGAGCAAACTGGGGAGTTTGTGCCCCACACCGTCGTGCCGAGTTTGCGGCAGGCGGTGGAGGTTGCGGCTGCGATTGCTGAGCCCGGAGACGTTGTCCTTCTCTCTCCCGGCTGTGCGAGTTTCGACGAGTTTGAAGATTACGCCCACCGCGGCCGCTGCTTCCGCGAGTGGGTGGAGGCGCTATGACCTCGATCACTCGGGTGACAGACCTGCGCCCGCGGCCAGGGCGATTTTGGCAAAGAACGGTTGCCGTACCACGGCTGGGCTCCGGTGATCCCTGGTTGCTTGGTGCTGTGGCGGTGTTGCTCGCGCTCGGCACGGTCATGGTTTTCAACGCGAGCTACTTTTATGCGCGGGATGTGTACGGGGATCCTTTGTTTTTCGTGTGGCGGCACGTGACGTACATTGGCATAGGTGTGATTGTTGCGACTGCTGCGGCACGGCGCCCATGGACGTTTTGGGAGCGCTGGGCGCGAGCGCTTGTTTTGTTCGCGGCGGTGGCCCTGCTTGCCGTGCTGCTGTTCGGCCGCGAAGAGAACGGAGCGCGGCGCTGGCTGTCGCTGGGGTTTTTGCCGCTCACTGTGCAACCCTCGGAATTCGTGAAAACCATCCTTGTGATTTACCTGGCGCGGTACTTGGCTCGCCGGCATGACAAACTCCATCTTTGGTGGGAAGGTATTTTACCCCCCTTGTTTCTCACGGGAGTCTTGCTCGCGCTTTTGTACTGCCAGCCGGACTTCGGCACGATGATGATCCTTGCGGCGACCGCCGGCGGCATGCTGTTTGTGGCCGGCGTGAGCCGGAAGCAGATTGCCATACTGGCGACGCTCGCCATCGCAGGCGCCACAGCCGGGATTTTGGCAGAGCCCTACCGCGTGAGCCGGATCGTAAGCTTCCTCTCGGCGTGGGAGCGGGAACGAGACGTTGGTTATCAACTGGTGCAATCGATGATTGCTGTCGGATCTGGTGGATTGACTGGAGTGGGTTTGGGCGCCAGCCAACAGAAACTATTTTTCCTTCCTGCAGCGCACACCGACTTTATCTTTGCCCTAATAGGCGAAGAACTTGGCCTCCTCGGGGTGGCCGTTGTGCTGGGCTTGTTCGCATTGATTGCCCAGCGCGGCTTGCGCATTGCACGCGGCCATGAAGAGCTATTTGTCCGCTTCTTAGCCTGCGGCCTCGCCATCACGTTAGTGTTCGAGGCCTGGCTAAACATGGCAGTGGTGTTAGGCATGGCACCGACAAAGGGTTTAGCCTTGCCGTTTGTGAGCTATGGTGGTTCGGCACTCGTCGGCGCGTTGCTGCGCGTCGGCATCCTGTGGAATTTGTCGCGATCAACGAGTTCCTGATGCGCATCGTGATCGCCGGAGGAGGCACGGGCGGGCACTTGTTCCCAGGCTTGGCTGTGGCGGAGACGTGGGTGGAGAAGACGGGTGGAGAGGTGCTGTTCATTGGCAGCATTTACGGCCTGGAGGCGAGAGTGGTCCCCCTGAAGGGATACCGCTTCGAGGGCTTAGCGATTAAGGGCGCACGCGGTCGTGGATGGCGCGGATTCGGGGAATTTGCATTGCAGATGCCCCGTGCCTTTTGGCAAGCCCGCCGCTCCCTTGGGGAATTCTCTCCGGGAGTTGTCGTTGGCTTGGGCAGTTACGGATCCGTGCCCGTGATTTTAGCGGCCTGGAGTCGCAAGATTCCCGTAATCCTGCTCGAGCAGAATGCTCGGCCAGGAATGGCGAACCGGATCCTCGGTCGATTGGCCGCCAAAGTGTGTACAGCCTTCGAAGAAACGGCGGCGTTTTTCCCTGCCGGCCGGAGCGTGTACACAGGCAATCCGGTTCGTCGCCTGAACGTGCAAAGAGCAAGGACCGATGCCGGTGCGAACGAGTTTCATTTGCTCGCCTTCGGCGGGAGCCAGGGGGCTCGCTCGATTAATCGAGCCATGGTCGAGGCTGTTCGCCGGCTCCAATCGCATCTTCCTGCCTTGCAGGTAACGCACCAAACCGGCGAAGCCGATCGTGTTTGGGTCGAACAAGAGTATGCAGCCTCGGGTGCGCGGGCGCGCGTGTGCGCTTTCATCGACGACATGGCCGATGCTTATGCGTGGGCTGACCTTGTGGTTTGCCGGGCCGGAGCGACGACCCTTGCGGAACTTTCCACCGTTGGCAAACCTGCGATCTTGGTTCCGTACCCCTTTGCGGCGGACGATCACCAGCGGGCCAATGCGGAGGTTTGGGTGCGGGAGGGAGCCGCGGAGATGATTTTGGATTGTGAACTGTCGGGCGAGCGGTTGGCAGAGCGAATCGCTGCTTTGGCAAAAGATCCGCAGCGGCGGCTGTCCTTAGCGCATAATGCGAGTCGGCTAGCACGGCCCGATGCAACGGAGCGTGTAGTGGCTGTCTGCATGGAACAATTGGAGGGAGAAGCATGACGCCGCTGTATAAACGCCGACGGAAAGTTCATTTTGTCGGCATTGGGGGCGTCGGCATGAGTGGCATCGCCGAGGTGCTCCTTCGGCTCGGCTACCGAGTGAGCGGCTCCGATTTACGAGAAACGGAAACGACGCGACGGTTGGCTTCGCTTGGCGCGCGCGTCGTCTACGGCCACCACGAGAACAACGTGGAAACGGATGTCGAGGTGGTTGTGATCTCATCCGCCGTGCGGTTTTCGAACCCGGAAGTCATGCGTGCTCGAGCACTCAACATTCCGGTGATTCCGCGTGCGGAGATGCTCGCGGAGTTGATGCGCACCAAATCCGGCATCGCCGTTGCCGGAACTCATGGAAAAACGACGACCACTTCGCTCATTGCGGCAATTTTGGCTGGCGCTGGGCTCGACCCGACCGTGGTCATCGGAGGAAAGGTGCTGGCTTTGGGAGCCAATGCCCGCCTCGGCAACGGGGAGCTCATGGTTGCCGAGGCGGACGAAAGCGATGGCAGCTTCCTTTTACTTTCTCCGGTGCTCGCGGTGGTCACCAACATCGATCCTGAACATCTCGACTATTACGGCGATCTCGACCGGGTGAAGGCTGCCTATCTCGATTTCATCAATCGCGTGCCGTTCTTCGGGGCCGCAGTCGTTTGCCTCGACGACCCCAATCTCCGTGCCCTTTTACCGCAAGCAAAGAAGCGCACGATCACCTACGGGACCTGCCCAGAGGCTGAGTATCGGGCGACAGAAGTGTGGGTGCGGGGCTTGCACACACACTTTGTCGTGGAGCGACACGGACAGGCTCTCGGCGATCTAGTCGTGCGCATGCCTGGTAGGCACCAAGCGCTGAACGCCTTGGCGGCGCTGGCCGTTGCGACGGAACTCGAGGTGCCGTTTGAAACGGTCCGCAAGGCTTTGGCCGAGTTCAACGGAATCCACCGCCGCTTCGAAATTTGCGGCGAAGAGCGCGGGGTGCTGCTCGTCACCGACTACGGCCATCACCCCACCGAAATCCGCGCTACCCTTGCCGCTGCCCGCGAAGGCTTCGGGCGTCGATTGGTCGTCGTCTTTCAACCGCACCGCTTCACGCGCACGCGGGACTTGTTCCAAGATTTCCTCGGGGCCTTCGATAGCGCCGATGAGCTGTTTCTAACGGAGATTTACCCAGCCGGGGAGCAGCCCATTGAGGGAATTACGGGCGAGGCTCTGTACCGGGCGCTCCGGCGTCGCGGCCATTTGGATGTCGAGTTTGTTCCTGATTTGAGCGAGCTTCCGGGAGCCGTGGCCGCCCACGTGCGCCCGGGTGACCTGGTCTTGCTCTTAGGGGCAGGGAACATTCACGAGTTGGTGGAGCCGCTTCGTGAGCGGCTGGGAAACATTGGGTCGCCGCTCTCCGTACACTGATGAATCCGGAAGTTGTTGCCCCTGGGCTCGAAGACGAATTGCGCGCCTTATTCGGGCGGCGGGTGCGCCGGAACGAACCGCTCGCCAAGCACACGTCGTTTCGCATCGGTGGGCCGGCTGACTACTGGGTCGAAATTCAGGAGCCTAGGGAGATCGCCGCTGTGCAGGAGTGCGCGCTGCGCTACGGGGTGCCGTGGACGTTACTTGGCGGCGGCACCAACGTGCTGGTGAGCGACCTCGGCGTCCGTGGCATCGTGATACGATTGGGCCGCCGCTTCGCGTTCATCCACTGGCAGCCGAAGGGCGAGGCCGTTTCCGTTCGTGCCGGTGCCAGTTTGCCTTTGAAGAAACTTGTGCTGGAGACCGTGGAGCGGGATCTCTCCGGACTGGAATTCGCAGAGGGAATTCCCGGTACCGTCGGTGGCGGTTTGCTCATGAATGCAGGAGCCTTCGGCGGTGAATTGGCCGACGTGGTGCGAGCCGTGGAGTTGGTGAGCCCAGAAGGGCAGGAGCTTCGCGTTCCGAAGAAACAGTTGCGCTTCGGTTACCGCTGGTTCGACTTGCCCCGCGGTACAGTTGTGACCGCAGTAGAGTTCGAGTTGCGCCACGCTCCGAGCGAACACATCCAGCGTCGTTACCAGATGGCCAAGGAGCGGCGCGATCGCAACCAACCAAAGGGGCTGCCGAACGCTGGCTCGGTCTTTAAAAACCCGCCGCAAGATTTTGCAGGGCGGTTGATCGAGGCTGTTGGCCTGAAAGGACACCAGGTCGGACAAGCCATGATTTCTTCGAAGCATGCCAATTTTATTGTCAATCTCGGGGGCGCAAAGGCAGCAGAAGTGCGGCAACTGATGCGTGAAGCGCAAAGACGGGTCGCCGAGCGGTTCGGGGTTCAGTTGGAACCTGAAATTCGCCTTATGGGGGAGTGGCGGGAATGAAGCCGATGTCCCTGCGGCCCTCGCGGAATGATTCGTGGCTCCGGACCCTGGTAAGGGCATCGGCAGTGATTCTCCTCGTGTTGGCCCTCGCCCTCTCATCCCAGCACGCGCCACCGTTGCTGAACTCGGTTCGTCATCACCCGTACTTCCGCGTCTCTACGGTGGAAATTGAAGGGAATCGGCGCGTGCCGCGCGAGCAACTGGTCGAGTGGATCCACTGGCAGGATGACGTGAGCATTTGGGATATCGACCCAGACACCCTAACGGCTCGTCTGGCACAGCATCCTTGGGTACGTGGCGCCACCGTCCAGCGCATCTTCCCGCGCCGCGTGCGCATTCAAGTGCGTGAGCGCCGGCCAGTGGCACTCGTACAAGTGGCGAAAGGGTTCCAATACGTGGACCGAACGGGCAAAGTACTGGGCCCCGTGCACTCCGGTGAGGCCCCGGATCTCCCGATCATTTCTGGCGTGGATCAGTTTAAAGAAAGAGAACTTTCGTCCCTGCACGTGCATCGCGCGCTGCAGTTATTACGGATTTGCGAGCGCCTACAGTGTTTCGACAGCATCTCGCAGGTGCAAATAGGCCGTAAGGGTTTGGTCGTGATTCCGGTGCGCAATCGCGTTGCGGTGGTCTTGGGCTGGGGCGGGTTTGCGGAAAAGCTGCGGCGCTCCGCACGCGTGTTCGCCATGTGGGAGGGGCAGGTGGACCGGTTACGGGTGCTCGATCTTTCTTTTCCTAAGGTTGCGGTCCTGAAAGTCGCGCCAGAGGAACGCGTAACGCCTTCTTCCCGAAAGACGAAGCGACGACCGGGACACACCGAAGCGTAAAGGAACGAGCGCGAAGTGATGCTCTAGCTGCAGAAATGTGGTAGGCACAACGGCGATGTTTGCGGTGGTTGAGGGTGCGGTTCGCACATGGCTCGGCAGGAGGAGTTGATCGTCGGTCTCGATGTTGGCGCATCAAAGGTGGCCGCGGTGGTTGCAAAGCGGAGCCCTGCAGGCCTTACGCTGGTTGGCTGCGGCTTTGCCCCGCTGGTGAGCGACGGCCAAGTGGCGCTCCACGACCGTGTCCGGCGGGGGACCGTGATCGATGCGGACGCAACCATCCAGGCCGTGCAGGACGCTGTTCGCGAGGCCGAGGTCAGCGCTGGCTGCTCCGTTCACAGTGCCATCGTTGGGATCGGCGGCGCGCACTTCCGGGGCGTCAATAGTCACGGTGTGATTCCCGTCCGACGCGGAGAAGTGCGGGCGGAGGACATCGAGCGCGTGTTGGACGCGGCGCGTACCATTGCCTTCCCGGCTGAACGCCAGGTGCTTCATGTACTGCCGCAGAACTATGTGCTCGACGACCAGGAGGGCATCGTGGACCCTTTGGGAATGGTCGGCGTGCGCTTAGAGGCGCGGGTGCATGTTGTAACCGCTTCGGTATCCGCGGTGCACAACGTGATACGTTGCTGCCAGCGCGCTGGGGTGGAACCCGTGGAACTCGTATGGGCGCCTCTTGCTGCCGCCGAGGCGCTGCTCACTCCCGATGAAAAGGAGCTGGGCGTCGCATTTTGGGACCTGGGCGCCGGCACCACCGACGTCCTGATCTTCCACCGTGGGGGGCTTCGCTTCAGTTACTCCCTGGGTATGGGTGGAGCCTGTATTACGAGCGACGTTGCCCAAGGGTGCCACACCACCCTGCACGAAGCCGAGCTCATCAAAGTTCGTTACGGCTGCGCATTGCGCAGCGAAGTGAGCGAGCAGGAGGTGGTCGACGTGACCGGCCTTGGTGGGCGACCGCCCCACGCGGTTCCGCTGCGGGAGCTGGCGTGGATGATCGAGGCACGAGCGGAGGAGATCCTCAATCTAGTGTGGCAGGAGGCCCGTAAGGTGGAAGCGAACCAGTACACTCGCTGCGGTGCCGTAATTGCTGGGGGTGGCGCGATGCTGTCTGCAATTGATCGGTTGTTGCAACAAGTAAGTGGAGTGCAGGTGCGGGTGGCACGACGGTGCATTCTTCCACAATCCGAGGAGACCGAAGTTGCAGAGAGGGTTCTGGCCGATCCGACCTATGCCGCAGCGGTTGGCCTCGTTGCAATGCACGAGCGAGCAAGGTTGCGACCACGGAACGACGTTGCCGCGGATGGTGGCGGAAGGTGGAATCGAGCTTGGTCAAGAGTGTCCTCTTTTCTTCGGGCGCTGTGGGAGTGAACGACCGAGCCGAACAAGAAGTTGTCACTGTTTGTGTGGGTGGACCCTAGCTGTGGGAGGTGTGGTGACATGCACGGGATGGAAGGTGAGGCGCGTGTAGGTGCAAGGATCGTCGTCATCGGCGTTGGCGGAGCTGGCGGGAATGCACTGAACACGATGATTGAGCGAGAATTGCAAGGAGTGGAGTTCATCGCCGCTACCACGGATATGCAGGAGTTAGCGGCCAACCTCGCTCCGGCCAAGATCCAGCTCGGCGAGAAACTTACCCGCGGCCTCGGAGCGGGAGGCAACCCGGAAATTGGGCGTGAGGCTGCGCTGGAAACCGTCGATGCAGTTCGCCGCGCCTTGCAGGGGGCTGACATGGTTTTCGTTGCTGCCGGCATGGGCGGCGGCACGGGTACCGGAGCTGCCCCCGTGATTGCAAAGGTTGCGCGCGAGCTGGGCGCACTGGTTGTCGGTTTGGTCATGAAGCCGTTTTCCTTGGAGGGGAGGGTTCGCCTCAAGCGGGCCGAGGAAGGCATCCGCGCTCTCGAAGAGGTGGTCGACTCGTTGATGGTCATCCCGAACGAGCGGCTGATGAGTGTGGTAGAGCGCGGGACGTTTGTTCTCGATGCCTTGCGTCGGATTGACGACGTATTGTACCAGGCAGTCCGCGGCGTGGCTGACCTGGTGACTGTGTATGGTTTCATCAATCTCGACTTTGCCGACGTGCGCGCGGTCATGGCCGAGGGGGGCCGGGCACTGATGGGATGGGCTTCTGCCTCGGGACCTGACCGCGCAATCCAGGCAGCGCAAGCGGCTATTAGCAGCAAGTTGTTGGAGGGCGTCTCGTTGGACAAAGCTCGGGGCCTACTGATCAACATCATGGGCGGCCCGACACTGGCGATTGATGAAGTCATCGAGGCGGCAACCGCCATTCAGCGGCAAGCGAACGAAGACGCCAACGTATACTTCGGCGCCGTGTTCGACGAAACCTTGGTCGATGAATTGCGCGTTACCGTGCTCGCCACCGGTTTCCGTGCCGAGGACGTCGATGCGCTTCCAAAGCCGGGTGCAGGAAAACTCACGGCTCAGGCCC
This sequence comes from Candidatus Binatia bacterium, assembly GCA_026415395.1. Classification (NCBI taxonomy): domain Bacteria; phylum Candidatus Binatota; class Binatia (SeqCode); species Binatia bacterium. The sequence continues at coordinate 71,167 of JAOAHD010000016.1, read as the reverse complement.
TTGCCGTTGGCGATGGAGACCGGCCCGCAACTCAGGCGGCACCGGCAGGCTCCGCGGACCGTCGCAAGCAACGGGTTTTCGTAGGTACGATTGAGGAGACGGAGGATGGCCCACGACTGCGTCCAGCACAGGTTCCCGGGGTCCCGACAACGCAAGGGACTGGTCCAGCTCCAGAGCCATCTGAGACTCGGTACGTGCTCGACGAAAATGGCAAGGAGTTCGACGAAAACGATCTGAGTATCCCTGCCTTCCTGCGGCGCAGTCGTGGCTGAGCTTTCTCGAGACTCCTAGTTGCGGCTCCCTGGGGTGCGGCTATAGCCTTGGCTATTGGTGAGCCAGGGAAAATTGGTGAGTGCTCGGAACCGTCGATCCATCGGGGCGAAGCCCGTCAGCGAAGAGGTGGCTTTGTTCCCGAGAAGGAGTGTAGGCGCTCTTCGCGTTTGCCTGCTTTACCCCAACGAATACCGGGTCGCCATGGGAAACCTTGGCTACCAGGCGGTGTACGAAATTTTCAACCTCTTCCCAAAGATCGTTTGCGAACGGGCATTTTTGCCTGAGCGAGAGCGGAGGGTGCGCCGTGGCGAGTTGCGGAGCTTCGAAACCGGCACGCGCGTCAGCGAGTTCGACATTCTCGCCTTCTCCGTATCCTTCGAAACCGACTATCTGCACATCGTTGGGTTGCTCGACGCTGCTGGGTTACCTGTGTGGAGCCATGAGCGGCAGCAGGGCCCGCTAGTGATCGCCGGCGGAGCCGCCGTCTTCCTCAACCCGGAGCCCATTGCACCCTTCATCGATCTGTTTTTGATCGGGGAGGCGGAGCAAATGCTGCCCGAGTTTTTGGAGGTGCTGCGCGACTGTGGCGGCGCGGCCGACCGCGAGCGGGTTTTGCTCGAAGCAACACAACACGTGTCGGGATGCTACGTGCCTAAGCTGTACCACCCTCGTTACGAGGGCCCGCATACGGTTGCGGTGGACTTTGAGGCGCCCGCGAAACCGCGAGTGGAGCGGCGTATCGTTTGGAACCTGGATGCCTTCCCGACCACCACGCGGGTGCTCGCCCCCGACGCCGTGTTCGGCGATATGGTCTTGGTGGAAGCGAGTCGCGGGTGCCAGTGGGGATGCCGTTTTTGTGCTGCGGGCTACATGTACCGGCCGCTCCGCCACCGTTCGGTACAACAGCTTGCAGCGGCAGTGCGCGCCGGGCTGCAGCATCGCCACACGATTGGCTTGGTCGGCGCCGAGATGGCGAGCGTGCCTGGGGTTGCTGACCTGGCTACCTTGGCCGCGGAAAACGGTGGTCGGCTGTCACCCTCCTCGATGAAAGCAGATTGCATCACTCCTCAGCTCGCACGGGCGCTGGCAGCCGGGGGTACACAGAGTGTGACCGTGGCCCCGGAGGCCGGCTCGGAACGGATGCGCCGGGTGATCAACAAAAACCTGAGCGAGGCCGACATCCTCCGTGCCGCCGACTTGCTGGTCGGCGAAGGCGTGCCCGACCTCAAACTGTACTTCATGTTCGGCTTGCCGGAAGAGCGCTGGGAGGATGTAGAGGCAATTGCAGAACTGGTAGCGAAGATTCGCCAAACGTTGATCAGTCGCGACGGCCGGCGCAGCCGCGTGGCCAAAATTACGGTTTCCGCGAATCCTTTCGTTCCCAAACCTTGGACGCCCTTTCAATGGGATGCCATGATGGAACTCCCTGAGCTAAGGCTGCGTGCCCGTAGGCTTGAACGGCTATTGGCGGCGATTTCTGGGGTCCGCTTCGACTGTGAGTCCCCGCGCGAGGCGTTTTACCAGACGTTGCTTTCTCGTGGAGACCGCCGCACCGCGCTGTTCTTAGTGGCGACCTACCAGGCAGGGAACGATTGGTGGGGGACAATCCGCTCGTGGGCGCGGGGCGACGCGCATGCCGCCCCGTGGGCGACAGCGTTGCCACCACCCCACGACTATGTCCACCGCACCTACGAAGAGGACGAGATCCTTCCGTGGGACTTCATCGACCATCACTTGAGCAAGCAGTACCTGCTTGCCGAGCGCCGCAAAGCGCGCGCGGGCTTACAAACACCTCCGTGCGACACGACCACCTGCCGCATCTGTGGCGCCTGCCCGGCATGATTGTCGGCATTGGTGTAGACATCGCTGAGGTGGAACGCATCGCCGCAGCCCTTGCTCACCCGACACGAGGGCAACGCTTCCGCGCGAAAGTCTTTACACCTGCGGAAATCGCTTACTGCGAGCGACGACGCCACGCGGCCCAAAGTTACGCCGCGAGATTTGCCGCGAAGGAGGCGGTGATGAAGGCGCTCGGTGCGTTTGTTCCGTGGCGTGAAGTGGAAGTTGTCCGCTCCGACCAGGGCCCCCCGCGGGTACAGTTGTCGGGCAGGGCCGCAAAACGCGCAGAGGAGCTCAAAATCCGGCGTTGGTCCCTTTCCCTGACCCACACGAACAACCTCGCCTTAGCCTGGGTTGTCGCGGAGGCCTGACGCTGGTGGCGCTTGGCTGCGTTGCCGCTCTTGTCGCCGCGTGAGCAGCAATAAGCACACGACTGCCCATAACCCAGCGATGAAACCAAGTAGCGTCCAGAGGTTCTCCGAGTAGCGGTTGTTCCGAGCGAAGACACGGCAGAGGATCGCGTCGAGCAGATGGATCACGATCAGCGTCGGCCAAAAATATTCGTCGCTCAACCGCGGAGCCAATAGCCGGACCCCGGTTGCGTAGCCGATCCAGGTCTCAATTGAGCTCACGTGCCCTCCGCTCGATCCGACAGTATGGGGGGTGAATCGCCAATGCAACAGTCGGTTGACCGCTGCCGCGTTCTCGCGGTATGCAGCGGCCATGTCGACAAAGCCACAAAAGGATACAAAGAGCGTTTTGGACTGGCTCCTCAGCCAAGGCGAAGCAACGCTAAATCAAGTCATCGAGGAGCTGCTCCGCCGCCCTGCCGTAAGTGAACAGATTGGGAAGGTGCTGCAGCGCGCTGCGAAAACTAAAGGCCGCGTAGACAAGAATGTGGAGGCCTTGCTTCACTTGTTGAATCTTCCCAGCAGGGCTGACTTGGAGAAGCTCCGCCTCAAGCTCGACGCGCTGCAAGGAAGCTTGGTGAATCTGAACATAAAACTCGATCGGTTATTGGCAGCGCAGGAGCAACAGCACGCGAAAAAGAGCCCGGCGAAGAAAGCCTGACGTGGCCGTGCCACCCTCGCCGGCCGTGGCTGACGCCCGCCGCTACGGCTGGTCGGCGAGCAGGTGTTCTGCGACCTGTGCGAGGCCGGACAGCGAGCAAGGTGGTGTTGCTTGCACCGGCACGCGCGCCAGGATCGGCAGCCCGGCTTTCTTCACGAGGCGCGCCAACTCCTCGGCATCCCGCTGGCTGCGAGCCGCAAGGGCACGGTAATTTTGCCAAAGGCGCCTGGTGAACGGATCCGGCCCGACAGATTCGGGGAGTGTTTGGGAAGCGAACATGTGGACGCGGTTGGCCACGATTCCGGCAACCGGATAACCGCCGGCCCGCAGCTCATCGAGGAACGCTTGTCCGAGGCTCATTGTGTGCGGCTCGGGGGTGGTGACGAGCAGGAAGACCGTTCCCGCGTCGCGCAACAGCCCTGCGGTGACCTCCGCCCGGTTGGCGAAGCTCGCCAGCATCGACTCGAATGCATTCACAAAGTCGGCAAGATCTTTAAGCAAAGGCAAACCGCTCCAACGCTGCAGTGCTTCCAAAAGCGTGCGCAAAGCAAAGCGCGCGGTGCGCGACGTTGCGCCCTCGACTAAACGGGACGGAGCCTGTAACAAACGCACGGCTCGCGAGGCGAGCAGAGTCAGCAGGCGGTTTGGGGCAGCCAGTAGGTCGTGGATATGGGCACTGGGCGGCGTGTCGACGATGAGGGTTTCGTAGGCACCGCTGCACACTAAGTCGTGCAGCTTCTCCATCGCCATGTACTCTGCCGAGCCGGCAAGCTCGTTGGAAAGTTCGCGGTACAGGCGGTTGGCAAAAATCCTCTCGGCGGTCGCCTGATCTGGGGCAAGGCGCTCGACGAGCTGATCGAACATGCGCTTGGTGTCGAGGGCCAGAGCATCGAACGCGACGCGGCCGCCATTCACCTTGACGCGGTGCGGCTCGTGGGAAAGGGTATCCAGACCCAGGGCACTTTTGAGTCGTTTCGCGGGATCGACGGTAATCACCGCCGCCCTTCTTCCGAGCTCAGCACTGCTCAGGGCTAGGGCTGCAGCGGTGGTTGTTTTGCCCACCCCGCCGCAGCCGACGCAGATAATCAGGCGCTTGCTTCGCAATAAGGCAGCTAAGGAAGATCGGTGCATGACGCTAGGGCTACGGCCGAACGTCCCGCTCCTCCGCCCGCTGGCACGGGAGCCAACCGGCGTCCTTCAGGAGAGCATCCAGCAGCCGAGAGCCCATGCGCTGGAGGTCGTCTCGCGTCATGGTCCCCGCGAAGTTCTCGCCAACAAATGTTGGGCGTTTTCCTGTGGTCTTGTGTAAAACCTTGGTGAGCCGTTCGGCCTCTTGTCGCATCGCGATTGCATAGCGGGCAGCGTCGTACAGCGGCCCGCCGTTGCGCTCGCTGGTAATCTTGCGAATCTCCGCGGTGGAGAACCTGCGGGGGTGCACACGGTTCACTACCGGGCGGCTGACGTTCAAAAAAAGCTCTTGGCGCAACACGGCCCAATTTTCCAAGGTCTCCTGAACGGCGAGCTCTTCCGCGAGGGTAACGGGCACCACCAGGCAGCGGCTCGGGTCGGCGAGCAATGCCTCGAGATGCAGCGCCGTGCGCCGTAATGGCCCGGCCAAAACCAGGTTCAAGAGCTGCCGCGGAACCTGCAGGAGCTTGCGCATGTGGCCACTGGCTGGGCCGTCAACTAGCACGAGGTCAAATCGTTGCCGCCGGTGCCAAAACGGGGCATCGACCCACATGCTCAAGTGCTCGAGCAAAAGAAACTCCACCACCCCAGGAGCCGCGTCGGTCAACGCGCGGAAGCTCGTACTTTGCAGGAGCCGTTCAACAAGAAATGGGATTTTCAGGAGACGAGAGAAGTAGTCGCGCACGAGGTGCTGGGGATCCACCGCTACGCCAGCAAGATCTGCAACCAAGGGCCGGGGCCGGAAGCCGAGCTGTTGCAGGTTGAAAAGTCGGGCTAGGGAACCGTCCGCCGCAGTTTCGACCACTAGTGTGCTAAGGCCGGCACTGGCAGCGGCCAAACCGAGCGCAGCGGTGATGGTGGTCTTGCCGACGCCACCTTTCCCAGTCACGAACACGATGCGCCCCGCAGCCACGTGCGCAATCCTAGCGAGGTTCCGAACGCGGAGCTAGCTGCCACCGGGCTTTCTTGCAAAACGCTGCGGAGCGGATGACGCGCATGGTACGCTGTTGTAGCTAGAGCGGGGACGAGTGCGGAGCACGCAAGGGAGGAGAAGGGATGAGCCGGTATGTGGTGGCTATCGATCAGGGAACAACCGGAACCACGGTGCTCGTGTTGGATGAAGCGGGCCGGGTCCGGGGCCGTGCCTATCGGGAGTTCTCGCAATTTTATCCGCGACCCGGATGGGTGGAGCATGACCCGGAGGAAATTTGGACAACGACCATCGGTACCGTCCGCCGGGCGCTACGCGCGGCTAAGGTGGCTGCCAAGCAAGTGGCAGCGGTCGGGATCACAAACCAGCGGGAAACGGCCGTGGTGTGGGACCGCCGGACGGGCCGCCCCCTGCACCGCGCCATCGTCTGGCAAGACCGGCGTACCGCTCCGCGCTGTGACGAGCTGCGCTCTCGTGGCGTGGCAGGGGAAATCCGTAAACGCACGGGACTGGTTTTGGACCCCTACTTTTCCGCGACGAAGATTGAATGGTTGCTTGCTCATTTGCCTGAGAGGCGGCGGAGAAACGTCGCGGTGGGAACAATCGACTCTTGGCTCGTATGGAAACTGACGAATGGGGCAGCCCACCTGACAGATTTCACCAACGCCTCGCGAACCATGCTGTTTCACCTCGAAAAGCGCGAGTGGGATCCGTTTTTGCTCGAGCTCTTTGGTGTTCCCTCGGAGGCGTTACCGGCGCTCGTCCCTTCGGCGGGTGTTGCCGCCACCACCGCACGCGCGGTGTTCGGCGCAGAGGTGCCCATCGCTGGCATTGCTGGGGATCAACAAGCGGCCTTGTTTGGCCAGGCGTGTGTGCAAGCCGGGATGGTGAAGAACACGTACGGAACCGGTTGCTTCCTGCTTATGCACACGGGGGCGGCACCGGTGTATTCCCGTCGCGGACTGCTGACCACGGTTGCGTGCGGTCCCGCTGGTGAGCCCGCCTACGCTATGGAGGGCTCCGTGTTTATCGCCGGAGCCGCCATTCAGTGGTTGCGCGACGGCCTGGGCTTGATTCGCGACGCCAAGGAAAGCGAGCGCTTAGCCCGACAAGTGGAATCGACCCTCGGCGTGTACTTCGTGCCGGCCTTCGTTGGCCTTGGCGCGCCCTATTGGGACCCGGCGGCGAGAGGCGCAATCGTGGGGCTCACGCGCGGCGTGACCAAAGCTCACCTTGTCCGCGCTGCCCTCGAGGCCCTGGCGTACCAGACCCGCGATGTGGTGGAAACGATGGTGGCGGACTCCGGCCAACCGCTGAAGCTATTGCGGGTAGACGGTGGTGCGGCCGCGAACGACTTCCTGTTGCAGTTTCAAGCGGATATGTTGGCCGTACCGGTGGACCGCCCCGCGCTCGTAGAAACGACTGCGCAGGGTGCGGCGTTCTTGGCTGGTTTGGGTGTGGGCTTGTGGAAGCCATCGCAACTCGAACGGCTACGTCGGCGGGACCGCTTGTTCCGGCCGCGAATGGCGGGTGAGCAGCGCGAATTGCTCTACCAAGGATGGCGACGAGCAGTGGCGGCTGTGCGCTCCCTCGGGTCTTGAACCCACTCTCGACTGGAGCTCTGCACTCTTTCTAATTTGACTTCGATGACACGTAACGAACCGGTTGACGTACTGATTGTCGGAGCGGGTGCCTCGGCAGCGGCTTTTGCCTGGAGTCTTGCAGAAACGAAGATGCACATCCTCTGCCTCGAGCAGGGCGACTGGATTCGCCCACAGGACTTGCCCGGCAACCACCTCGATTGGGAGGTGCGACATCTGAGCGACTTTCACTTCAGTCCGAACGTGCGTCGCCGGCCCGAGGATTATCCCGTGAATGATTCGGCTTCGCCGATCCAGGTGTCGATGTTCAACGCAGTCGGCGGGAGCACGATTTTGTATGCCGCACATTTTCCGCGATTCCGCCCGGAAGATTTTCGCACCCGCTCCCTCGATGGAGTAGGGGACGACTGGCCGATCGATTACGACACACTCGCTCCGTTCTACGATTTGAACGCGGAAATGATGGGGGTGTCAGGGCTCCCGGGCGACCCGGCATATCCCGCGAAACAGGTGCCGTTGCCGCCGGTACCTTTGGGGAAGCTTGGCGTGACGCTCGCAGCCGGCTTCGAGCGCTTGGGTTGGCACTGGTGGCCCTCGGATAGCGCCATCATCACCCGCGATTATCGCGGACGAGCAGCCTGCGTGAACGCAGGCACTTGCTTGGTGGGTTGCCCGCAGGGGGCAAAGGGCAGCGTCGACGTCACGTACTGGCCCGAGGCGTTGCGGCGCGGGGTGCAACTGCGCACGCGCTGCCGCGTGGGTGAAATCACCGTCGATGAATACGGAATGGCGAGCGGCGTGGTGTATTACGACGCCGAAGGTAAGGAACACCACCAACCGGCCCATGTGGTCGTACTCGCTTGTAACGGTGTCGGCACGCCGCGCTTGTTACTGGCTTCGCGTAGCAAGCACTTTCCGGAGGGTCTCGCGAACCGCTCCGGCATGGTGGGGAAGAACCTGATGTTCCACCCCTATGCCATGGTCATGGGTGTCTTCGATGAACCGCTGGAGGCCTACAAGGGACCCACTGGCTGCTGCATCATGAGCCAGGAGTTTTACCGCACCGATCCCCGCCGCGGTTTTGTCCGCGGGTATTCGTTCGAAATCCTGCGCGGATTTGGGCCCATCTCCACGGTGCTCTGGGGCATGCAGCAAGGCGTTCTTCCTTGGGGGCGAAACCATCACCGCGCGATGTCGGAATTGTTCGATCACGTCGCCGGCATGGTGGCCATTTGCGAAGACCTGCCGGAGGAGCACAACTGCGTCACGCTTGACCCCGACCTTTGCGACGAGCACGGGGTTCCGGCGCCGCGCATACAGTATCGACTGAGCGAGAACAGCCAACGTATGCTGGCTCACGCGGTAGAGCGTGCACGCGAGGTGCTCGAAGCTGCAGGAGCACGCCAGACGTTCGTGCAGTCGCCGCTGCCGTTTGCCGGTTGGCACTTAATGGGTACCGCGCGGATGGGACGGGATCCGCAAACATCCGTGGTGAACGAGTGGGGTCGGTGTCACGACGTGAAAAACTTGTTCATTATCGATGGCAGCATTTTCGTTACCTCCGCTGCGGTGAATCCCACAAACACCATCCAAGGCTTGGCCCTGTACATTGCCGACCAGATGAAGCGGCGGCTCGCAAATCTCTTTGACTGAGGGAGCCCGCACGATGAAACAACCCGACTGTGGGGCATTAGCGTTCACTGCCGAGGAGCAGCTCCTGCTCGCTGCGGTGTTGGATACGCTGATCCCGGCGAGCGACGATGGTCGCTTTCCCGCGGCTGGAGCTCTGGGCTGTGGTCCGTCCGTGATTGAGGGCTGCAATCGGATCCCCGGCCTTTTGCAAGTCGTGCGGGACGGCTTGCGAGAATTGGCGCGACTCAGCACGGCCCGGTACGGGCAGCCGTTCGCCGCGCTCGATGGTACGACGCGCGAACAGCTACTGGCCGAGCAAGGTTTTGTGTTCCCCTTACTGATGCAGACCTACATCGCTTACTATCGGCACCCTGCGGTTCTGGCAGCGCTTGGGTTAGAACCACGCCCGCCCCACCCAAAAGGTTACGCCCTTGCAGAACCCGCAATGCCCGTCCGTCCGAAGGCGTGAGTCGGTGCCCCCTAGTGTCGGTGCTGAGGCTGTGGGTAAGCTCCAGGCAACTCGCGAGAATCGCGTTCCAGGCAGCGGTTCAAGCGAGGCGACGCCATCCCGAAGCGCCCAGGTCCAGTGCTGGAAGCCCCACCGGAACCGGAGTTGCCCTTGAAAGGGGCGAAGCGGCGCAGCTTGACTTTGTCTACTCAAAGGGTGTAAGCGCGCTGGCCAGATGGGAGGGAATGCCGTGTGCGGCCGTGGCTGATCCTGGTCTTAGCCGTAGGTGTGGCGGTAAGCGGTCCGACACGAGCACAATGTCCTGAGGACAGTTTCCAAAGTACCTGGGAAATTGTGCAAGATGTGTTCGTGCGGCGTGGCTGCACGAACGACCTCTGCCACGGTGCGGCCCGTGCTGGGGACTTGGACCTCCGTGGCCACCGCGCCTACGAAAACTTGGTCGAGGTCGACGCCTCGACTGTCCCAGGGATCGATCGGGTGCTGCCAGGGCTCGGTACCCGCAGCCTCTTGTTCTTGAATGTCGCAGCAAGGGCACTCCCCGACCTTTATCGGGCTCCGCTTCGGCCGATGCCGCCCGAACCGCTGCCGGCACTCAGTCGAGACGAAGTGGAGCTCATCCGCTTGTGGATCCAACAGGGGGCACCGCGAGAAGGCGTGGTCCCGGGCACGGCCAATCTGGTCGACGCGTGCTTGCCGCCGCCAGAGCCGATGCCAATTCAACCATTGCCTGTGCCTGACCCGGAGAAAGGCTTTCAACTCCGCATGCCCCCTTGGGTGGTGCCGCCGCACAGTGAGAAGGAAGTGTGCTTCGTGAGCTACTTCGATCTCCGCAGCGTGGTTCCACCACAGTTCCGGGGGCGTGGTGGCTTCACCTTCCGTTTCCGCGCCAACGAGGTGCGGCAAAGCCCGGTGAGCCACCACATGATCGCCAACCTGTACGTCGGCCGTGCTTCCCCGAATGACCCGGTTTGGGGGCCGTTCCGCTGCCGAGGAGGGGAGCGCGACGGGGAGACCTGCCCGCCCATGGACACGACCTTCTGCGGCTCAGGCGTGTGTGCTTCGGATCCGGTAGAAGCGGTTGGTTGTGCAGGGTTCGGTCCTCCCGATTTGGGTCAAGGGCTTAGCCTCATTCCTTTCTCGGGCAGCCAGCAGGTGGCGAACGAAATGCGGTTTCCTCCCGGCGTGTTCCAGGAGTTACCGCTGCGGGGACTGATTGTGTGGAACGCCCACAGCTTCAACCTGGGCGACCGCCCCGCTGTGCACGAGGCTTGGCTGAACTGGGAGTACGCAGCCCCGGAAGAGGCCCGCATGGTGGTGTGGCCGATCGCAGGCAATCGGGACATCTACAAGATGACGCCGGTGCCACCGTTCACCACGCGGGAAGTCTGCAGCCACTACGAGTTTCCTCGCTTTGCTCGACTCTTTCAGCTCAGCGGCCACGGCCACAAGCGGATGAAACGTTGGCGGACCTTCGAGGGAAAGTTTGCCTGTCAGGGCGGACCGGCAGCGGGCGAAGCGTGCTCGCCGCTGGGTTATGATTTTGCAAGCCCCGATGTTTGCCAAGGCGCCCCCTGTCAGGCGTGGGAGCGCGAAGCCGCCAGCGACTGCAACGAGGATGGCACTGTCACCGTGGACGAACTTGTGCGCGCGGTGAACGTTGCGCTGGGCTTGGCTGCGGCGGGGAGCTGTATCGATGCCGATGCGAACGCCGATGATGCGGTGACCGTGGAGGAGATCGTTCGCGGCACCAACGCGTTGCTGACCGGCGGGCCAACGGCGCGGCCACGCGATCCGCACGCCTCGCTGTTGTACCTCAGCACGGTTTACAGCGACATGCTGGTGCTCGACTTCGATCCCCCTCGCCGGTACGATGCGATCGCTCCGGAGAAGCGCACAATTACGTACTGCGCGCTGTATGACAACGGGTTTGTCGACCCGCACGCGGTGAAGCGAAAGTCCACGGCGCCGGTGCCCTCGTCGCCGGGAGCCGAAGGTGGCCCGTGTGCAGTTCCCACTCACTGCACAGAAGGCCGGGTGGGCGCGCCATGCTCCGGTAGCACACTCGAGGAGCGACACCGCTCCTGCGACAGGGGCGACGGCGCGCGCGACGGCTTCTGCGATGCCTGCCCGCTTACCGGAGGCGTGACCACCGATGACGAAATGTTCGTGCTCCTGGGGTTGTACTATTTGCTCAACGTGCCGCCGACTGGTGACAACTAAACGAAGCCAGGAGTGAACCGATTGGCCGGGCAGGGAAGCACCGGGCTCGTCTGGCCTACGGGGAACACGGCCAGGGCATCCGAGCCAGCACGAGGGGGATGAGTGAATCAAGATGGACGGGTGTGCTCCAGGCGCTTCCAGGTAAGGTAGGCGTCGGCAATTTGACCGAGTCGGCGGATCGCTAGTACAGCAAACTCGGGCCCGAGGTCGATCACATGAGCCGGGTCGTAGCGATGGACCAGCGCGCGGAATGCTTCATCGACGGCCGCCGGAGAAGCATCCGGTGGCAAGCCGAGCACCTCCAACGCGCGCACCAGCTCTGGTGGTAAGCCATCGCCAAAGCGAGTTGGGGCTGCGCCGCTTTCCATTGTCGAACTGCTTCTCGCTTCGGCCTCCGATGTTCGGATAGGCACTTTCACCCCCGCTTCTTCGCTGGGTTTGTCTTCGCTCCGCAGTGGGGGTGGCGGAATCTTGCTGCTTGTTGCCGGCTCCAAGTCCCAGCGTGCGGCAAGACGGTCGAGCAGTGCTGCCTCCGTTTGACTCAGGTCCCCATCCGCTGCCGCAAGCTCAGCGAGAACTTCGAAGATCACCGCACGCGCTCGAGGCGAGAGGGCCGCAAGCGCAGCAATCGCGGGCTCGAGCTCGAGCCGCCCAGACCGAGTCTGCTCAAGTTCGGCAAGCAAACGCGGGCGCATGGGGCCAAGCCCAAGCTCGTCCAACACTGCTGCCGTTGCCAATTCCTCTGAGGTGATTCGGCCATCCGCCACCATCACAGCCATAGCGAGCCGTGCCAGTGCCGCCGCCGGATCCATCGGATGTTCCATGAAAACCTCCTGGGCCGTGACTGTGCCACCCCTTGGAGGAAAGCGCAATGACGGCAATACCGCGCGACTCGACGTTGTTTCCCTTCCAAAAAGAACGGGCCCAGCCTGAGCGGAATGGGGCGTGGGAGCGAGTTCCGCCGGCCTTGGCGTGGGACTAAATGGAAGCAACCGATGAGCGCTCGCCGACCGCTAAACGTGCGGGTGCGCGCGTGCGGTCGCACCGACGGAGCGCGGCCCCTGGCGGAAGCTTCAGGAGATCACGCCAATTTCTCGAGGGTAGCCTGGAACGGAAACAACCGTCCGTGGGACGCGGAGCCACAACAAACGCGCCAGAGATGATCGTCGTCCACGACCATGGTAGCGTGTTTCGCAAGGAGCGCCCTGTGAACGGAACTCGGTGGCATTGGTGCTTCGCGCATTCCGAGATGGTGGTCGTTCCTGTGGAGGCCATCAGCTCGAGCGGACTTTGCCACGAGTTTGCAGAAGCCTTGGAGTCCACGGGTGGGATGCGGGCGCCTTGGGTTCGCGCGCTGCACGATGCCATCATCCGTTACTGGCAACGAGCGCGCGCCTTGCATGAAATCGCTCCGCGCGACTGGTTTCCCCCGCGCGCACAACACATTTGCATCGTACGACGCGGGCACCGGGTGAGACCGTACTTCCAACCCATCTACAACGGTTCGTGGCTTTTGTATGAAGACGACTTCGACCCTGCCACCTCCTCTCCAGAGTTCGGCACCTACCTTCTATTTCACGCCGAGCGCATGGGGTGGCACCGGCAGGTGCTGGCCGCCTTTGAACGCAATTTATCCTACTGGTTGGTCCGCACGGAGGAGGAGGTAGCGGACTTTTGCAACGGCGCTCGCCGCTCTACGCGGCCTGATGCGAGGGCCTTGCAAGCGCTGGCTGACGCGTTGCCTTGGATTCGCATGCTGTATCACCCGGCCTTGCGTCCACCGAGTCTGGCAATTCCTGGCGGACTGGTGCCACTAGGTGCGAGCGGCCTGCTCGGCCCGCGGACGGTGGGCGAGGAGTGGGCCGCTCTTCAGCGGCGTTGGCAGCGGGTAGCCGAGCGTGTGGTCGAGCAACATTACCGCTCGTACAAGCGGGTCGATAAGGATCGCGTGCGGGCGTTTTGCTGTTGGCTCGAGACCGAGCGCCCCGAGGTCTTGGTTGTCGGCGAACGAATGGACATTGTTTGGGATCCCGCGCTGCCGGACGACACGAGCCGTGTGAAATCCTTTTTAGCGGGCTCCTCTGCCGACGCGCTCGCGAGTGTGCAGGCCGACTTGAAAGTGATTGACCACCATAGCCTAAGCTTTCGCAGAGCAGCGTGCGAAGAGATGCCGGCACAGGTTGGCGGCGTGGAGCCAGGCGGCCTCAGCTTCTTGTGGCCGGGGCGCGCAATCATTGCGTATCGCTTAGGTGAGCCGGGCATGGATCGCTTGCGCCTTCCGGCTCCGCCGTACGAGCGCCTCATGCTCGGTGCGCGCACGATGCACGAGTGGGGTCATTTGGCCGCTTCGGCTGGCTGGGTGGGTATTCCTGCGGAGAGTGAAGCAAAGGGGGTAGCATTGTGTGCTCGTTTGGAGGACATTTGCGAGCGGGTGGTCCGCGATGCGCCGACCGCGGTTCGAGCTGCGCTGAGCCACGAGCTGGAAAAGCTTGCGACGCAAGCTGGGGTAGGGCGCGCCCTAGCCAACATCGTGTATGCACGAATGGAAGATTACCGGGCGAACGTCGTCGCTCGGGAGTTCTTGTCGCCGTTGGAACTGGAAACTTACGTCCGTAACAACGTCACTTGCTTGCAGCAATCCACCCGGCCAACGGCGTTGTTTCAGCGTTTGGTGCGCTACGCCTACGAGTTTCAGTACCTGCACCTGCTCGGCTTGCGCGATCCGTGGAGTTACCTGTGCTCGAGCACTTGGTTCGATCGGGAATACTGGCTGAGCGGCGTGGTGTCGCGGTCATTGACCGAGGAGCTCTTCCACTGTGTGGCAGAAATGTGTGCCCTGCAGCAAATCGACGAGAGCAAACTCCACGTCCCGTCGAGAGCCGCCAACTCGCCACGACGGCAAGCGTGAAACAGCCATATGCTCTTACGCTAAGAATCCTTGCGGCTGGTAGCTAAAACCACCGGCCCCGAGAATGTTGTTCGCGGTGGACGGAGAGAGGCCGAGCCAGTGTACCATGATTTCCCCGTAAATGTGGCGGAAGTCCAACGTCGGGACCATGTTGCCGTTGCGGTCAGGAAGGTGTAGCTCCGGATACGCACCATACACGCCGCCAGCTACGAAGGAGTTGGTCGAAGCTTGGGTCTTCGTCGGGCCGATGACGAACACCGGGCTTGCGGTTCCATGGTCGGTGCCACTGTCGGCGTTGTTGTTGCCGTTCTCGGCAATTCGGCGACCGAATTCGGTGAAAGTCATGATCAGCGTGTTGTGGTGCAGGTTGGCGGCCTCGAGGTCACGCCAGAAGGCAGTGATGGCTTTGTCGACCTGGTGCAGGAGCTTGCCGTGGAGCTCATCGGGAAAGTTCTCAGCTACTTTTTGATTCAGCGGCTTTTGACTCAACGGGATGTGCTTCCCTTGGTCGGAATGAGTGTCGAAGCCGCCGATGCCGACCCGGAAGATGCGGCAGCCCAGTGGCTGGTCTCCTGGTTGAGCACCGCGCAGCAGTGCGTACACAAGCCGCAGCGCGGTTGCCAAACCGTAGCGTTGCCGCGTAGGTGCTGCGATCGGATGATCCGGTGCGCCGTTGATCAGTGCATTCAGATTTTCTGCGGTTGAAGAAGAAACCGTCCGATACGCGTCCATGCGCGAGGCTACCGCATAGCCGACACGCGCCCATTCCCCGATGAAGCCACCGCTGGAATTTGCCAGCTCCTGGTAAACCGAGCGAAAGGCTTGTTCCAATGGCTGGCGATCTGCGTTCTGGCTGAACACGGGATTGCTGGGGATGACCAGGTCATTCACGCTTGTAAAAGCAAGAGTTGAGGTTCGCCCGAAGAACAGCGGGTTCAGCGATCGACCGATGTCAACCGCTGGCACGGGCATATTTTGCCCTAAGCACAGCGCGTCGAGTGTGCGCCCCATCCAGCCGTCGCTGATGCCGGACAGCAACGGATCTGCTTTGTACCAGATAGACTTCGAGACGTCGTGGGAGAGGTTCCCGTTGGCGTAATGGGCGCCGAGGATTACCGCGACATTACCGCTATCGTACAGCGTTTTGAGCCCGTTCATATGAGGGTGCAACGCGAGCGCACCGTTGTGCAGCGGGTCGTTATCGATTTGGGTGGGCCCGAGCTCCGACACTGGAATATTCAACCACTTCCGGACCAAGTCATAACGGGTGCGGTTTTGCCCCGTACCATCCGACATTGGCACGACGGTGTTGAGCCCGTCGTTCCCGCCATCGAGCTCGACGAGGATCAAATTCGTTCCTTGTTCGCAGGCCTCTAGGGCGCTGGCCTCGCGCGCCCGCAACCAGACACCCGGCAGCGCAAAAATAGCCGATGCTCCCAGCGAAGCTTTGAGAAAATCTCGGCGGGAAAACTGCATGAGTGCACCTCCTTGTTCCTGCTCTTCAGTGCACGTGGTACTGCGGCAACATCAGAATCATTTGCGCAAGCGGATGAAGACGGAAGAAGATGTTTTGCTCGTCGCGAGGATCGAAGGGATCGTCCGGGCCAAGGAGCTCGACTAAGTGGTTATGGGTGACGGCGTCGACTTCGATCGGGCCGAGGAGCAAGAGCAAGCGGTTCACGACCTCGGCACGCGGCATTGCACGGCGGGGGAGCAAGCGTTCCACCCAGACCGCGTCTCTCGGTCGGTTTACTGGCCAGCGGCGAGCACACAGGCGAGCCGCGAAGATTGCCCGCTGCAGCAACGCATGAGAAGTGATCCAATAGGAGTTGCCCTTCCAGCTAAAAACGTCCGGAGGATCCAACAAGGTCTGCCCCATTTGCCCGAGGCCACCTTTGTTTTGGTTCCCCTGATCGCTGAGCTCTTCCAACGTGTCGAGCAACGTGTAGCGGCCGTCCTCGGTCCGCGTTGCCTTGAGCATGCGTAAAGAGCCAACCACGTATTCGACAGGGCTTTTCACGGTCCGCGTGCGGTCCGCGTAAAATTCGGTGCGGAGAAACATCGCCCGTAACACTGCCGGAATGCGGTAGCCGCTGGCCACGAACACGTCGGCGAGCTCGTCAATCAAGCTCAGGTCTTCCCGGCTGGTGCCGACGTCCACCACCGGATCGTACGCGTAGAATTTCCACAGCTTGCGCACGAGGAAGCGGGCTGCCGTAGGCCGCCCTTCTGTGTCTCGATGGTTGAAGATGGCGTCCACCAGCCTCCGGTGTTCCTCCGCCGCCCAGGGCGCGTCGTTGGAAGCGGGTTCCGTGTATGCATTCGCCGGGTTTTGTAAGGGGGTTTCATTCGGATCGGGGGCGAAGATGGTTTTGGAGCCCGTATCGTGGCGGTTCATGTCGAAGTAGGCTTCGACGTCGTTATTCACTTCGCGGATCCGCCAGCCGGTGAGCATGCGCGCTGCCTGGGTGACGTCGGCTTGCGAGTAATTTTTGTTGCCGGCGAAGTCGAACACGCCCAAGGTAAACAGCTCCATGAGTTCGCGAGCGTAGTTCTCGTTAGGGGCACGGCGGGAATTTGACTGTCCATCCAGCCACCACAGCATGGCTGGGTCGATGTTGATCGCTTTGACGAGCTCACGAAAGTCCCCGAGCGCGTACGCCCGGAACAAGGCGTTTTGTTTCGCCATGTAGAGCGACTTGTTCACGCGCGATTGGGCCGTGGCAAAATGCGTGTGTAGGAACAGAACGATTTTCTCCAGGGCGGGATTCTTGGTTTTGATCATCGACTGCAGCCACCACGCCCGCAGAGAATCGAAGGACGCCCAGTCGCGGGCGACAAGATTCCCTGGGCCTTGGAGTTGTCGCGGGACCCGCAAGTTCAAAACCCAATCGACAGCCTTCTCCGGTGTCTTGTTGGCGAGTGCGCGCACGAGAGTTGCCTCGCCAGTACTTTTGCGGATGGAACCGTGGTGACCGAATCCCGAACGCAACAGTAAGTGCGCTGCCGTCTGGTAATTCCACTGCTCTGGGCCGATCACCGGCATCAGTGCCACCTCCTAACCGAAGCTATTGGCAAGAGTAGCTGCTGCTGATGAACCCGGAGGCAGGAGCCCCGGCAAGGATCCAATCTTTGAGCAAACGGATCTCGCCAGCCGTCAGCCGAGGGCGAGCACGATCGGCAGCCGGGTTGTGATAGGGCATGCGGAGCCCGTACGCACCGGTGCCGAACGTCGGACTGTTGAGACGAGCCCCTCCCAATAATTTCAGGTACAAGAGGCTTCCGTCTGGGTCGCCGGGTTTGACCCGCAACAGTCCGTCCGATGCGGCGGCGAAGTTGTGCGGCGTGGCGTTCACGAGATCTGTGTGCGCGGAGCGGCCACCACCACAGGAAGGCTTAAGACACAAGTCATGCGTGGGCTCGATGGAGCCGTGACATCCGGCGAGGTTGGAGCACTTCCGGTCAAAGATGTGTTGTTGGATTTGCTCGAAGGTGCTGTTGATGCCGCTGCAAGGACTGATGGGCTGGTTGGTCATCGGATCCACCGGCGGCAAACACGCAAGCTTGAAGGTATCCTTATCTTGACTGACGCCGGCCGGACACTTGCCTCCACTCAACAAAGGCACCGCGCAAATCGTCGTCTGGAGTTTCAAGGTATAAGGGCGGAAGCGCGGCCCTGAACTCGTTTGCGTGACTGGCAGTATTACCCGCACCGTGGCGGGGCTCGACCAACGGTCGGTATCCGCACTCGTGAGGGGGAGTTCGCCCTCGGCAAAAAGCTGCAGGGGCTCGAAGTCCGGCACATGCTTTGGGTGATCATCGAACCCGGGCCCCGAGTAGGGGATCGCAAAGCCGCCGGCAGGGAAACTCGATGGGCTACAGCCCGTGAAGGCAGTCGTGTTGAGGCCGATTTGCACCTGGAAACCGCACTGCCCAACGGTGGCATCGCTATCTCCGCAGCTGGTGTCTTGGTCGCGGCAGCGAACGTACTTCGGTCTCGACGTTGGAGTGTTTGGCGCCGGGCTCGATTGGAACGCGACCCAACAATCCGTTGCGGCCGGGCCTCCTCCGGCCACTTGCGCGTTGGCCAATGGCGTCACAGCGCTCAACGACAGCAACCAGAAAACTTGCAGGAGAAACCTTGCGCGTCTCATGGCAAGAACAAAGGCTGGCTATTGCTCGGGTGCACAAAGTCGAAGTTGGGGGCAGTCCAGTACTGTGCAGGGTCGCCTATGTCTGGCTGCAAGAGACTGGCAAGAATCTCCGTTTGGGGGATTGCCAGCCAGTGTTTGAGAATGGCCCCGTAAACGTCGCGGAAGTCGGTGGAACGGTGCGGATCGGAGTTGTCCTGCGAGTACTTGGTGTTGCCATCATCCCACGTGGCGCCGGGGTTCAGAACACGGCTATCCGAGATGTTAGGGTGGTTGCCATACACCCCGCCGTTGATCCGGCCGCCCACGAGGAACACGGGGCCCTGCGAGCCGTGATCGGTGCCGTTGTCGTTTTGCTGTGGCCGTCGCGAGAACTCGCTCCAAATCATCACAAGCACTTTGTCGGCCACCCCCATGTCGTCGAGGTCGTGGTAGAAGAGTTCGAGTGCATCCCCGACCTCCCGGTGCAGCTCGTAGTGGGCTTCGTTTGCACCCACGGTGCCTTGGTTGGAATGCGTGTCATAACCGCCATTGGCTAAGGCGAAATGCCGCGCAGCGATGTTGGGCACACCTTGCGTGATCCCGTAAATCACTTTTGCCACCTCGCGCAGCCGACGTGCCGTGCCGCTGTCGAGGTCGTCGTACTGCTGGAGCCAGGATGGGCGATCGGTGTTGTACAAACCATCGAGATCCGGGTAGGCCTGGGTCGCCGTGAGTGTGGCTTGGCCGCTGTTTCCCACAAAACGGAGCAGCGGCTGCGCCGAGGCCTGAGCAGCGGCATATACAGCCTGAAATGCGGCGATTTTGTCGCTGTCGTCCGCCGGGTACCAGTCGTCGAGCGGAAACTCGAGTTCCGAGAGGCGACTGGCCGTCAACACACTCGTAGCCTGTTGGTGTAGCTCTCCCGCCATCCAGTAGCCGACGGAGAGAGCCGGGATGTCCGAGGCTCCATAACGCGACGCTAAGTAGCGGCCAAGCCAGCCCCCACCCATGGCCGCACGCGTGCCAGTTTCCCATATGGAGCGCGACACCGCATGGGACAAATTGTACTCCGGATAGCCACACCCTTGGATGACCGCGACTTTGCCGAGTTGATACAAGCGATGGAGCCCCTCGAGCCCGGGGTGAAGCGCGAGGGGAGTATTGGTGGAAGGGTCGGGGGCGATGGCTAATGGAGCTAGCACGCTCGTAGAAAGGCGTAACCCACCGGGTCCGCTGCGACGCAGGGTTTCGTAACTCGTTCTAAAGTTTGCGAAGGTCCCGTTGGCAACCGGCACAACGGTGTTGAGCCCGTCATTGCCCCCGTCGAGGAATATGGACACCAGAAAGCGATCTCCGATGTCTGCCCACGCCTTGCGCACGAGGGCACGATTCCACAGCCCCTGGGCCATCAGGCCGCCGGCGAGAAGGCCCGAACGAATGAGAAAATCACGACGAGAAAGCGACATGTGGGCGAACTCCTCTTCAGTGAAGGTGAAATGCGGGCATTTGGAGAACCAGAGCAAACAAACCGTGCAGTTTGCGCTGCCGGACACCAGGGTCGTTCAAATCCAGCGAGCCAGGGCCAAGGTAGTTGATCAGCGCCTGACGCTCGTCAGACGAGACGTCATCGCGCACGCCGAGCACCTCGGTGACGGCGTCGACGATGTCCGCAGGCGCAGTGAGGCTGAGGTCCATGAGCAGCTGCGGGCGGAGGTGCTGGGCTTTGTTGCCCCGCGCCATGGCGACATCGCGGGCGAAAGAGTAGCGGGCGAGCAGGGTGGCGCTGTTGATCCAGCCCTCTTCCCAGTCCCAGCCAAATACGCTGGGCGGCTCGAAAAGAATCTGCCCCATGTCGGCCAAATAATCCGTTACGTTCCCCCAGTTGCCGCCCTCGATGTACCAGTTGCCCCACTTGTCGCTGCGCGGGCTGACGCGCAGCAACCGCAAGGTGGTCATCACGAAGTCGATGGGCCAAACCACTGACTTTGGAGTGGTCGCAGAAAACGGTGCGGTTGCTGCCGTCTCGTAAAAGAAATCGTCGACAAAAATCTCGCGCACTAACCGGCGGAGGTCCCAGGTGGTGTCAAAAGCGGCGCGCTGCACAATGCGGTCGATGATCGTGGCATTCTCCGGATAGGCTGGCAGCGGGTGTGCGAAATACTCGAGCAGCTTCTTCGTGATAAAACGGGCAACAGTGCTCTTCCCGTCGCTGTCTTGGTGTTCGAAAATGATGTCCACGACTTGAGAAATCTCTTGCGGCCCTTCGCCGCCTGGTTGGGTAAAGTCTCGTCCACTGGGGCCAAAGCCCCCGTGGTTTCGGAAAATGACCTTGGGCCCTCGCTCGGCGCCGTACTCACTCATGTAGTCGTGTGCCCAATCGTTAAAGCGCACCCGATTACGACTCCAATCCCAGCCCCAGCCGGAAAACGCTCGGGCAATTTGCACAATGTCCTGTTGCTCATAGTTCGGCTGCCCGGCTAGGTCAGTGACCCCCAGAGTAAACAGCTCCATGAGCTCCCGCGCGTAGTTTTCATTGGGCTGCTCTTTGAAGTTCCGGAAGGTGTCGAGGTATTCCATCATCGCCGGGTCGACATTGATGGCTTTCACGAAGTCCTTGAAGTTGCCCTTGCAGTAGGTACGGAGCAGCCGGTTCTGATCGGCCATCCAGTGGTGGTTTTGTACCTTGTCGTAGCCAGTCGCGAAGTGATCGTGCCAGAAAAGAACGAGCTTTTCTTGCAACGGAGTCTTGGTGCGCACCATGTACTTCAACCAGGACACACGGCGACGCCAGATGTCCTTCCCGGAGGGCCGAAACTTTGCAGGCTTGAAGCTGGTCAAGCGATCGGCCGCGGCGCCACGGCTGAGCCCGGAAAAGGTGTCCACGTCGCTTTTGCGCGCGCCGAATCCCGCACGCCGCAGCAGGTGACGTGCGTGTCGGACACCTAGAATCGTGTTTTCATCGCCCATGACTCCCTCCGCCAATGTGGTGCGCTGGAACGCGGTCGCTCGGAATTAGCGAATCCCGCGCCGTATCGTTGAATGCGCACACACCTCTGTCAACGAGAAAGTCGTATGTGATGAGACCCACGCGAAGGGTGTCACCACGTTGTCAGCAGTGCCGGTTTTTGTCAGTTGCCGGAATGTTAAACGTGTTCGATCAGCTCATGGAGGACCTGTCGAGCCTCGAACCAGGTCCGGGCGATCAATTGGGCGTGTGCCCGGTGGGGAAGCGGATCGGATGCTACTGCGCGGATCGCTGCCGCCGCTTCCTCCACAGTGGTCACAGCAAAGAGACCCTCTGCGGTTGGCAAAACCTGCTCGAATCCGGTTGCTTGCGTGACAACCGGCCGGCCGGCGGCGAGATAACACGCGCTGCGGTCGGAAAACCAGCCCGTGCGCAGGCGCACGTTTAAGTCTTTCGCTGTGGTGAACTCTCCAGCGGACGAGCAAATGAAGTCCCGGTATACGAACGGATCGGCCGAGACGGCTAATGGGTCGACGACTTCCCACCCGTAGCGGTTCAAGAGCGCCAGGTCGTTGGGAAACTTGGCAACATCCATAGCAACGCAAAAGCGCTGTGCTGCCCGCTGCGGTAAGTCGAGGAAGCGCAACCACTCATCGCGCTTGCTCCAACCGTAGCGGTCGTTCCCAGTGACGATATCGCGGCGAGTTTCGTGCCAACGACCGATGGTGGTCCAAGCTCCATCCTCTGCAGGTGACGACCCAAGCCACAGCCGCGTTACGACGGGCTGCCGCGTGGGGAGCCAGTGCAAGTTGCCGGTGGGCACCGCGCAGGCTGGAGAACCAATGAGTTCGCCAATGGTGAAATGACGGTGGTGTTCGTGCAACAAGGAGCGTAACGCCTCATCACCTTGGTGGTAACGAAACTGTGTGTATCCAGGGTCAAGGTCGATGAAGACGCGGGTGGCGCGCCCCGCTTGAGGGACTCGAGTCACGGGTGCAAGCGTGAGCACGAGGCGAGCGCGCTCCAGAAGATCGAGCATCACGCTGCGTGGGAGCCCGAACTCGCGTTGTGACCCTACCTCCCAAAAATGCCAGCGCTTGCCGAGCCCATGAGCGGCGAAAAACTTGGAGAGGATTTCTACGCCGCGGTCGCACCGTGCCGGCATCGTGCGGGTGACTGGGTCGAAGCACTCGCCATAGAGGGCGGTGTCTTCATAGAAATAAGCTTCAAACCCCAGCTCTTCGAATCCGAGCAGGTAGTGCAACACTTGCCACGCGTACCCGCCGAGAGGGCAGCGCGCGAAGTAGCCGGCAATGACGACGACGTCCTTGTTGGTCCCCATCGGAAGTCGAGTTCCTAGAGTTCAAACCCCCGCGGTTTGCAACAAGCGCTGGAGAACCCGATCGGAGTCGAAGTACTCCCGGGCGAGCTCGCGTGCACTCGCGGCATGTTGCTCATAGCGAGCTTCAACCATTCTCAACGCCTGGCAGGCCTCTTCAAGATTGACGAAGGAAAGCAAACCGCTTCCGGTGGGCAAAGCGCTGCTGAAGCCCGTTTCCTGGACAACCGCTGGGCGACCGGCAGCTAGGTAGCAAGCGCTCCGGTCGCTGAACCAGCCAGTGTGGCCAACGCGATAGCCGTTTTTCACCACCGTAAACTCGCCACGCGAGCTTTGAATGTAGTCCCGGTACGCAGCGGGGGTGGCGGCGCATTGTCTCGGATCGACAATTCTCCAACCTGCCTCGCGCAAACGGGGCAAGTCGGGCTCTTCGGGGTGAATTGCAAGGCACAGCTCTAGCGCTGCTGGGGCGCTTCGCGGCAACGAAAGGACGCGAAGAAACTCCTCGCTCTTTTGCCCGTACCACGTACCCTGCCATTGCACGGGGCTGTAGCCACGCCAGTCGGCAACCGTTGTGTATGTACTCCCGGGAGGAAGGTTCGTTGCCCAAGCATCCAACACGACAGGGGGCAGGGTCGGGTGCCAACGAATGCTGCATGTGGGCACGGGGCATTGCGGGGTTCCCACACAAAGGCCGACGGTAAAATGACTCTCGTGACCCTGGAGGTTCATGTTCACGCCATACCCTTCTTGCCAGATCTGCGTGAAACCGGGGTCGAGGTCGATGTAAATCCGCTTGGCAGGGCCAGCGAGGATTTCAGCCCGATGCATGCGCCCGGAGAGGTTCACAATCGCGTCAGCAGTCCGTGCTATCGCTGAGAGGGTGCGAAACGAGAGCCCTACCCCTTCGTTGGGGTTCTCTGCCGGCCAAATGCCCGCGTGGTCAGCAAAACCGAACTCTTGCATCACTTGCTGCACGTAGCGCGCGTTGTAGGAGGAGGCGAAGGGGACTCGCCGCCACTTTTCGTCGAAGCAGCCTTGCGGTGGCAGCTCCTCCACGTAGAACACCTCGAAACCCAGTCGGCGCAGCCCCAGTACGTACTGGAGAAACGCCCAGGTGTTGCCACCGCCGCCAATGGGATGCGCAGCGATGGCTCCGGCAACGAAGATGCGCCCGCAACGCTTTGTGGAGCCGCTGCTCGAACTCACGCTTGCTCCTCAGGCCAAGCCGCAGTCGGCCAACAGCTTTGTCAGCACCCGCTCTGCCGCGAAGTGCTGCTCGGCTAAGGCCCGTGCGGCATCGCAGTGGTGGCGATAGGCTGACTCGATTTGCTCGAACGCAGCGACCGCCTCTTCCAAGTCGCGAAACGCAAACAACCCGTTCCCCACTGGCAAGTAGCGGGAGAATCCGGTGTCCTGCAAAACAACTGGTTTTCCGCTGGCCAGGTAGGACGCACTGCGGGTGGCAAACCAGCCACTTCTGGTTGCAACATAGGCGTTCTTCGCAACGCTCCACTCCCCGCGGGAGCGTTGCAAGAACCTCTGGTAAACGCGCATGTCTCGTGAGCAACGGTAACCGTCAACCAGTGCCCATCCGTGCTGCACCAACTGATCGCGCGGGGCCGCTCCCGAAAGGGCGACGCGGAGCTGCACGGAGGTGCGCTGGGGGAGGTCGACAAATTTGAGGAACTCGACGTCCTTGTCACCGTAGCGCACTCCGCCAAAGGTTGGCGGGCGGATGTCAATTTTCCACGACATCACCGTGCTGTACCAACGAGCCTTGGGGGTGTAGCGCACCGGCCAATCTGCCAAATAAATCGGTTGTCGTGTGCGGCGCCACTCGAGCCCGCAACGTGGCAACAAGCAGTCATCGGCCCCCATGTTTTCCGCCAATGTAAAGAAATGCGTGTGTTGCCGAATCAGGCCGACGGAAAATTGTTGGTCCTCCGTGGCCACGCCCTGCTCCACCGCCCAAAGCTTCGCCTGCGTATAGCCCGGGTCGGTATCCAGGTACGCAACGCAGCGCGCACCGCGATACCAGTCTCGTAGCCAGCAAGCGCCGGAAACGTTGAGGAAAAGGTCGGCATTCGCACAAAATGCCGCCACCGCTTCTTGCGTGCTGCCGTGGTACAGACCATCGGGGGACCGCAAAGCCCAGCGCGGCGGGCGGTTTAGCCGGGAGTGATCGAGGGCCTGTTCGAGATAGCGGGCATTGAACGACGGATCAGGTGTGAAGGTGCTCGCGCGCGGGTCGTAAAACCACTGCCCTGTGTCCTCGAGATATAGGACATCGCACCCCAAGGCTTGAAATCCCCGAACGTACGCCAAGTAGTCCCAACTAACCCCGCCGAGCGGGTAAGTGGCGATCAGCCCGGTAACGACAACTCTCATACCCTGGTTTCTGGGGGCGGTGCAACAAGCCCGTGGGAATACAAGTGGTGAAAGAATCCCCGCCTCGCGAGCAGCTCCTCGAAGGTACCGCGCTCCACAATGTGGCCACGGTCGAGCACAAGGATGAGGTCGGCTTGCTGCACCGTGGGCAGCCGGTGGGCAATGACAAAGGTTGTTTTTCCGCGCATCGCCGCGCGCAATGCCTCGATAATGGCAGCCTCGGTGGCAAGATCGACCGACGAGGTCGGTTCGTCGAGGATGAGAATTGGCGCGTCGCGAAGCAACGCGCGGGCAATGGTCAAGCGCTGCTTCTCACCCTCGGACAGCGTCGCACCCTGGCTGCCGAGAGTCGTGTCGTATCCCTGCGGCAGGCGTTCGATGAAGGCGTGGGCCTGTGCGAGCTTTGCGGCGCGCTCAATTTCCGCTGTCGACGCATCGGGGCGCCCGTAGGCGATGTTCTCCCGCACGGAAACCGGGAACACGATGGGGGGCTGCAAGACCATGGTGACCACTTGTCGCAACGAATGGAGGGTAAACTCGCGCACGTCCACGTCATCGAGGAGAACTCGCCCTTCACCTGGGTCGTAGAACCGCGGAACAAGACTGACCAAGGTGCTTTTGCCAGCGCCCGTGGGCCCGACAATTGCCACCACTTGCCCGGGCTCCACTTCGAAATCGATGTCGACCAGCGCCGGTTTTGTTGGCTCATAGGCAAAGCTGACGTGCTCGAAACGAACGCGACCAGCCGGCTTCCAGCTCAGAACGCGATGGCCGTCTTGCACCTCGGGTGTCGTCGCGAGCAGCTCGAGCACCCGACGCAGACCTGCCCTGGCTCCCTGGACGGAGCCGTATGTGGCAAAGATGGCGTGCAACGGAGAGTACAAAGAAGCCAGGTAGTTGAGGAACACCACGAGGTCGCCCGCGCTTAGCCCTGCGGTCCATACCCGTTGGGCACCAAACCACAACACCGCCGCGCTTCCAGCCGCGAGCAACAGGCCGGTCGAGGCGCCGAAGGCCGTTTGCCAAAGGTAAAGGCGGAGGTGGGCGCGCAGACTGGCTGCACTCCGGTGCGTAAAGTCGGCGTGCTCCTCTGCCTCTTTGCTGAACGCTTGCACCACTTTCACGGCCGACATCGTCCGGTGCACATGCTCGTACACTTCGCTCTCTCGCTCGCGTGCCTCGCGCGCAGTGTCGGTGAGCTTGCGTTCCATCAGGAACAGCACCGCCACGAGAGCCGGACAGACCCCTGCCGCCATGAGGGTGAGCAGCCAGTCCATCTGCACGAGCACTGCGAACATTCCGGTCAGCAAACACGCCGAGGCTAGCACTGGGAACACGCCGTTCATTGCGAGGGTCTGGATCGCGTAGGTGTCGCTGGTCACCCGGTAAATGAGGTCGCCCACGGAGGCGCGGGTGTGAAAGGACAGCGAGAGACGCTGCAAGTGTTCGTACATCTTGCTCCGTAGGTCGGCGACCATGCTTTGGCCGATGGCGATGGTGGTGTAGTTGTTCCACACCTGAACGGCTCCCAGGAGTCCATAAATCGCCACAAGGCCCACCGTGGCAATGAGGAGCAAGGTGTGTTGCCGACCGATGCTGGCAGGCAGCCACGGAGGAGGTTGGTTGGGGAGCACATAGTCAATTGCGATCTTGAGCGGCCAAGGCTTGGCCAATTCCAGGGCGGTGATCAATGCAACTTGCGCCAAGCCCACTACGAAGCGCCCTTTGTATGGGGCGAGGGAACGGAGCACAAAAGGCAACACCCGTGGAGGGTTTTGCCTACCTGCGGGTGGACGCGACGCTGTCATCGCTGAAGAGATGCAGTTGCTGGGCCACGATTTCTTGCGCATGCCACACGGTTTGCCCGAGGCGGAGCGCTTCCACGCCAGTCACACCCACGGAGATGGCGAGGAGCAACAATGCCAGTTCCCCGACCTCGCGAAGCCCGCTCACCAATGCAAGCACAGCCACAATCAGCAGTGCTGTGGACAGGGAACGAACGAACCACGAAGGGCGCACTCGATTCCGCGTACGGAGGAGCCGTTTGGTTCCCCCGTGGTTCTCGGCAGCGACAGTAACGTCCACCCGCGACCACAAGCCACGGTGGACGCTGATGTCGTAGTCGCTCCATCCCTGATCGATCGCCACGAGGTATTTGCGCGGCGTTAGAAAATCGATCAGCGCCTGGAGGAAATGCTCCTTTTCGGTTCCGGTCTCACTCCAAAAGCGCAATAAGAACTGGCGCTGACGCCAATGCACTTCCGGCTGTTGGGGTACGCCGGTGAACTGGATTCGCGAGGCACCGTTTTGCCCTTGGATGCGGTGGAGGTACCGGTGGACACTGCGGACCAATGGGCCGAAATAAATGAGCGCGGCCACCAGCAGGCGTCCCCGCCAGTGGTCGAAGCGCGGGTCGATTTTGGCCCGCCAGGCTCGGATTAGGGCGATTCCGGCCGGAACCAGCAACGGCAAAGCAGCAGCAACGCGCCACCGCCCGGCAATGACAGCGCCGCACAAGAGTACGACGCCAATCAGGTTCCACTCCAAGGTGAAGGGAAGAAACGCAAGCAACGAGGACGGCGTTTCATACAGAGTCTGAAACAGCCCTCGCCCGAACACGCCGTAGTAGATGATCGGGCGAGAGGAAAGCACCGGCAGACCGATATCTCCGTAAATCCGCCCAATCCATTGCGACTGACCGAGCATGTTGAACCGAAAGGGATGTTTGAAGTAGAGTTGTGCTTCTGCTTGCCCGTAGCCCATCTGCTGCTTGAGGTAAGCGCGCACCGTGTTGCGGCGAAAATGCCAAACTTGAGCCGCCGCACTGAACCCAATGCGATACCCTGCGTCTTGTAGGCGCCAACACACATCGACGTCGTCCCCCGCAGCACGGTGGACAGGATCGAAACCGCCGATCTTCTCCAACGCCTCCTTGCGGAACGCCATGTTGCAGCCGGGAATGTGCTCCGCCACTTCGTCATCGATGAGTACATGGGTGGGGCCTCCGGGGGCCGCCGCCACGTAAGCAGCAATGGCTGAATCTTCCGGCGGTGGCAGGTTCGGTCCACCGACGCCGGCAAAGTCGGAGGAAACGAATTTGTAGGCGAGGTAGGTGAGCCAGTCGGGATCGACCACACAGTCGGAGTCGGTGTAGGCAACGATCTCCCCGCGGGCAGCTTCGAGACCGACGTTGCGAGCGACACTGAGTCCTTTGTTTGGTTGCGAAATCAGCCGAAACTCGGGATATCTCTTCGCGATGGCCTCGGTGCGGTCGGTCGAACCGTCGTTGACGACGATGACCTCGTAGTCCGGATACCGCAGCTTGCGGAGCGCAGCCAAGCAGGCATCCATTGTCCGCTCCGCATTGTAAGCGCAAATGATCACTGAGATTTTCGGCGGCTGGGCTAGAGGAGGAGGGAGTACGCCGCGGTACAGCCGCTGGACACTCGCGAACGCCGGCTTGCGGTGGCGAGTGCGGTCGACCAATCCGAAGGCCCAGTCCTCCACTTGAAAACCGCCGGTGAACCAATCGTCCGTCCAAGAAAACACGAACGTCCCGGCCACGCCGCATTCGAATGCGGCGCGCACTTGCCAAGCGAGGATTTCTGCCTGCCGGTCTTCACCCTCTCGTAAAGAGTCGACGCCAAATTCGGTCAGCACCAGGGGCTTCTCGCCCGCCAAATTCTGCAAACGCGACACGTAGCGGCGAAAGTCGCCCTCGCGGTGCAGGTACACGTTGAAGGCAACAAAATCGATGAAATCCAGCTCCAAGTACTCGGTCGGCGGGAAATTCGCATAGCTCACGAGGGCATCAGGCATTTCCTCTTTGGCTATCGCAAAAAGGCCGCGCAGGAAGTCAGCAATCCGCCGGGGGCCGTGCCAACGCACGATATCGGGAGGGATTTCGTTGCCGATGAGAATGCCAAATACGGCCGGATGCCGGCCCAGGGCCCGGATGGCGGCGGTGACGTCAGTACGGATGCCCTTGGTGACGTCCGAATGGTCGAGAAAACAAACGTGCTCGGTCCACGGGATGCCCGCGAGTACCATGATTCCGTGTTCGGCGGCCAAGTCCAGAAACCAAGCAGGTGGCGGAGTGAATGTGCGCAGGCAATTGGCGCCCAGGTCGCGCATCAACGCCAGATCGCGCACGACGGTCTCGCGAGGGGGAAAAAACGTGCCGTCGTGCGGGGCAAATGGACCATAGGTGACACCGCGCAGATAAAGTTTCTCGTCGCCCCGGAAAAAGAACTTGCCTGCGGTTCGCACGCCGGAGCTTTCTGGGGCTTGCTCCACGCGCCGCTCGAGTGAAGCTGCGTACATGACCGCTCTGGGTAGCGAAGCCCAACGGTCATGAAAACTCGGCACCAGTAGGGGATCGAGGCGGAACTGTCACCTCCTTTTTCTCCTGGGAGCGCCACCGCCTGGTGGCGACAGGGCGGCTTTTTCATACTTTGCCCGTAGGGAAGCTGCCGCTTTGCTGTGTTTCTTGCGGCCGCCGCCCGTGGTAGGCATAAGATCGTTTACCCGAGGAGAACAGCCATGTTGGATGAAATCTTCGCTGAAGAAGAAGAAATCCAGGCGGAACGCGAAGCGGAGGCTGCGCGGCTGGGCGCGCAAATTCTGGGGTTGCCGATTCGGGAGTTGTCGACATTGAAGCCGGCCGTGTGCCTGCCGAGGGAGGCGACGCTGCGCGAAGCGATCGGACGCATGAACGCTTCCGGAGTTGGCTGTGTATTGGTGGAGGACGGCGGCCGCTTATGTGGAATTTTCACGGAGAGGGATGTGCTGACTAAAGTCGTGGGGAAGCCTATCGATCTCGACCGGGAACCCGTGGATCAATTTATGACGCCTGAACCGGAAACGCTGTCGCCCGAGGATCGTGTGAGCTTTGCCTTGAACTTGATGACGGTGGGTGGGTTTCGGCATGTCCCCCTGGTGGACGAAGCCGGCCGGCCCGCCGGAGTGGTGTCGATGCGGAACGTGGTTGATTACATGGTAGAGCTTTTCCGTACTGAAGTGCTGAACCTGCCTCCCTCGCCGCGCCACTTGGTGCACACGCGCGAAGGCGGGTGATGGGCAATTATGTTTCCGTTGGTCGGAATCGAAGCCGACTGCGCGATCCTTTTTTAAAGGCCTACTCTTTCCTTCACCGTTTCGGGCTGCGCAGCTCCGCACTTCTTGACTTTCCCGCGGCGCTCCGTCGATTGGCTAGGGGCTGGCTTCGAGGGCGAGCCCATCCTGGCCAACTCGTAGCCGCACGATCGTACGGGACCACGGGTAGAGCAACGGGCGATCCGGTGGGATGCGCCGAGCAATGGCGAGCAAGGCATTGTCTGCCGCCCAGGCAACTTGTGTGAAGTCGAGGTCCGGGTCCGACCAGTGCTGCACCCGCCGTTCGCTCAGGTCGAGCACAAAGACCTGTCGCTGCGTGCGCGGGTATCTTCGTGCCGGTGCTGCAACAAAGGCGAGCAGATTGCCCTCGGGGCTTAAAGCCAGATCGCTAAGCAGCACGGCGCCTTGAACGAGCGGCCGAGCCGGGGGTACGTCCGGAGAAAGCTGCCAAACTTCCCACACCCAGCCGTTGGGTATGCTGACGAAGAAAGACTCGTCAGCGGCTCGCCAGACGACGAATTGTGGAGACCTCTCCCAACGGAACACGGTCTCTACCCGCGCCGTTGCGTCGCGCTGCACGAGAAGGTTGCTGAAAAATTTATCAGTCGTCACCAGGGCAAAGTGCCCGGCCGACGCAAGAGGAACGATCATCTCCACTCGTTCGTTGGGAAGGCGAAGCAACGTTCGTGCGCGGCCGGAGGGGCCATAGCGCACCACCCGGTTGCCAGCGGCAACTAAAATTGCGCCGCCGTCGGCCGGCACGGGAGCACGGCCCGCTCCAACTTCGCGTCGGCTGCCGTCGGCCTCTACCACCACGACCTTGCCCGTGTCCCCATGCGACGCGGCAACGTTCAGCACAAACCAGCCGTGCTCCCCGTCCACCCGCGGGGGTCCTAGCAAGCCGCGAGGGAACTCCCACTCCTTGACTTCCCCAGCCGTGGGTTCGAGGCGCACACGGGTTTTCGACCACGGGAACCCTTCGCCACTAACCACCAAGATGCCGCGGTCGCTGGCGGTGACCGACAATGGCTCCTCCCTGCGCGGATAGCGATTGTTCTCTCGTGTCACATCCGCCCAATGCAAGTAAGGATCGACGAGCACTTCGGCATTCGCTGCCCCGATGGGAATCTCGGCCGGGGGAATCACCTCGAGCTCGCGTGTTGCTGCGCTGTCGGGGGCGCGAATGATTACCGTTACTGGGTGTTGCCATTTGGCGGTGCCCACGTTGGTAAGCGACAACGTTCCCGGAGAAGCCGGATCTAGCGAGAAATCCAGCGTTGCTCGCCCACGCACAAAATCGTCGAAGAACGCGCTCAGGTCTTGGCCGCTCGCCCGTTCGAAAATTTCTTGCACCTCTGCAACTCCGGCTTCCTTTTGGGCGTAGCTGTGCACCAGCTCGGTGAGCCCGGAGAAGAAGGCATTATCGCCGACGATGCGGCGGAGCATCCACAGCACATACGCACCCTTGCGGTAGATGGTCTCCCGCGCGTGCGCCTCCGGCAGGGCGTTGTCCAGCACGGTCATTTCGACCAGTGCCTGTTGCTGTTGAGGATCGTAGAACTCGCCGAGGAGCCGCTTGACGAGCGCGTCGCGCCCATAAACGGACTCGGTAGCCAGAAGGCTGCTCGCTTCCGCGAATCCTTCGATAATCCATTGCGCGCCCGTGCCTGCGCGCAACCAACCTCCGGTAACGGTTGCGCCCCACCACGAATGCGCCAGCTCGTGAGCGACCAGCGCGAAACCGCCGTCTTCACTGGCGAGGGAACGACGCGGAATCCCCATCGAGCCCGCTCCATCGTGAAAAGCACGATTCAGCGCAGGGTGAACGAACAGACTGAGCACTGGAAAACCGCTGGGACCGAGGCGACTCGTCAGTGCTCCGTAAGCACTCTCCATCGTGTCGAGGAGTGCTGCGGGATCCAAAGGATCGTGTGCGGGCACGTACACGCGGAGACGCACCTCGCCCGCCCATCGTTCGTGATAGCGATACGCTCCTGCGACGAGGCTAAATCCGGCCACGGCACGGTGCGTTTCCCAGCGATGCTCCCGGTAGAGACCTCTCCAGTAGGTCTCCGCCGTCCCCGCGCTATCGATGCGCTCCCAATTCGCAGGCAACTCGATGCTCGCTTCGAGTGAGAAAAAGCTCTGCCCGTCCATGGGGTACCAAAGGCAATCCGGGGGCAGGAGAACTTCCGTGGCGTCGATCCTGCAGTCCGCCGGATGGAGCAATGGCTGGCCAGCGTAGCGGATCCGCACGCGTTGCTCCGCCGCGCTCATCCGTGGCGGGAAGATTTGTACTAGCGGGCCGATTTGCACCCAGTGCACGGGGATTTGATTCCGCTCGGGGGACTCGATTGTGACGTGTTGGACTCGCAGTCCGGGATCGAGAAGGAAATACAGTGGAGCCGCGGGGGTGTTGGAAGTCTGCCGTATGCGCAGGGTTGCGGCGGCGACGATTTCGCGTCGGTCCGCCTCGACGCGAGCGTGCAGCGAAAGTGCCTCGGTGGTCTGATTGGCGACCAGGGTCTGAACCCGCGCCAAAACTTGACGCATCACGCGGAGGTCCGGCGCCTGAAGCGTGTGCCAGCAGACGAACACGCTCACCAACACCAGCAGTGCCACCAACCACGCTCCTGCTTCGACCAGCCCAAGTGCTGCTCGGGCGAGCGATCGAGCCCACGCCAACATGCGCGCGGTTCATACGTGCCGAACCTAGGGAATGTCAACGTACAGGGCGGATGGCCGGGGTGAGCCCGCTTTGCCAAGCGCGGGTGAGCCGCAGTGCGCGAACGATCTGCGCTTGACAGCCTCGGAGGGAGCGGCGACATTGCCGCCCACCAAACGAAGGAGCGTTCGCGGTGTCGATGTTGTGGCGCTGGCTGCGAGAGCAATGGCTGGTGATCCGCGTGGTCGGAACGTTTTTGGCGGTGATCCTGCTGGTATTTTTTGCCACCGACTACGCGCCGCTTGCGGATCGGCTGAACGTCGCGGCATGGATGGCGCAGTTCGCCACCTGGGCCAGCGCGATTTTCTTGCGTGTCTTAGGCTCATTGTTGGGCTTTACGCTGTCGGTCGAGGGCACGCGTTTAAGCGCGAACGGCTTTGCCGTGGATGTGACAGAGGCGTGTTCCGGAGTGGTGCCGACCGCGATTTACAGTGCGGCTGTGCTCGCTTACCCGGCCAGTTGGGTTTCGCGGTGCGTTGGGCTGGTGCTTGGAGCGGTGGTGATCCACGCACTCAACGTGCTGCGGGTCGTCGGGCTTTTTCTCGTCGGGTTGTTCGCCAACCCATACTTCCATTACACCCACGTCTACTTGGCGCAGGCGATGATTATTGTCGTCGCCGTGGCAACGTGGCTGTACTGGGCGCAGCGGTTCGTGCATGTCGCTGGCCGTTGAGCCACTCAAATTCTTGGGCCGCATACTCCTGGCTTTCTTGGGCTTCTTTGTCTTTTGGCTCCTGATTGGCTCGGCATACACAGCAGGGTTGGCGGTGTTTGCCGAATTGGTGGTAAGCATCGTCGATCGGCCTACGAGCGTGTGGTCGTCGGGCACGACGTTGTTCTTTTGGCCGCGCGGCTACCAAATTCCAGGCAACCCGCCGAGCATTGCTGCGGAGTGGATCCACGCAAACACGGTACTGCTCCTCGCCTTGATGATCGCGACGCCCGCTCCGTCCTGGAACGCAAAGAGCAAACGGCTCAGTGTGGCGCTCTTGCTATTGCTGCTGTGGCAAGTGCTCGACGTCGTTTTGGCAATCGAGTTTGGGTATGCAACGAGAATCGACCCGCAGGCCTATAGCGCTCGGTTTCGCTACCGCTTGGCCTTGCTCACCGACCTGGCGATGTATGTGGACACTCAAGTTGTCCCCTTCATGATTTGGGCTGGGATCCATTTTCGCCAACTCCTCTCGATTGCCGGTCGGGCGCGGCGATTCTCACAGGCCAACGGCCATCAACGGGGCCACAAGTCACCAGCCCGCGCTCACTCGACGTGAATCCACTCGATCCGAAGCGCTCCGCGCGGGACTGCGGCGGCCCCGCGAACGTCGACCCATAGGGTGCTGGGTTCGGCAATCGCGACGGCACTTGCCGCGGCCACCCGTAACTCTCCGCCGCTGGCGTATTGGGCCACCAGAACATTCCCACCGCGAGCCACGAGACGAGCCCGCACGGAGCGAATCGTGCGCGGGTCGTAACGCAGGCTACCCTCGAGTGCGGAGAACGGCCTTGACGGTACGATGCGAAATGGAATCCGGACCACCGTTTGGCCGCTGCGACGCACGAGCCGCATCGGGCCTCGGTGCGCCGTGGCGGTATGCTTCGCGATCAGCGGTCCCGAAGCTTGCCAAGAGGCGTTGACGTCCCCGAGGAGAATGCCGGTGAAATTTTGCCCCGCAGCAGACGTGCTGAGCGGCTCGTACGCGATCGCACCGGCGACGCAAGGATTCGCTGCAGGTTGTGGTGTAACGATCAGTTGATTGGGCGCCGGATCCGGTTCGGGCAAGAAGAGCCACGGGGAGCCGCACCTGGCCGCGGCAGGAAACTCCGGTATACTGCCAACCACATACTGCAGGACTGTGGCCGCGTCAGCCGCGGTAACGTCTCCCGACGCGTTCACGTCCGCGGCAAGGGTTCCCGCGGCGTTCAGCGACTGCATGCCTACAAGAGCTTGCAAGATGACCACGGCATCGGCGGCGGTAACGGCACCGTTCACCGCACCGCTATACGAAGGCGTGATCCGCCCAATGCCGAGCGGCACGGAGCTGAGAACAAACTCGCCGTTGGAGTTCGTGAGCGCGTCGATGGCCGGGTCGGTAAACCGCACCTGCACGCCGCTGAGAGCTTGGGAGGTTTCGCGGTAAACCACGCTGCCGGTGAGCGAGTTGGTTGGCGCGGGGGTGGGAGTTGGGGACGGTGCGGGCGAGGCAGTGTGCGTGGCTGACGAGGTTGCGGTGCGCGACGGGCTTGCAGTGGGTGTCAGGGTTGGAGACGGTGTGGAAGTCCGAGTCGGGGAGAAGGTTGCCGTCGAGGTCGGGGAGCGTGTGGGCGTTGCGGACGGTGTTGCGCTGCGAGTGAAGGTAAATGTCGGTGTTGGAGTAAGGCTGCGTGTGGGCGTGCTTGAAAAGGTGGGGGTGAGAGACGGTGTGGCGGATGGCGTGGTCATAGGGGAGGGTGTGGAAGTTGTGGTGGCGGTCGGCGAGAAAGGCGGCGTCGGACTTTCTGTTGCTGTGAGGGTCGGGGAGGCGGTTTCCGTAGGTGTCGGGGTCTCGGTGGGCGTGCGTGTTACAGTCGGTGTGCCCGTAGGGGAGTGCGTCGGAGTGGTCGTTCGCGTCGCGGTGCTCGTGCCCGTCGGGGACAATGTCGGCGTGAGCGTCGGTGTGAAACTCGCTGTCCGTGTGGCGGTGGCGGACGGCGTAGGGGTTCGTGTTGGAGACAGAGTTTCGGTCGGCGTGGCTGTAGTGGTTGGCGTGTCGCTCGGCAGGGGGGTCGGAGTGGGGGTGGCCGTGATCGACGGGGTGGGTGTGTTGCTCGCGGTGGCGGTCTCGGTAGGTGTGGCGGAAATTGTGGGTGTGGGCGTGTGAGTCGCCGTCAGCGTTGCTGTCAGCGTGGGGCTTGCCGTGAAGGAGGCGGTTGGTGTTGGTGTCGCGGAGCGAGTGGCGGTGAACGTCAGTGTCGATGTGGGAGTTCTCGTCGCAGTCGGAGTGAAGGTGCCAGTTGGAGTGCGCGAGGGCGTTGCGCTGTTGGTCGGCGAGCGGGTGGAGGTCATGGTGGGCGTGGGGGTTACCGAGGGGGTATTGGTAGGGGTTCGTGTGTCCGTGGGTGTAAACGTGGGCCCAGAATATGGGTACACGAACTGCATCGCGGCCACATCGTCAACGCGCACTTGGGCGCAACGCCCGTCGTTGTGTGCGCGGTAGTACATGGTGGCGTCCTTCAATGTGAAATTCGGCTCCGATGGGTTTTCAGAGGAGTGGCCGAATCCGATGCTGTGGCCGATTTCATGGGTGATGACCTCGGCGACCAGGCAAGGGGTCCAGAAGCTGGGGCATTGCGTGGACCACCCGTTGTTCAGCACCACTTTGCCGGCGGTAATTCCAACAAAGGTGGTGCCATTCACGGTGACTTGGTTAAAGCCGCTTGCGCAGTAACCGCCGATTGCCAACGTGCCGCTACAATTGCTGGGATCCGTGATCTCCCCGCGCGGGTCATCGAAGATCACTCGGTTGAAAGCACATCCGCCGTAGCCGAGCGGTGTCGGTGTAGGGAAGCCCGGAGCCGGTGTCGGAGTCGGGCTCATCAAGCCGCCATAGGCTAACACCAGGGAGGCTCCGGACACACTGCTCCACGCGGCCAAGGCGTCGCTCACGGCTTGCATGGACGCAGTGGGACCAAGAGCGCTGTCGGCCGTGCTCACATACGTCACCGGAGTTCCTGTGTCCGCCTCGTGCCAGCGGGCCGGTGGGCTCCCGAGGAGGGTAAAGGCAGCGTGATATTCGAATTCACCGCTATTGTCTGTCGCAGCAGGTGTCGGCTCGCTTTCGCTCGCACCGCGTGGCGCGGAAGGGCCTACGAGTCCGCGGATGTAGTTGAGGAATGACCAGAGCTCTTCCACGCGTGCTGCCGGCGACG
Source organism: Candidatus Binatia bacterium (assembly GCA_026415395.1). Lineage (NCBI taxonomy): Bacteria > Candidatus Binatota > Binatia (SeqCode) > Binatia bacterium. The sequence goes on along the minus strand of JAOAHD010000016.1, from coordinate 34,461 downwards.
CAAGCCCGCCGCCCGGATCGAGGAGAGCAGTGCCGAGCCCGAGCTCGCGCACAATTACAGAAGTGCCATTGCTTTGCTGGCGAACCCCGAATTTGCCCCACGCGAGAGAATTTGTTTGCCACTGCCCCCGAACGTCGCGAACGAGAAACAACAGAACCTCTTCTCCCATCAGGAACTGCGGAGCGCCGAAAATCCATTCGATGTGCTCCCCGACCTGACCTCCGGGGACCCACACCATCAGCACCGGATCGCCCACCTGGCCCTTGAGGACTTCGTACACCTCCACGCTCACCTCGGTGCGGACGCTGTGCGCCGCATCGAGGTGGGAGCGAATTTGGCCCACGCGGCCAAGCACAATCGCGTCCGAGCTTGCCACTAGCGCTTCATCGTTCATGGGTACGAAGGTGCTGGCCAGAGCCCGCTGGCCAGCCGAGGCGATGATCGTGAGGATCACCAAGAAACACCAGTCACGAAGCCGGCTCATGGACGCATTCAACAGCTCTGCGCTTTGGAATCGACGATGCCACCGTGGCTCACCGCACTCAAGCAAGATTTTGCGTCCGCCTTGAGAGCGGCAGAAAGTTACTCCACTCGCACGTTCTGAATTGCCAATACATCGCTGCCAGGTCGAACGCGCCGGTCGAAAAGCAGCCAAGCGAGAACCTTGTGGTCCGCCCGGGCGTGCGGGCGGGCAACCGCCAGCATCACCTCATTGCTACCGACCCTATAAGCCGTCAGTGAACCGTCGGTGCTTTTCGGTACGGAGACGCGCATCCCGCGCAAGCGGCGGGCATCGAAGCGAATGTGCACCGTGGCCGCGCTCCAAGGCCGCGAGGCCAGGACTTCTACTGGGACTCGCCAGGCGCCGCGTTGACGAAGAGGTCTGCCGACAACGGCGCCCGTTCGTGTCGGGTCTTCGCGCAGCGCGTGGGCGACGAGTCCTCCGCTGTTGCCAGCGAGACTGCCGTTGCAGTCACCGACCACTCCAGAGACAAAGTTAATTCCGCTCACGTCTTGGAGCGCGTCGGCTAAAGATACCTGCAGATGCGGCCCACAAGAGCCGGTTGTGGTGGGCGTGGGAGTGGCGATTGGCGGAAGACCTGCATCGGGCTTCACGGCCCACGTACCGATACATGAGTCCTCAGGCGCTGCGCCGACCACGGACTGGAGAATAGCCACTGCATCGCTGGCCGTGATCGAGCCGCTACCGTTAGCGTCGCAGACGGATTGCTCGAGATCCGTCAGGGCAAGCAGTCCGGTCACCGCTTGCAGGACTTTCACGGCATCTGCTGCTGTAATCGCTGCGGTTCCCGTGCTGATCCGCGGGTTCAGCGAGTGACTTTGATCCGGAAGTGCCGCCACACTCACGGAGCCCGGGGGTACTTGCTCGATTCGATAACTGCCATCGCTTGCTGTGCGGGCCTCGAGCATACCTCCCCGGGTGTCGGCACGGACTAACACGTCGGGCAGCGGGTTAACGCTGTTGAAGTAGGTCACCATTCCGCTCAGGCGAATTCCGTTCGCTGTTGGAGTAGCGGTTGGCGTCGGGCTCGCCGTGGTGGTCGGTGTTGCGGTGCGCGTAGGCGTGCCCGTGTTCGTGGCCGTCACGGTGCGGCTCGGTGTGAACGAGGGAGTGGCGGTGGGCGAATTCGTTGCCGTCCTCGTTGCGGTTGCAGTCGGCGTGAAGGTCGGCGTGCTCGTGGATGACGGCGTGCGGGTGGGCGTCCACGTGAACGTCTGGGTGGGAGTTAGGGTGAGCGTGAATGTGGGCGACGGAGGCATGGTCGGAGTGGCGGTTCGAGTCGGTGTCGGCGTCCTCGTGCTCGTCGCGGTGTTTGTTGCGGTGCGGGTTGGGGATAGCGTCGGAGTAGAGCTGTTCGTCGGTGTTCGTGACGGTGTCGGTGTGAAGCTCGGCGTCGGAGTGTTGGTTGGCGTATGGGTTGCAGTTTGAGTCGGCGTGTTCGATGGTGTGGCGGTCGGGGTCGGTGTACGCGTCTCCGTGCGCGTGGGTGTGGAGGTGCGCGTCGGTGTCGTAGTGAACGTGTGGGTGGCGGTGGGGGTGTTCGTCGGGGTGAAGGTTTGTGTCGGCGTCGGCGAGGCGGTCCAGGTGGCCGTCTGGGTGGGCGTGAGGGTCGGTGTGCGCGTGAAAGTCAGTGTGGGTGTGTTCGTTGCGGTGAACGTGTTGGTCGCAGTAGCTGTGGAAGTCGGAGTGCGTGTTGGGGTGTGAGTAGCGGTCTCCGTTGGCGTCGCCGTGCGGGTGGAGCTTGCCGTCACTGTGGGCGACGCCGTAGGGGTCGGCGTAAAGCTTGGTGTTGGCGAGTTCGAAGGGGTAAACGTACGGCTTGCCGTTGCTGTCGGTGAGGGGGTGAATGTCGGCGTATTCGTTGCCGCTCTGGTTGCGGTCGGTGTGCCCGTTGAGCTTGGTGCTAGCGTCACTGTGGGGCTAGGAGTGAGCGACGCGGTAGCCACTGGAATCGGCGGTGCGATGTCCAAGCTTGCCACGCGCACCCGCGCCGCGTCGGGTACCGACAAGAAGAGATGCCCTTCGTCGTCGATCGCTAAACCACTGACCCGCGTGAGGCTTGCGGCCAGTACCGGTCCCCCATCGCCTGAGTTCATCGGGGCACCATTGCCAGCCACGGTGGTGATGATGCCTGTAGACATGTCTACCCGACGGATCCGATAATTGCCCGCATCGGCAATCAGGAGGCCGCCGTATTGGTCGAAGGCAATCCGCGTCGGCCCAGAAAGTTGCGCTTGCGTGGCGGGTCCGCCGTCACCGGCAAATCCCGCCCACCCCGTACCTGCCACCCGCTCTAACAAGCCAGCACGAATGCGCCGCACTATGTTATTCCCACGGTCGACAAAGTACAGGGTGCCGTCTGGCCCAATCGCCACGTCCGTGGGGGCGCCGAGGGGAGACTGCGCGGCAACCGAACCGTCCGCTGGGTTGCCCCAGTTGCCGTTCCCCGCCACCGTGGTGATGATGCCGCGGTCCACCTTGCGGATGCGATTGTTTTGGAAGTCCGCAATGTAGAGGGCACCGTCGCTGGCTGAGGCGGCAACTGCGTACGGGTTTGCTAACGTTGCTTGCGTTGCCGGGATGTTGTCGCCGTTGTAACCAAATCCGCCGGTGCCGGCGACGGTGGTGATCGTGCCGGTAGCTGCGTCCACTTTGCGGATGCGGTGGCCGCCGAGTTCGGCGATGTACAAGTTGCCGAACACGTCGAGATCGACATCGAACGGGCTGTCGAGCTGGGCGGCAACCGCCAGGCCATTGTCGCCGCAGGAGCTACCAGTGACGCACGCGCTGCCATCGCCGGCAACGGTCGTGATCGTGCCGGTAACCGAACTGACGGCGCGCACGCGATTGTTGGTGGCATCGGCGATGAAAAGCTCGAAGCCGTAGGTCGTAAGCAGCGGGCGCACCACGAGCCCAGCGGGATCGATGAGTGCGTGTTCCGCTGCGCCACCGTCGCCGACCCCGCCCCCGACGAAAGGAGCGACCATGCCCGAGGCCAACACCGCTCGCGCACGATTCTCTCGATTGGGCGGGTTGGTTGCATACTGGCCAACGTAGAGGGAGCCGGTCACGCCATCCCAAGCCAAACCCGTGAGCATGGCGAAGCTCGTTTGCGTGGCGGGCCCGCCATCGGGGGAGGGAGCGCGAACGCCATTGCCCGCGACGGTGTCGATGATGGAGGCCGATGTCACGATCCCGCCAACGGCAGTGAGCCGGCGCACGCGGTTGTTCCCGACATCGGTGAAGTACAGATTGTTGGCGGTATCGAAGAGCAGCTTCCCTGGGTTGAAGATGCGCGCTCCCGAAGCCGGACCGCCATCGCCGGAGAATGCCTGCCAGCCGTCGCCGACCACGGTTGTGATGATCCCTTGAACATCGACGCGGCGAATGCGCGAATTGCCGTAATCCGCGATGAATAGGTTCCCGGCCCAATCGACCGCGACGTGCCACGGGTTGGCGAGTTTCGCTTGGGTCGCGAGACCATTGTCGCCTCCAAAACCCCAAGAGCCTGTGCCCGCAACAGTGGTGATGATGCCGTTTGCTCCCACCTTGCGGATGCGGTTTCCGTCCGTTTCCGCGACGTACAGGTTTCCTGCGGAATCCAGGGCAACACCGCGCGGCGAGTTTACGCTGGCAGAGGTCGCGGGCCCACCGTCCCCATTACTGAACGCGCGGCCGTCCCCAACCACCGTGAGGATTGTCCCGTCCCGCGAGATCTTGCGGATGCGGTGGTTGAACGTGTCTGCCACGAACAAGCTTCCGTCTTTAGCGCAAGCGACATCGGTGGGGAAATTGAGCTTTGCTGCGGTTGCCGGGCCACCATCGCCCGAAAAGCCACGCTCTCCGGTGCCCGCAACTGTCTGGATCACCAGGGAGTCGAGGTCCACTTTGCGCACACGGTGGTTGAGGCCATCAGCGATGAAGAGCGAGCGCCCACACACGACCATGCCGCGCGGGTCGACGATCGCGTTCGACCCCCAGCCACCGTCGCCCACGCCCCCGCCGACGACGGTGTCGATGTTGCCCAGCGGGGGCAATTGCAAGGCGAGAGAGGTGGTGCTGAGGGCTACAGCGAGGAATAGCATCGCGGTGGGAACGCACAGCCATGCCGCGACGCCGGTCGAGTCGGATCGAGCCAATCGGAAACGCAATCGGTTGAGCTTATCGTTCATTCAGCTTTACCAGCGCGAGCGGGGTCATCAGCGGAGAGACTGAGGAATCGAGTGCCTTGTCGTAAGTACCGAAAGCCACGCGCCAAATCCGTGCCAGATTCCCTCCATTGGACGCTGCTGTTTCCCTCTTGGTCGTCGGACGAAAATGTTCGAACCCGCCGGCAAAAATTTGCCGTAGTTGTTACCAACAGGCATGTCCCCCCTCGGTTTGTCATAGTTTCCGAGGACCGTTGGGTCCGCCCGGTCTGCATACCCAGCCGCCTCCAGTCCCACTCCTCGCGCCGAAGCACTGCGTAACGGGCAATGCGGGCTCGCAATTCATCCCGCAAATTCACCGGCAAATCAACCTCTAAAATTTAGGGCCAACCGATCCCGCGCGGAGGCGCCGTCGGACTGGTTCCGTGCTCGGACGAAAAGGAGGACGTCGCGCGGGAACTGCGCGGAAAGCTGCCCCGACCTTAATGAGAATCGCAGGGAGAATGGGCAGCTCCTCTCCAGTTTGCGGTTGACATCTGTTCGGAGAGCGTGATAGGGGTCGGGTCGCATTTCACGCGGGGCCAGTTGGGCTTTGAGCAGAACGTCGCTAACGGTCAAAGGAGTTTGTGGATGGCACGAGGACGGATGGCAGATTGGGTAGCCGGTGGGTGGCGGACTTTGGGAGGCGGCTCGCTCGGGTTGCTCGTCGCCGTGTTGTGGGGAGCACAAGCTCATGCACAATTTAGTTTGTCGTTCAACCAACGGGCGTCGGACGGTACCGCTTACGAGGTGCTCGTTGTTCCACCCCCGCCTTTGGCTGCTGGGGCGGATGAGATGCGAATTACCACCATTGCGGGGTCTACGTCGGGGGTTCAGTCGTGTTCCTCCCCTGGCGGTTCGTCCGGGCAAAGCACGGCGGCGGTGGCAGGGGTAGACCCGAACATCGGATCGTTGCACCCGTTTGCTGCGGTTTTACGAACCAACGTCCTTACGCCCTCGAGTGTCAGCTCGGTCTCTTTCAGTGCTGGAGGTGGAGGGCGACTCACCATTGGTGGTATCGACATTTGTAGGAATCCTGCCGATTGTTCGGGTGGTAATCCAGATGCCGCCGTTTTCGATCTCGACGGAAATACCGTTTACAGTGGCTCGGTGACTGGTACCGCAGTGCCTCAAGCTTGCATCGCAACCGGGGTCACGGCCCTCTGTTCGAGCGTTAATTTTAACACCTTCGGTTTCGGGCTCTCGCGGGACTCGAATACAAAGCAATGCTTAAGCTCGCCGACCACCAACCGGACTGTGTGCGGGGAGTCGCCGACCGATGGTTTTACTGTGCAACCGGGGCAGGTCATTGTGTTTATTTACGATGGAAACCTGGCCAACACGGGCTTTGCCGTGGGTGCAGGCGGTTTCGGCATCGACACGAACGGTATTAATAACCCGAATTGTTCCGCGAACACGGTGATTACGGCTGATGGGCAGAACCCGAGTGCTCCGCCACCGCCTCCGCCAACGCCGACAAACACCCCAACATACACGCCGACACCGACGTCTACGCCTACCCGGACACCGACCTCGACTCCTACGTTAACGCCGACCTCCACCTCGACCCCGACGCAAACACCGACACGGACTCCGACAAACACGCCAACGAACACACTCACGTCGACGCCGACGCAGACACCGACGAATACGCCGACCGTGACCCCGACGCGAACACCCACACCCACGTTGACACCGACGATCACGCCGTCGCCGACCCCGCCGCCAATTCCTGTGGTTCCGTCGCCGGCATCGCCGGCAGGTGTCGCGATGATCAGCGGCCTTGCGGTAGCTCTCGTATGGATGATGCGGCGGGCGATCAGGCGTTCGCAGGTGGAATAGACGAAAACCGATAGATTGGCTCTCGAAAGGTGGCAGCGTGGTGAAAGCGCAGGATCTAGTGGGCCTCCTTCCACACAGGAACGTTGCCATCTTGCTCGTTGCGTGGCTCGCTTTCAGTGTCGGTGCTCGTGATGCCGCGGCGCAAATTAACCAAGGGTCGTCTCAACGTGCGGCGGACGGCACGGTATACCAGGTGATCATAGTTCCCCCTGGGCCCCTTGCAGCAGGTGCAGAAGAGGTTCGGATTACGACATTGGCCGGCGGGGTCCAGGGGCTCGTGTCCTGCTCCGGCGTGGTCGGCGGACAGGGGGCTGCTGCTCGAGCGGTCGTGGGTGCGGACCCATCAGCGGGCCAGAGTCTCTTTCCTGACACGCAGATTTCGAGAACGACGGTGTTGAACCCGTCGTCCCTTACCGTCTCGTTCTCTCCCGGAGGGAGTGGTCGGCTGGTGTTTGGCTCTGGTCCGACAGGCTTGCAGATTTGTCGCAACCCAGCCGACTGCATTGGCCCAGAGACGGTGGTGAACCTCGTGTCAATTTTGACTGCAGACGCGAACGTGCCGCGCGCTTGTACGGCCTCCAACGTAGCGGCTGGCTGTACGAGCTCGCTGGTGACGACGTATGGATTCGGCTTGGACACGAATAACGACGGCACGTGCGATGCGCCGCCGACCACGAATACCAACGTGTGTGCATCGGCACCCACGGATGGGTTCAGCTTGCCAGCTGGCCGGGCGATCGTGTTCGTTTACGACAGCGGTTTGTCCAACATTGGTTTCACCATCGGAGCGGCGGGATTCGGCGTAGACACGGATGGTACGAATAACCCGCAATGTAGTGCCGGGAGCGTGGTGAGTGCGGACGGCCAGAGCCAAAGTGCTCCACCTCCGCCACCACCCACGTTCACGCCGACTAATACGCCGACCGACACGCCGACTCCAACTAATACGCCGACCGATACCCCGACGCACACTCCGACACCCACGCCAACGGCGACACCCACAGATACGCCCACGGCCACGCCCACGAACACACCGACCGATACTCCGACTTCCACGCCGACGAACACACCCACGAACACACCCACGAACACGCCCACGCATACCCCGACGAACACGCCCACAAACACGCGCACCAACACTCCGACGAATACGCCCACGAATACCCCGACCTCGACCCCCACGCCGACGCCGACGAATACACCCACAAATACACCCACGAACACGCCGACGCCTACGAGCACGCCGACACCGACGCCGACATTCACGCCTACGGAGACCCCGACCTCCACACCAACGCCAACGTTCACCCCAACGGCCACTGCAACTCCCACTCCCACACCGACCACGACACCGACGCGCACCCGCACGCCGACGCGCACGCCTCCACCGATTCCTGTGGTCCCATCGCCCGGTGCTCCGGCCGGTGTATTGATGATTGCGGCATTCGCGGCAGCTCTGGCTAGGCTACTCGGGCGGACGCGTCGCGCCGGTCATTGAGCACCAGCCTCCACGGGGCTGCAGCTTCGAGTGATCGCCGGTCGACCGCGGCCAAAGCGGCTGTGATTGCACCGGAACCGGGTTTCGCGGGTATGTCGCTGCGTGCCGCGCTTTCGCAGGCCCAGTACTTCGGGTAAGCGAGGTGCGTGGTCGCCATCGGCAGTGGCGCGTCCGCGATCGAGATCGCCGACCGTGGCTGTGCGCTCACCGGTTGGCTGCAAGCACGAAGGAAAAGCGCTTGCGAAGGCCGCACAAGTGAGAAACAACTGCTGGGAAGAAACGAATTTTGCGCAACGGTCAGAGCATGGGACAACCACGCGGTTACATCGCTGCCCACTCAACAAAGCGCACACGACGCTTGTCCCTGCTTCTGCTGTTCGTTTGTCTGGTGACCGTTGGTTCCACACCCTTGCAGGCGCAAACCCGTAACGTGAGTTTGCAACCGCCAAACACCGCAGTTGGGGTGGGATCGACAGTGACCATATCGGTTTACATTGACGACCCGAGCGACATCATCGGCTACAATTTTGGAATTGCTTACAATCCGTCGCTGTTGACGGTGAACAGCGACCTGACGTTCACGACACCAAATTGCCTAGCGCAGGGAAACCGCTCGGAGGCAGGCAAAATTTGCATAGCCATTGCCTGTCTGTCCCCTTTACCGGCTTCGAATACGAAGATTGTCGACATCCCGTTCACCGGTGTCGGAAACGGGCAAGCCTCGGTTTCATTTGCTCAGGTGACCTGTGGGACAAGCACTGTTCCGCCTTGTTTGCTGGAGAAACAAGGCGGGGGTTCGTTCGCGTGCGTGACGTCAGGCTCGTCGGTGCAAGTGGGGCCCACACCGACGCCGTCGGCGACAGCCACTGCGACCGCTACCTCGACGCACACTCCGAGCCGCACGCCCACACCGACGCTGAGCCCAACGCGTTCGCCGACTCCGAGCCTCACGTTCACGCCGACCCCGAGCCCGACCGCGACCCTATCTCACACGCCCACGCGCACGTTCTCTTCGACGCCGACGTCGACCGCCACGCCAACGCCGACGTTCACTTTGACACCGACCCGAACCCCGAGTGCGAGTCCAACCCACACACCAACACGAACGCCAACCTCCACGCCATCGCCGACGGCTACTTCCACTGCCACCCGAAGTGCAACCCTCACGGCCACAGCGAGCCCCACACGCACCCCCACGCTGTCGCCAACACCGACAGCGACACCGAGCTTGAGTGCCACGCCCACGACGACCGACACTCCAGTAGCTTCCGCCACCCCGACGGTAAGCCCGACCCAAAGCCCGACGAGCACAGCGACGTGGTCTCCCACGCCATCGCCGACGTCCACCTGGACGCTGACACCCACGACGAGCTCGACCGCAACTTACACGTGGACTCGAACGCCAACCTCCACGCCATCGCCGACGGCCACTTCCACTGCCACCCGAAGTGCAACCCCCACAGCCACAGCGAGCCCGACCCGCAGCCCGACGCTTTCACCAACGCTAACGACGACGCCGAGTACAACTGCTACACCCACGGTCACTCGCACGCGCCCAGCTTCGGCAACTGCGACGCCGAGTCCTAGCCGCACGCCGACGAGCACATCATCGGCGACGTTCACTCCGACGGCGACGCGGACGCCAAGTCCCACTCCGACGTACACACCGACACGGACAGCGACGCTCCCGCCGTCGGCGTCCCCCACGGCCACGATTACGTGGAGTGTGACGCCGACCGCTAGCCAGTCTCCTACACGGAGCTTTACTCCAACGGCGACTCACACGCGGACCGCGACGCCTGAGCCATCGCTGACACCGTCACCGAGTCCCACCCGAGAGACAACGCCGACGAATACTAAGCCGCCGACGGTCACCCGAACGCCGACGCCCACACTCAGCCTGACTCACACGCCAGCGGTTACAGCCACACCGTCGCCGACCGTGTCGCCCTCGGAAACTCCCACAGAAGCCCCGACGCCGAGCCAGACGCCAACCGCAACAACCACGGAAACCGCGACGCCTTCGCATACGCCCAGCGCCACAGCGACGCATACCGAGACGCTCACGCCGGAGCCGACCGCCACGGAGACTGTTCCGCCGACCGAGGCCGCCTCACCGACCTGGACCCCGACGGCCAGCCCGACGGCGACTCACACGTCATCGGCATCGCCTGGCGTTACCGTGACGCCCGAGGTCACAGCAACGCCGTCGCCCACGACCGGGGCAGAACCTCCGACGGCCTCGCCGAGTGCTTCGCCATCCGGAACACCGACCGATACCCCAACGGCAACCCCTACGGAAACCGTTAGCCCGAGCCCTAGCCCAGCGGAAGCGAGCCCATCCCCGACACCGACAGTGGTGCTCACCTTGTGCCCGGGTGATTGCGATGTTGACGGGCAGGTGCAGGTGTACGAGATCGTCCGCATGGTCAACATCCTCCTGGGCTCCTTCCCGTTGAGCGCTTGCCCGAACGGCGACTTGTGTGGAGATGGGGCCATTACCGTTGACGAGGTGGTGCTCGCAGTCCGAGCATTGCTGGAGGGTTGCCCATTTCCGGTACTGCCGACGCGCTGTCAGCTTTGACCTGCTGCTTCAGCGCCACCGCGTGCGATGCGAAGGTTTATCTGGCGTTGCCTGCGTGTGGGGCAACCGCCTTTAGGGACTGGCGCCGCTCAACGGTTGTCGTGCGTTCCGGATTGTGCCGCGAGAACCCCCGGGCGTTTGGCGTTCGGGAGGTGGAGGCAAGCCCTTAGCTGGTGCCCGGCAATGCCTGAGTTGGCTTAGACAAGTAGAACGCCTTTGCCGAACACAGATGCGGGAACGTTAAGGGGTAACGGTTGCGGGCAAGGAGCCCTGGTCTGGAGCGTGGCTTTGTGGGAACTGGATTCCCGCTTCGAACAAAATCCGCCGCAAATGCTGAACACTGATGCTTTTCACAACGCCGCGCTGCAGCAGCACGAGGCGTAGGCTTCGTAAAGACCATTGCGGGCGGGAAACGCCAAATTCCCCAGGGCTCCGCGTCGTCACAGCGAGGATGCTGCGGCGGATCTCAGGCGTGAAGGTGGCCGGACGCATGGGCCGCCTCGGGGCCTGGACGCCGAGCACACCGTGAACACGAAACCGCCGGAGCCAATACCGGACCGAAGAAGGAGCTATGCCCACCGCCGACGCAATCTCCAACTCGCTCAAGCCATTCGCGCGGCCCAGCACCAGCCGTGCGCGCCGCGCCACTTCCGGCTTCGCACTCGTAAGCAACTGCTCGAGAGCGGCACGTTGCTCTGCGGATAACCGCAAGGGCGCGCTCCGATTGCGCTGCCAAAAGTCCGCCGGAAGTGGAATGCCCCGCAGGAGTTGGCGCAGACCCTCGACGCTGAGTTGCTTAACCAGCCCGCGCCGGAGAATGTGCTGCTGGAGTTTGCGCAGCGACCAAAGATCGAAGGGCTCTCCAACCACCCGCGGGTGATTCATGGCGATGCGCACGATGGCATCACGAACGTTGCTCCCCACCTTGGGCTGCCTGCGCTTCCCGAGAGCGCTATGGGCAAGCCCGGCGAGGCCCAAGTGCACAAAGCGGCGCACCCAGCGGCGGGCCGTTGATCGATCAATCTGGAACTGCTGCGCAAGCGCATTGAGCGACCAGCCCTTGGCCCACAGCAAAACCACCTGGGCACGCCGTGCGACGGGTGCCGGTGACTCTTGAGCAAGCCACAAGAGATTCCCGAGCTCTTCGGCACTGAGTTCTGGCCGACCGATCCGCTCGGATGGTTGTAACCGCCGCCTTGCCGCTTTCCGCTGAACCATCTCGACGCGCCTTCAGCGCTGTCAGCAATACTAATCCGCTGCCAGGCACAGAACAAGCAGAACTTTGTTCTGCTTACACTTCGTCCCAGTACTCCAGGGCCCATTCAATGGAGGTCTGCGGCGCTCGTGGCACGGCAACCGGCGGTTGGGAAACCACCGTCTGCTGGCGCTCGCGAGTCCAATTCCGTTTGTCCACCCCCCACTTGGACCTTACCGCCTCGAGATCTGTCATAATTGCCTCCGTTGGCGGAGGGACACGCAAGCGACGTACCAATCGCACAGGCGAGCGGTTTTTGCCCGAAGTGCCGTCGTCGGTCGCAGAAACGAGTCAATCGAGTGTGCAAAAATTGAGACAGCGATGTACTGCTCGTGCGACGTCGCTTCCTATCGGGACCCTTGCTGCTGCATTTCCAGGAGTTGATCGACAATCTCGACTGTGCGGTTGGCTGCGCGTTCGGCTGCCTCGCTTTGCCGCACTGCATCTTCAGCGGCGGCTGCTGCACGGTCTGCCGCTGCTTCCACCCGGGCGACCAAGTCCTCCAACGAAGGCTTTTGCGGTTGCGCCGCAAGCGGAGCCTCTGGTTGGCGAGTGACTTCTGGTGCTGCAGGGCTTTCCGGTGGATTCAGTGCCAGTTCGATTTGCAATCGTTTGCTTGCCGGGATGCCGCCGGAAAATTTGAGCAAGCCAAGGTTCGGATAGGCCTCGGGCAGCGTGAGTGCTCTGCCGAAGTCGACTTCCACATTGCGCCGCAGGTAATAGAGGCGCACCTCGTACGAATCCCACGGCCATTCTGGGCGGATTTCTTGCACCTCGGCGTAGTCTGGGTATCCGTAATTGTCGAGGTACTGGCGCAATTCCTCCATGCGGGCCGCCTCGCGGTCAAGGGCGGCACGGGAAATGGCGTAGGGCTCACCGATTTCCGTGATATAGGGCCGACGCGCAGGAATTTCGCGACGCACGTCCGCCGTGGCCGTCAACGAACTCGCGACGACAGCAGTGCACAACAGAGAAATCAGCCAGCGATAAAATGTCATGGAATCAGACCTCCTATACGCGCGAGGCTACGGGAGGCCACCCTGGCGGTCAAGCGGAAATTACGGGTCGATGTGCGGACGAACTCGTCGGCCTGCCTTGCTCGTTTCGTAGCGGACGGGCTAGGTATCCTGCCATTCGTAGGTGACCCCGAAGCGAGGGAACCAGACTGGAGAAGCCCATGGCAGTGATCCGCGGCGAGGAACTCACGTACACGAAATTGCAGGCGTTGGACTTTGGTCGAACAATCTGTTTCCAATCGGTAAGCGCGCTCGAGGTGCATGGCCCCCATTTGCCTGTGGGCATGGATTTGTTCATGGCGCGGTGGATGGCGGAGGAAACTGCCCGCCGCTTTTCCGAAACGCATCCGGATTGGACGGTGGTTCTCCTCCCGCACTTGCCCGTCGGTACCGACGAGTTGCCGTTGCCGGGATCGGTGAACGTGAAACCGCACACGTTTTACCGCTTGCTTTGGGATCAGGTGCGCTCCCTCGTGGAGGCGGGTTACCGATACATTGTCCTCACGAATGGTCATGGAGGGCCGCGCCATGCAGCGGCCATTGAGAACGTGTGCCGCCGGATGAGCCGGCGCTACGGCGTGAGTGTGTTTTCGCCTTCGATTCTCGCCTTGCATCGGATTATTTCCGGGCAGCGCTTCGCCGAAGTGGAGGCCGTGTTAGGCCGTGCCCTTTCGGCCGAAGAGCGCGAGGGGCTGCTGGCAGGGGAACATGCAGGCGGTTGGGAAACCGCTTTTCAATTGGCTGCGGACGTTAAGACTGTTGAACCGACGTGGCAGAGTTTGCAGCGTGACGAACCGCCGAAGTGGGGCCCACTGGTGCGGTTCGGCGAGTGGTGGATTGCGCGCCGCGAGTGCAAGGGGCTTTCTGGAGAAAAGCTCCGCGAAATGATTGGCGGCTTAGCAGGCAGCATCGGTTGGCTCCTGAACGCACGGTACGGCTATGCAGGCCCGGCGGTCACTTATAAAGGAACGCCCGCGGTGGCTTCGGCCGAGCTCGGCCGGGCGTTTCGTGAAGTGATGGTGCGAGATTGCTTGGAGATCGTGGAGCAAGTCACCGGCGGCAGCTTGCCGGCTGAGTCTGTGCGCAGCATTGCCTCGGATCACACTGTGATTCAGCCGCTGTTCTTTCGGCGGGTCGGTTTGGCCGCCTTGGCCGTGCTGCTCGGGTTACTGCTCTTGGTGAAAGCCTAGTCTTCGAAGGAGGGGAACTATGCGGTTCGGGTTGCACACGGGTCCGCAAAACTGCAGCTATGCCGAGCTCGTCGACTTGTGGCGTTACGCGGACACGGCGGGATTTCACTGGATTTCCATCTGGGATCACTTTTACCCCGCGATGATCACGCCGCAGGACGCTGAGGGGAGCTGCTTCGAAGCCGTGTCCATCATGACCGCGCTGGCGTGCGAGACGCGGCGTGTGCGGGTGGGCTGTCTCGTCTTCTGTATGGCGTATCGTCACCCAGCCGTCTTGGCCAATGCCCTGGCCACGCTGGATCACGTTAGCGGAGGGCGCGTGGAAGCGGGTTTGGGAGCCGGTTGGAGTCAAATTGAGTTCGACGCTTACGGCATTCCCTTCCTCCCCATTCGCGATCGTCTCGACCAACTCGAAGAGGGCATTCAAGTGATTCGTGCCCTGCTGACGCAGCCAGTGTCGAACTTCGAGGGCCGGCACTATCGGCTTCGAGAGGCGCGCTGTGAGCCGAAGCCACTGCAGCACCGTTTGCGCTTGTGGGTCGGCGGCATGGGCGAGCGGCGTTTGTTGCGAATCGTCGCACAATACGCCGATGGGTGGAACGTGCCGTTTATCGCCCCGGAGGTGTTCGCGCAAAAGAACGCGGTGCTGACGCAGTGGTGCGAAAAGCTGCAGCGCGACCCGACCGAGATCACCCGCACGGTGAATGTCGGTCTCGCGATCGCTCGGAACGAAACCGAGCTCGCCAGGAAGCGCGACGGCTTACGCCAACAATTCGGCGCGATCCTCGAGTTTATGGAACCTGGGATGCTGGTGGGAACCGTCCCTCAGGTGATCGATCGCGTTGGGGAGTACCAGAAGGCGGGTGCCGACTGGGTCATTGTCGCCCTCCGGGCACCGTTCGACCGAGAAGGCTTGCAGCTCTTTGTCGAAGAAGTTCTGCCTGCGTTTGCGGGCTGAGGGAGACCGCCGCCAGCAGCACCTTACTTGATGGCCTGCGGGTTCACGGGCGAGCCGACGGCCCCGGTGATGGGAAGCGGCGGTGCTACGAACAGGAACTCGTAAACGCCATCCTCCGCGCAGTCCTTGGCAAGCTCCTCGAGATCGAAAATTTCCCCGACGAGCATGCCCATGTGCACGATGGCCACACAGTGCAGCGGCTGGAAGCAATCGGGGGTTTCGTTGGGAATCACCTCGGTGCCCCAGGTGTCGGTGGCGTAGCCCGCGATCTCGTGCGTCGCAAACCACTCCGCACAACGCAAGCTGAGGCCCGGCGCGGGGCCGCCAGCATACTGACCCCAACTGCCTTGCGCGCGTACCTGTGCCAGTTGGCCCGTGCGAACGAGTATGATGTCCCCACGCTCGATCGCCACACCTTGGCGCTCCGCAGCAGCATCGAGTTGTTCCGGGTAAATGGCTTCGCCGGCTTCGAGCCAAGGCTTGCCGAGCAGACGTGGAACATCGAGAAGGACGCCACGGGAGACGATGCTTTGCTTGAGCTTATCGATGGAATTCGCGCGGGCTCCGCTACTCGTTACCCATTCGGGGCCGCGGTTGTTGTACATCTTGCCGTCGAAAAAGATGTGCGAAAGGGCGTCCCACTGCGTGGCGCACTGCAGGGGCATGGTGATCGCGTCATCGCAGTAGCGCAGGCCCGGGATGAAGTCTTGTGCTCCCGAGGCAATGTCGCCGCCGTCTTGTAGCATGTAGTGCAGTGGATTCACGCGCCCGGCGAAGCCGGTTTGCGGGCCCTGCGCGTCGAACGGGATGGCGAGCGAAAACACCCGCCCGCGGCGCACCAGGCTGGCGGCTCGCACGATTTTCTCCGGCGTAATGAAGTTGAGGGTGCCGAGTTCGTCGCCTTCGCCCCAGCGGCCCCAGTTCGAGAGGCGTTTGGCCAAAGCGCGGACATCCTCGATCGTAAACTGCTGGCGTTCCATAACCCCTCCTCTTATCGGTGCAGGAACACGGGACAACTGGCGTTGCGCAGCACGTACTCCGTGGTGCTCCCGAGCACGAGTTCGATGATGCGGCTGTGACCGTAAGCGCCGATGAACAGCAAGTCGTGCCGGTGTTCGCGCAAGTAATTGGCGATCCGTTCGGGAGCGTTCCCCGTTTGTTGGAGCTCGAGTTTGACTTCGATGGAGTACGCTTTCAGATAAGTGCTCGCCTCCTGGAGAATTTTCCGCCCGGTGGCCTCGTCGCGGTGCACGGTCAGCACCGTTAGGGGCAGCCGGAGCACGGTGCAAAATTCCGCGGCAGAGTGCATGGCTGCCGCTGCCCGTTGGCTGCCATCGTACGCGAGCAGCGGGTTGCCGATTTCGTTGAATTGTAACGGGCAAACGAGGACCGGCTTCGGCGACCGCCGCGTGACGTTTTCCGCGGTGCTGCCTAGCAATCCGGTCACAAACTTCTCGTTCACGCCGCGGTGGCCAATGGCCACAAGGTCTGCCGTTTTTGCCGCGTCGGCAAGTTCGTTGGGTACGATGCCCATAGTGAGGATGGTGTCGTGCCGCACCCCAGCGTCCACCGCTCGCGCGCGGAACTCCTCTAAAATCGCCTTGCCACGTTCGTGCAAAACCTCCCGCATTTTCGAGGAAAAGTCCAAATACGGCTCGAACCCGAGCGAACCCGAAATGTCGTGGAAGAAGGATCCTTCGATGGAAACGATGTCCACGACGTGTAGGCCAATAACGGTGGCCTCGAGCTTTTGCCCGAGCCAGAGCGCGTAACGCGAGGCCGTACGCGCATGCTCGGAGCCGTCGAGCCCGACGAGGATGGTTTTAATCATGCTCCAGCGTGTACCACCGCTGGCAAACCTTCGACAAGCGGACTCGAGGGTTCGTCGGCAGTGTTTCGAGGGCACCAGGTTGTCTACACGTGCAGGCTGGTGTAGGCGTGGAGCCGGGTCACGGGAGTCCCAAGGTTGTCGCCCAATGGAGGAGCCGTGCAGGCCAGGAGGTCGGTGTCGATGAGGCGCCGGTGCAGCGAGCGCACGGCAGGGTCGTTCCTCGTCTTCTTGTTCGCGCTCTCCTCCTTGGGGCCACCCGTTGGAATGGTGGCCCATAGCCACCGCGGCGAAGATCGTCCCCATGTCCATCTCTCGCTGTTGAGTTGGAGCTGGAGGTTCTCCGCCGGCGAGCGGCAGGAAGCGGAGTTGCCGTTTGCTGGCGACGACACGCCCGTCGACTGGTGGGCCCACGGCCGCGAGCGGCAGGGGGCCGCGGAACCTGCGTGGCGCCAGGGGCCTCGAGCCGTGGGGCCACACATTCACGTATTCTCGCCAGTCCAGCCGAGTTTGCCAGCGCTTCCCCTGGCAACACTCGCGCTGGACCTGTGTGCCCATCCAGTTGTTTCCCCGCCGCCTTTGCGGCTTCCGGGCGCTCGGGTTTCGCTTCGTTCGCGCAGTCCGCCGTTCGCCGCACTCACAGCGTAAGGCAAAGGGTAGGGAGTGGTTGCTGCTTGGGCAGCGGCCCTCCTTTGGCCGACCGCACCATCCGTCCGGTTGGTGCAGGGTGAGTGTGAAGGCGGAGGATCGAATGCTGTTCGTTCGGTTGTGGTGTGTCCTAGGCGGAGTGTGGTTTGTCCTCGGTATCGGCAATGGCTGGGCGCAAGCGACTGCCTTAGCCGAGAGCGAGGGCGAGAACCGACAACAAGAGGAGAGGCAAACGGAACCCCGTGGCGAAGGGAAACGGAGAGAGTCGAAAAGCGGTCGCGGAACGATGGATCTCGGCTCGGTGATCGTGCAAGCGCGGAAGCCGCTGAGTTCTGCATCGTCGGAAGAAATTCGCGCGCGCGATTTTGCTTTGCGGCCGCACGGGACGTTGCAGGAGATTTTGAACAATGTGCCAGGGTTGGTTGTGGCCCAACATCAGGGGGGCGGCAAAGCCCCGCAGTGGCTGGTGCGTGGCTTCGATGGAGACCATGGGACCGACTTTGCCGTGTTCGTCGACGACATGCCGGTCAACCTCGTCTCCCACGGGCACGGGCAGGGGTACGCGGACGTGAACTTCGTCATCCCCGAAACCATCCAGCGCTTGCAGCTTTACAAAGGACCGTACTTCCCCGAGTTCGGCGATTTTGCCAACGCCGGGGCCTTGCAAATCGTCACGCGCGACGAGTTTCCGCAGCCATTCGCCTACGCAGAGGGGGGATCCTTTAATACCCATCGCTACGTGGCGGGTGCGTCCCCGAAGCTGGGCGACTGGAAAAGCCTGCTGGCGGCGCAGGCCTATTTCACTGATGGGCCCTTTGACAACCCGCAAAACTACTCGCGCTATAACTTGTTTGCCAAACTTGGCCGCGAGTGGGCCCCGGGGCAGGAGATCGCAGTCACGGGTGGAGTGTACGCCGGTGATTGGGATGCATCGGGGCAAATCCCGCTGCGTGCGGTGCGAGCTGGGCGCTTGCTGCTTGCACCCTTGGACCTCGACTCGCAAGCTTCGGCGCGCCCCTTCAATCGCTTCGATGCCATCGACCCTAGCGAGGGGGGGAAAACGGATCGCGAGTTTTTGAATCTGCTGTGGCGTTATGCGCCGCAGGGGGATCGAGAGTGGAGCGCGAGAATCTGGGGCCAGCGCTACAAGCTCGCGCTGTTTTCGAACTTTACCTTCTACAAGGATACCGGATTGCGCTTTGTGGAGCGGAACGGGCAAGTTGTGGACGTTGCCGCCGAACCCCCGGATCCCCGCCAATTTTACCTGCCGGGCGACGGCATAGAGCAAAACGACAGCCGTGTGCTTTACGGCGGTCGGTTGCAGTTCGTTCGCTACTGGTTCGCACCGCTCTGGGACGATGTTCCGTTACGCACCCGGGTTGCGGTGGAAACCAGGCACGACCACGTTCACCTGCATCTCCACCGGCAGGTACGGAGGCAGAGGTTTTTTACCGTGAATGCTGTCGCTGTGGAGGAGCGGTCGGTCAGTGGCTTTCTGGACCAGCAGGTTTTCTTCACCGATTGGGTGCGCTTGGAGGCAGGGCTTCGCGGCGATGTGTTTTTCTTCGATGGTCGAGATCGATTGCCAGCAGGAATCGGCTTGTTGAATCCATTGACCGAGGAGTGCGTAGGACAGAACGATCCGAACTTTTGCGCGGTGCGGATTCGCGGCAATGTGACCGACTCCATCGTCAGCCCGAAGGCGAATCTAATTATTTCCCCGGTTGCCAACACCGACATCTACTTCAATTTCGGAATGGGGTTTCACTCCAATGATGCACGGAATGCGTTGCTGGCCAAAAATTACCCCATGCTAGCGGGTCCGTTGCAGAGCCCACTGACCCGTTCCCTCGGTTACGAAGTGGGTGCGCGCACGCGCCAATTCGACCGGATCGACTTGGCTGCAGCTCTTTGGTTGTTGGATTTGGATAGCGAGTTGGTGTTTTCGGGTGACGCCGGGAACCAACAAATCGGGGCCGGGGGCACCTTCGAGCCGGCAGGAAAAACGCGGCGCTGGGGTGTCGACTTCGAGACACGCTATCAAGCCATGGACTGGCTTTTTGTCGACTACGACTTGGCCTATGCCGATCCCCGTTTTCGCGACACCGGAGAAGCGGTGCCTCTTGCCCCCACGCTACTGATGAATGGGGGAATCACCCTAAACCCGCTGGCGGGGTTCGAAACTGCATTGCGCGTTCGGTACCTCGGCGATCGCCCCGCAATCGAGGATCGTTCGCTGACTGCCCGTGGCTACACGTTGCTCGACCTTCTCGCCCGCTATCGCTGGAAGAACGTCGAGGCTTCGTTGGCACTGCTCAACTTGCTCGATCGCGACTGGCGCGAGGCGCAGTTTTCCGACACGTCCTGCCTCTTGGGAGAATTGCAAGACCCGGCCCGCCACCCCGGTACGCCTTGCTCCATCCGACCGGGGTTGCAAGGTACGCACGAGGATCCGCCACCCGATATTCACTTCACTCCTGGCAATCCTTTCTGGGCGCGGGGCGGGCTCACGGTTTATTTTTAACTCAGCCTGCCCTCACGCCCGCCGCGCGGTCGACGACCCGAGGGCGGGAGTTGGGCTCGGCTCCCACCCTGGGGGAACCGGTTACCAAACTCGTGCTGCACCGCGAACGGGCCACTGCCTGCCCGCCACCTCGAGCGCAGGGGCCCTGATCCCGTTCGGACCGGACCTGGAGATCTCAACGGTGCGCCATCCCGATTTGCTCGGCATGGTCGGGGCCGGTAAGCTGGAAAATGTATGTCTGGGCGTACGAGTTTGATTTTGAGAGCGCGAGACCCGCAAAAGTTCTTCTTCGAAGAGCTAGGAATCGAGCGCCGCTGGCTCGAGGAAGGGGTCGGCGGCGCGCTGCGTCGCCGTTGTGACGATGCAGATTTGTACTTTGAGTTTCGCTGCCTCGAAGCGGTGAGCCTCGAGGATGGATTGGTCAAGTCGGCCACAAGGTCTGTATCGCAAGGAGTCGGGGCCCGCGTCGTCGTCGGTGACAAGACTGGATACGCGCATACAGACGATGTGACCTTGGAAAGCCTGCGGCTGGCGATACGCACCGCGGAGGCGATTGCTTGGCAGGGGGGAGAAGAGCAGTCGGTGGCGGTGCGGTTCGAGCGACCTCGGCATGATCTCTACCCGTTGCAGCAAGCTCCAATCGAAGTGCCGCCGGATGAGAAGGTGCGTATGCTCGCTCGGGTGGATGAGTATGCCCGGCGCTTCGACCATCGCATCCGTAACGTGCTCGCCAGCATTGTGGTGGAGCACAAGGTGATCCTCATCGCGCGAGCGGATGGCTTGGTTGTTGGCGACGTGCAGCCGCTCGTCCGCATGCAGGTGACGTGCATTGCTGAGGAATCGGGCAATCGCCAACAGGGGAGTTACGGCGGTGGGGGGAGGGTGGAGTTCGAGTACTTGCTGGAGAACGATCGCTATTTGTCGTTCACGCGAAAAGCGGCGGAGCAGGCCATTCGGAATCTCGGTGCGGTCGATGCTCCGGCAGGGGAAATGATCGTCGTGCTGGGGCCAGGCTGGCCGGGGATTTTGTTGCACGAAGCCGTGGGGCATGGTTTGGAGGGCGACTTCAACCGGAAGGGAGTGTCGGCATTTGCCGGACGTCTCGGTCAAGTGGTGGCTTCCCCGCTGTGCACGGTGGTCGACGACGGTACCATCCCCAATCGCCGGGGCTCGCTGAACGTCGACGATGAGGGCACGCCCACCGGCCGCACGGTGCTGATCGAAAAGGGGGTGCTCACGGGGTACTTGCAAGATCGGCTGAATGCTCGGTTGATGGGAATGCGGCCGACGGGGAACGGTCGGCGTGAATCGTTTGCTCACCCGCCGATGCCGCGGATGACGAACACATTCCTTCTTCCCGGGGAGCACGACCCGGAGGAAATTATTCGCTCCGTCGACCGCGGTTTGTACGCCGTCTACTTTGGGGGCGGACAAGTCGACATTACGAACGGCAAGTTCGTGTTCTCTGCCAGCGAGGCGTACCTGATCGAGGGCGGGAAAGTGACTCGCCCGGTAAAGGGTGCCACGTTGATTGGCGACGGCCCTGAGGTACTCAAGCGCATCACGATGGTTGGCCACGACCTCGCTTTGGACGAAGGCATTGGCACCTGTGGGAAGGACGGACAGTCTGTCCCCGTTGGTGTGGGGCTTCCCACGGTACGGATCGACGGGCTTACGGTCGGTGGCACCAAGCCGCAGGGTTGAGCCATGCGTGTATCTCTTGCAGAAGTTGCAGAACTAGCGTTGGAGAGTGCGGCGGCCAGCGGTGCCACCGCCGCGGATGTGGTGGCTGTCCGCGGGCGAGAATTACAAGTGGGTGTGCGCCGCGGAAGTTTGGAGAAGGTAACGCAGGCTGAGGAAAAGCGGCTCGGCCTCCGTGTGTTCATCGGTTGCCGCAGTGCGGTAGCGTCAACCTCGGATCTTACCTCGAGCGGGATCCGGGAGTTTGCTGCCGCCACGTGCGCGTTGGCAAAAGTGGTTGTCGAGGATCGTTACGCGGGCCTTCCCGAGGAGGAAAGCTTGACGCGCACCTACCCCAATCTGGAGTTATTCGACCCGCAAATCGCGGCAGTGACCCCCGAGGAAGCTCGTGCGATCGCAGAGCGAGCGGAAGAGAGCGCTTTGGCCTATGACCCGCGCATCGTGAACTCGGAGGGAGCCGAGTGCTCGGTCGACGCGGTCGAGCTTTATTACGCCTCCACTGCGGGTTTCCGAGGCAGCTACAAACACAGCTTGATGAGCATTTCCGTGGTTCCTGTAGCCAAAGGCACAGATGGAATGCAGCGCGATTACTGGTACTCCGTGGCACGCCGGCGCGATCGGCTGGCAGCCGCAGAGGAGGTAGGGCGGAGGGCTGCGGAGCGAGCGCTTCGCCGCCTCGATGCCCGGCGTGTGGCCACGTGCCAAGTTCCCGTGGTGTTCGATCCGGAAACGGCAGCCTCCCTGCTCGGGCATTTGGCCCAGGCCGTGGTGGGCCAGTCGATCCATCGGGGAACCTCGTTCCTCGCCGGCCGGCTCGGGGAGAGCATTGCCCCTTCATTCGTGAACATCATCGACGATGGCCGCATTCCGCTGGGAATTGGCTCGAAACCCTTCGATGCCGAGGGAGTGGGCACAGGCCGCACGTGTGTTGTGGAGGAAGGTTACCTGCGTTCGTACTTGCTCGATACATACGCGGCGCGGCGGTTGGGATTTGCGAGGAGCACGGGCAACGCCAGTCGCGCGGTAAGCTCCGCTCCAGCCGCAGCGCCAACGAACCTTTTCCTCTGTCCAGGCAGTGTAGCCCCGGAGGAGATCATTCGTTCGGTCTCGCGCGGCTTTTACGTGACCAACCTCATTGGCTTCGGCGTAAACTTAACGACTGGTGACTACTCGCGGGGAGCCAGTGGAATTTGGATCGAGAATGGAGAACTCACCTTTCCTGTCGAAGGGGTGACGATCGCCGGCAACTTGCGCGACATGTTGGCGCAGATCGAGGCGGTGGGCAGCGATCTCGAATTGCGGCGCAGCGTGGCTGCCCCCACGCTCTTGATTGGCAGGCTGACCGTTGCGGGAAGTGGTTGATCCTCGCTCGTGGCAATGCGGAAAGCGCTGCACGGTGCGTTGGTGGTTGGGTTGGTGGTGCTGGTTGGCGGGTGCGGCTGGTTCCGCCCACGGCCGCCCATCGAGCCGCGTGTCGGCGCGAGGCAAGAAGGAATAGCCTCATGGTATGGCCCGGGGTTCCATGGCAACCAGACCGCAAGTGGGGAAGTGTTCGACCAATACGACCTCACAGCCGCACACCCCAGCCTTCCACTGGGGACACGCGTTTTGGTGACTAACTTGGATAACGGACGGCAGGTCGAAGTGCGGGTCAATGACCGCGGCCCCTTCGTTCGCGGGCGTATCATCGATCTTTCGTATGCGGCCGCCCGTGTGCTCGGAATTATCGGTCCGGGCACGGCACGCGTGCGGTTGGAAGTCCTTGGGTTCGAGGAGCCAGTGATCCGACAAGCGGTGTACAGCATACAGCTCGGCGCCTTTGCCAGGCGGAGTGACGCCGAACGGTTTCGCCGTACTCTGCAGCCCATATTTTCTACGGTCCGGGTACAAGCGTGGCGTTTGAACGGACAAACGTACTACCGTGTTCGGCTAGGGCGCTTCCGCCGCCACGAGGAGGCCCGCGCCCACGCGCGGAGGGTGGAACGCCTCGGGGTCATTCCAGTGATCGTTCGAGTCGAGGACAGCCGGTGAGTTCCGTACCCACTCGCTTTCGCCCTGCGCTCGCCGCGCTTCTCCTGCTCGCGATCGCCTTACCCCTGGCGTTGTGGTCGCACATTTCAGCCGTGTGGATTTTCGTTCCGCTCCTGTACCTGCTTTGGAACAAGCGCGACTTGGACGCCTTCGGCCTTACGCTCGAGGGAATCCCCGGACTGCGCTTTCACGCGGCAGTGCTCATGCTGGTGTTCGTTCCTTACCTGGTGGGGCACTACGGCTTCGGAGTTTGGTACCAAGGGCAGCAATTTTCCTTCCGCCTGCCGGACAATTTTGCTCGGCTTGCAGCGGATCACTTGCTCGGAGTCGGCCTTTCCGAGGAGTTCTTCTTTCGAGCGTACATGCAAACGGAGTTCGACCGAGTGTGGCCACGACGCTGGCAGTGGTTCGGTGCCCGGTGCGGGCCCGGCCTTTTGTACGCCAACGCCCTGTTCGCGCTGTGCCACGTGTTTAACGGTGGCCCCGGAAGACTGATTGTGTTCTTCCCCGGCCTGCTCTACGGATGGCTTTGGGCCCGCACAACGAATCTGCTCGTGCCTGCCTTCTATCACGGGTTCAGCAATATTCTCATGAGCGTCATGCTGGCATCGCTGCAGCCAGCGTGAATCCTCCGTCGGGTGGTGTCAAAAGCTGGCACTTTGCCGTTCGGCGGCAGTGCGCGGACAAACTCTGGCAGGACGACGTTACTGAGTTGACAGTTTGGCGGGTTTCCCATGCTGCGCAGATAACAAAGACTGTCCCTTGCCATGAGATAGCGGAAGGTGATGGTGGGGCGGTGCATTTGGCGCAGTGCTTGCAGGCCAGCAGGCGGCGTTGGTTGTGAGGTAGCCCGTATGGCGATGGACATTACGCAGCTCTTAACCTTTGCCCACCGCGAAGGCGCGTCGGATGTGCATTTGTCCTCCGGCGAACCACCGATGGTCCGCATCCATGGCGACATGAAGCGGATCGAGCATCCGCCGCTGACGCCCGACGAGGTGCACCGCATGGTGTTCGACATCATGACCGATGCGGTGCGCAAACAATTTCAGGAAACCAACGATGTGGATTTCTCCTTTGAGTTGGGGGAAGTGGCGCGGTTTCGTGTCAACGTATTCCGCACCCGCAAGGGCGAGGCGGCTGTCTTCCGCACCATCCCAACGAAGGTGATGACGATCGACGAGTTGGGGTTGCCGCCCGTGATCAAAGAGATCTGCAAGAAAGAAAAGGGCCTCGTGTTGGTGACCGGCCCGACCGGGTCAGGAAAATCCACCACACTGGCGGCAATGATCGACTTCATCAACGAGACCTACGAGGGCCATATTCTCACGATTGAGGACCCGATTGAGTTCGTGCACCGCTCGAAGAAGTGTCTCGTAAACCAGCGTGAAGTGGGTCCGCACACGATGTCCTTTAACGCTGCGTTGCGCGGGGCCTTGCGTGAGGACCCCGACGTGATTCTCGTTGGCGAAATGCGCGATTTGGAAACGATTTCTCTGGCCCTCACGGCTGCCGAGACCGGGCACTTGGTCTTCGCCACCGTGCACACTTCGAGTGCGCCAAAAACGGTGGACCGAATTATCGACGTGTTCCCGGCAGCCCAGCAGGGGCAGATTCGTGCCATGTTTGCCGAATCCATTCAGGCGATCATCACGCAAACGTTGGTGAAGAAAAAAACCGGTGGCCGGATTGCGGCGCTGGAAATTCTCATTGGCACGCCGGCGGTGCGCAATCTAATCCGGGAAAACAAGATTCATCAGCTCCCGTCGGCTTTGCAGACAGGCCAGGCCTGGGGCATGCAAACGCTCGACATGGCGTTGCTCGATCTCGTGGCGCGCGGACTCGTTACGAAGGAAGAGGCACAGTCGCGCACGTTGACGCCGAATCTCTTCGGACCGGAGACGACGGGCGCGCGCCCGGAAGCGCGCGCGAGCTCGCCGCTCAAGGCCTCGCGGCCCTTCCTCGGCCGCTAGTCACGGAGGTCGGTAGCGATGCCAGATATCCGCGAGCTGCTTGCCGAGATGGTGGCGCGGAATGCCTCGGATCTCTACCTCACGGCCGACAGCCCACCGATGTTCCGTGTGGAGGGGTTCAACCAGCCGTACGGCACCACACCGCTAACCTCCCGGGAGGTGGAGCTCCTTGCGCACTCGCTGATGAGCGAACGGCAGCGGGCGCAGTTCGACGAAAAATTGGAGATGAACTTAGCGATTGCCTCGGACCGGCTCGGACGTTTCCGCATCAATGTGTACCGCCAGAGAGGCGTCGTTGGGGTGGTGATCCGGCAAATCAAAACCCGGATCCCCACGTTAGATGAGCTTGGGTTACCACCCGTTCTCAAAGACATCGCCATGAGCCGCCGTGGGCTCGTGCTCGTGACCGGAGCGACCGGCTCGGGCAAGTCGACCACGCTTGCGGCCATGATCGACTACCGCAACGAAAACTCCACTGGGCACATCCTCACCATCGAGGATCCCATCGAGTTCATTCACCCGCACAAAAAGTGCATCGTGAGCCAACGAGAAGTGGGCTTCGATACGGTCTCGTTCAACGAAGCACTGCGGAATACCTTGCGACAGGCTCCGGACGTGATCTTGATTGGCGAAGTGCGTGACGTGGAAACAATGGAAGCGGCCATCACCTTTTCGGAAACGGGTCATCTGTGCCTGGCCACGCTGCACTCCAACAATGCGAACCAAGCAATCGAGCGGGTCATGAATTTCTTCCCCGCTTCGCGCCACCCGGAGATTTACCTGCAGCTTTCGCTCAACTTGCGCGGCATCATTTCGCAAAGGCTGGTTCCCGGAGTTGACGGCAAGCGTGTGGCGGCGTTGGAGATCCTCGTCGATACTCCGTACGTGAAAGAACTCATTAAGCGCGGCGAAATCGATAAGCTGAAGGAGGCGATGGAGAATAGCACGCAGGAAGGCGGGCAGACGTTCGATCAAGCACTGTACGACCTCTACGCACAAGGCCGAATTTCTGAAGAGCAAGCCCTGGCGAATGCGGATAGTGCCAATAACCTCCGAATTCGCATCAAGCAGCTCGAAATTGCCCGCAAGCATCCCGTGCAGCGAAAGATTGCCGCTCTTGCCGATACCGGTGGCTTGCGCATCGAGGGGAGGGAACCAACAGCGAGTAGTTTGCGCAAGCTCTGACGGCCTGGGGGCTGAAGGGGGGCCACCACTCGCCCGCCGGGTGGTGGTGGGACCGGGTGCGGAATCCCGGCTCGGGGAACGGGATTCCGGCCCGGCCCAAACTGCAGGCTTTACGCGTTTGGCGATTTGGGCCGCGCGGAGAGGGCCCATTGGAGGTAAGCCGGTGAGCACCCGGCAACTTCAAGCGCGAGGATTTCCGGCACCTGGTAGGAATGCCGCTCGCGCACTGCCTGTTCGAGCGCGGCGTAATTTTCTGCGCCCGCTTTGATGATCAGCAAATACTCGCTGTCGTTGTTGAGCTTGTCGTCCCACAAGTAAAGTGAGCGAATCGGACCGACGATGTTGACGCATGCGGCAAGCTGCTCGGAGACTAAGTGTTCCCCGATCTTGGTTGCTTCCTCCAGGCTCGCCGTCGTAACCAAAACCACGTAAAGCTTGCTTGCGGTCATTTCCGATTTCCTCTTGCTCAGGACATTGCCTCTCTCTCGATTTGGATGTGCCGTTGCTGCCAGTGCTCGACGAGCGCCAGATAGTCGATGTCTGGCTGGCGCGGCGGTAACGGGCGGGGGAGGGCGCGGGCGCGACCGCTTCGCGCCTGAACCCACGAGCGGAACCGTGTGAGCAGGCTCTGCTGCCGAGGCCGCGGCAAGATCTCTCGCCGCGTGAGTTCCCACTCGAGCACCTCGCGAACCTGCGGATGCAGGTACCCTCGGCGACAAATATCGGCGAGCGAGTTTGCAAGCTGGCGAGGAGTAAGCCCAGCCTCGAGCAGGACAGCATGCGCCACTTCGGCCACGCCCTGAATGTCAAGATGTTGGTCTTGATACAGGCACGCTGCGCTTTGGAAGTAGTCAAAGGTCGGAATCAGCCGAGGGCCAAAAGGCTCGAAGAGTTTCGGGGGCGAGCGACGCTCGAGGTTGATGTAAATCCGCTCGACCACCTCGCCAAGAAGCATAGTGGACGCAAGCTGCCGTGCCTCCGCGATAAGCTCGGGATCGACGCCGATGCGGTTCAGAATCACCGGCAAATCCTCTGCGGAAAGCCGGCCGGCGACAATGTCAGCGTACAGCGAGTAAATGATGGGGTCGGACTCCCAATCGTCCCCGAAGAGTACCTCGCGCGCCTCAGAGGGGAATTCGCTCCGCTGGCGCAACAGGACCGTGAGCTTGTAACCCACTTGCTCCCGCAAGTTGCGAAAGCGCCCGCGCATGATGTGCTGGAGTTGGTTCTTGAACGTGATGCCGTCGTATTCGGTGCCGTCGAGGGCGAGCTTTTCTTTGATGGCTTTGGCAATTTGCGGCGGGCTTGCGGAAATGAAAAACACGCGGACCTCCCGCCGGTGCTGGCGGGCAACGCGGCGGAGGTTGCGGATCAGGGCGACAACGCCGGGTACGGTGACCTTGTCTTCCGGTTTCTCGAACGGAATCTTGACGAGGTCACGCAGGCTGTCGAACTCGTTGCGCAAGTAGGTTTTGTCGAGGTCCCAGCGGAAGACAATCGGAAAGCTTGCGGTCGGGGCTGCCATGACGCCGGTTTTTATAAGCTTTCCAGTGTCGCTTGAATCTCCCGGACAACACCGTCGCGTACAGCCTTGGCCGCGACTTTCACCGCGTTACTCACGGCGCGAGCTTGCGACCGCCCGTGGGCCTTGATCAGCAGGTGCTCGAAACCGAGGATGGGCGCCCCGCCGTAAGCTGTGTAATCCGTGAGGCTCCGCAGTCGCTCGAGCCCACTTTCAAGCACCCGGAGCCCGAGCCGGTAGCGCCAGCTTTCACGGGCTGCCGTGCCCGCGAGGTCGCTGAGGCTATCTGCAATGCCTTCCAGAAGCTTCAACACCACGTTGCCAGTGAAACCTTCGGTGACGATGATGTCTGCCCTGCCTTTAATCAGTTCATGACCCTCGATGTTGCCGACAAAGTTCAGTCCAGCAATCCGACTCAGGCGGCGGTAAGCTTCGACCAAGGTCTCGCCGCCCTTGTTCTCCTCGCTGCCCATGTTGAGGAGACCCACGCGCGGGCTCGGCACTTTGGAGATTCGCCGCGCGTACGCGCTTCCCATGATGGCAAACTGCACGAGTTCCGTCGCCTCGCAGCGAATCGTGGCCCCGACGTCGAGCAGCAAGGCGAGCTGGTCCTGCCCCGGGTACTCCGTTTGCCTTGGGTATACCGAGGCGAGTCCGGCCCGCCGGATGCCTGGAAGTGGGCGGAAATGCCGGGCACAGGCCAGCACAGCAGCGCCGGTGTTTCCAGCAGTCACCGCGGCATCAGCTTCGCCTTCGGCTACCAGCTGAATGGCTTTGAGCAAAGAGGATCGTGGTTTCTTCTTCACCGCCTCGTGCGGCTCTTCTGCCATGCCAATGGTTTGCTCTGTGTGTCGCACCTGCAGGCGTTCGGGACGGTACTGAACCCGGTCGAGCACCGCTTGAATTTGCCGTTCGTCGCCCACGAGGATCACGTCAATTTGCGTTTCCAGGCTCACCGAGGCCGCGCCTTTCACAATTTCATGAGGCGCATGGTCCCCTCCCATGGCGTCGAGAGCGATCGTGGGCATGAACTCCTGTTTAGCAAAGAATCGGGCCGCGTCGCCTGCGCCGACGTGCGACTCTGGCGTTTCCTTGGGGAGCCCACGGCTGAAGGCTCGGGGTAGATGTGCAGGAGCGGCCGAGGGGTTCTCTTGCTTCCGTGGACCGAGCACTCCACCGCAGCAGTCGGTTCGCCGCGTTCATGCCCGGACCGCTCCGGTGGAACCCACTGCGAAACTGGACGTCTGAGGCTGGCTCGCTTAGAACCTCAGCTCCCGCTGTGCGGCGCGCTGCTGATAGGGAAGGCCGCGTTGACAAAGCCTGGCGCCTCGTCTATCAAGAGCGCTTCGCTCGTTTCGGGGAGACCTGCCCATGGAATACGCTGTAATCCGTACCGGAGGGAAGCAGTACCGGGTAACACCGGGTGAAGTCCTGCGCATCGAGAAGGTCGAGGCAGAACCTGGTAGTAGCATCGAATTCTCCGAGGTGCTGGTGGCAAGCGATGCGAGTGGCCTCAAGGTAGGTCAGCCGATGGTGCCCGGAGCAAAAGTGATTGCGCGGGTTGTCCGCCAGGGCAAGGCAAAGAAAATCCTCGTGTTCAAGAAAAAGCGCCGGAAGAACTATCGGCGCCGGTACGGCCATCGGCAGCCATTCACGGAGATCCGGGTCACATCCATCCAAGTGGGAGCGTGAAGCCATGGCGCATAAGAAAGGACAGGGCAGTACACGCAACGGTCGGGATAGCCAGGGGCAACGTCGCGGTGTGAAGATCTTTGCCGGCCAACGGGCTAAGGCAGGGAACATCCTTGTGCGCCAATTGGGCACCAAGATTTACCCCGGGCAAAACGTGGGGATGGGCCGCGACTACACCTTGTTTGCGAAGATCGACGGCATCGTGCACTACGAACGCATGGGCCGGAACCGGCGGCAAGTGCACGTGCTTCCCGCGTAAATCACGCAACTCGGCCTGCGACAAAAGGCTGCTGCCGCACGCTGCGTTTCGGCAAGTCGGTCGGAACGCTAAGATAGCGCGGTCATGAAGTTCGTCGACGAGGTAGAAGTCTACGTGCGCGGCGGCGATGGCGGGCGAGGGTGCGTGAGCTTTTGCCGCGAAAAATATCGCCCTAGGGGCGGGCCAGATGGTGGCGATGGGGGCGACGGGGGGGATGTGGTGCTGGTTGCGGACGAAGGCCTGAGCACCTTGCTGGACTTCCGCTTTCAGCCCGAACTCCGCGCCAAACGGGGGGAGCATGGGCGTGGGAAGCAACAGTACGGCAAGCGTGGAGAGGACGTCGTGGCCCGGGTGCCTTGTGGAACCTTGGTGTACGACGCCGATACGGGTGAGCTTCTTGCCGATCTTCAAAAAGCAGGGGAGCGGGTCGTGGTGGCGCGAGGTGGGCGTGGGGGGAAAGGCAACATGCATTTCGCCACGCCGACCAATCAGGCACCGAGGTATGCCCAGCCCGGCACGCCTGGCGAAGAGCGTCGGCTCCGTTTGGAGCTGCAACTGTTGGCCGACGTGGGTTTGATCGGCTTTCCGAACGTGGGCAAGTCGAGTTTGCTCCGCCGCGTGTCAGCGGCGCGGCCTAGGGTGGCCGATTACCCGTTTACCACCCTCGTTCCTCACCTGGGTGTTGTTCGGGCGGATGAGGACTTGAGTTTTGTGTTGGCTGACCTTCCCGGTCTGATCGAGGGCGCCCATCAGGGGCAGGGCCTAGGCGATCGCTTTCTGCGCCACGTGGCACGGACGAAGCTCTTATTGCACGTTTTGGATGTCGGAGGTCTGAGTGGGCGCGACCCTGTGGAGGATTTCGACAAGATTAACCGCGAACTCGCTGCCTTCGACCCTCGCCTGGCGCGGAAGCCGCAAATGGTGGCGGCGAATAAAATCGACTTGAACGGCGCCCGGCGGTGCTTCGCTGAGGTAGAGCGGCGGCTCGTTGCACGGGGTATCGAGGTACACCCGATCTCGGCTGCCACAGGGGAAGGCGTGCAAGCGCTCATGAAACTTGTCGGGCAGCGCTGGCGCGAGCTCCGCTGTGCGGAGGCACCTCACGACACCGACGCCAACGTTCCGCAGCCCGAGTTGCCGGCATGACGGACCAACTAGCTGCCAAACAACAGTGGCTCCGGCAGGTGCGCCGTGCTGTCGTGAAGATTGGCAGCAGCATTCTCTCTGGCGCCGACGGCATTGACGAGGCACGGCTCGCTTCGCTGGTAAGCGACATCTGCGCGCTCCACCAGCGTGGGATCGCTGTGGTCGTGGTGACCTCAGGCGCTGTGGCTGCGGGAATGGCGCGTATGGGCAAGCGTCATCGGCCACGTTCGATTCCAGAGCGGCAAGCGGCGGCGGCCGTGGGACAGATCGACTTGATGGCGCTTTACAAGCGCTACGCGGCCGAGCGCGGAGTGCAAGTAGCGCAAATTCTTCTGACGCACGATGATCTCGCTTCGCGCCGCCGATACCTCAACGCACGCCACACTTTGCAGGAACTGCTGCAGGCGCGCATTCTTCCGGTTGCCAACGAAAACGATACGGTGGTCACGGAAGAGTTACGGAACTTTGGCGATAACGACAACTTGTCCGCATTGGTTGCCGGCTTGGTCGAAGCCGATCTCCTGGTGTTGTTGAGTGACGTCGAGGGGGTATTCACCAACAACCCACAGCGCGACCCGTCGGCAAAGTTGGTGGAGCTGATTGCACACCCGCGGCGCACCGCCTCCATTGTGGTGGACGGCCAAGGCCCCTTAGGCACAGGTGGCATGGCGTCCAAGCTGGCGGCGGCGCGCAAGGCGGCTCACGCCGGCATTCCTACTGTGATTGCGAGCGGCTTGCAGCCGGGCACGCTACTCCGCGTGTTCGATCCGGGCGTGCGGGTGGGAACGCTGATCTTGCCGCGGGCGGATCGGTTGCAACGGAGAAAACACTGGATCGCCTACACGCTCCGTCCGGCAGGCACAATCACGGTCGACCGCGGGGCGTTCGAAGCGGTCGTGTTCAAGGGGCGCAGTTTGCTCCCTTCGGGAATTCGTGCGGTCGAAGGCAAATTCGATGCTGGGGACTGCGTGCGTTGCGTAACCGAATCGGGCGAGGAGTTTGCTCGCGGACTCGTGAACTACGCCGCTAGCGAGCTCGAACGCATTCGCGGCTTGCACACGAGCCAAATCGAGATGGTGTTGGGATACAAGGGCACCGACGAGGCCATTCACCGCAACGACTTGGTCCTTACTGGCGAATTCGCTTCCCCCGCTGGCGTGGCGGAGAGCTGAGGGAAGCGGGCGCCGGAGAAGAGTGGTCGGCGGGCTTGGCACTGGCGAGGATCTCCCATGCGGCTCGGTAGCGTGCGAGCCGCTCGAGGTCAGCCTCGCGCAGGTGCGGTAAGCGGCGGATATCCATGTTGTCCTCCAAGTCGGCGAGCTTGATCTGACGAGCAATCGGGTGGGCAGCCGCACGCCGTACGAAATCTTCGTAAAGTTCGCCTGGGCGGCGGGTGAGCGCGTCCACCGCGTCGACGACTTCGACCGGGAACCCGAGCCTGCGCAAGTCGTCGGGCGTGTAGCTCGTGTCCTCGACCACGTCGTGCAACGCAGCCGCCATGCGCGCAACATCTCCTTCTACCGCCAGCATCACCCGCAAGACATGCAGAATGTATGGAGCGCCCGCCTTGTCCGTGGCACCGCGGTGCGCACGAACAGCCAGCTCAATGGCATCCTCGAGGGTGGCGTGGCGCCGCGACCGGCGGGCGGCTGCTGCCCCTGCACTTTCCCTGTTGTTCATTGGTGACCGTCGTTGCCGTTTTGCGTGCGATTTCCTCATGCGAACTTTCGTGGGTGCCTCCTTCTTGCAGGCTGGTGAACCGTTAGGAGAGTGCCACGAGTGTACTTCGCAAACACGCTCTCTTTGCGAGGCGCTCCCATTACTTACGTGCGCTTTCGGGCAGCGCGAAAATTTGGCCTGCGCTTTTCCAGAAAGGCCTTGAGGCCCTCCTGCGATTCGGGGGTTTGATAGTAGAGCTCCAATGCCGCAAACCCAAGCTCGGTAATGCCATTGATGTGTTCCGTGTCGGCATTGAAGGACTGCTTGGCGAGCTTCAGTGCGGTCGGACTCATGCTCAAGATTTCCTGGCACCAGCGCTCCACCTCGGCACGCAACTCGCTCGCCGGAACCACTTTGTTGACCAGCCCCATGGCCAGCGCTTCTTGTGCACTATACTGTCGGCACAAAAACCAAATCTCCCGTGCCTTCTTTTCCCCCACGATGCGCGCCAAATAGGCTGTGCCGAAGCCGGGATCGACGCTGCCGACGCGCGGTCCGACCTGTCCGAAAATGGCGGTGTCCGCAGCGATCGTGAGGTCGCAGACCACGTGCAACACGTGACCCCCGCCGATGGCGTAGCCATTGACCATGGCGATCACCGGCTTGGGGATGTTGCGAATGACGCTGTGTAGCTCGGCCACATTGAGCCCAATTCCTGTGCGTCCGGCGTAGCCGGAGGGGCCGCGTTCCTTCTGGTCGCCACCCGAGCAGAAGGCTTTGTCGCCAGCGCCAGTGAGCACGACAACGCCGATGCCCTCGTCGGCCCAGGCATCGCGAAATGCATGGATCATTTCATCCACAGTTTGCGCTCGGAACGCGTTGCGGCGCTCCGGCCGGTTGATGGTGATCCACGCAACCCCATCGCATTTTTCGTAAAGAATGTCCTGGTAAGTCATACCGTCTGCGTGCCGTTTCTCTCGGCGAGACGCAAGTCAGCCTGCGGCGAAAAAAAGGGGTGCGGGAGCCTTGGGCTCCCGCACCCCTTTGCACACTGCGGGATGCCGTTGCAGGTTACGGGTAACAGGTAAGGCGCAGCATACTGGATTTTTTCTTCGGTCGTGGCAGGGTGCCGTCGAAGGCCGTGGTGCGGATCACCACCCGCCGCTTGGCACGGTCCTTGGCCGTCTGGACCACCAGCGCCTTCATCGCCAGCGGCTGGCTGCACCAGTCGGTCTGCGCC